>NZ_BDAS01000007.1:0-192696 GCF_001602235.1 Alcanivorax sp. NBRC 102024
ACGCACTTAAACCATGCTCAGTTCATCACCTGAATTAACAAAAACTTTGTTGACTCGCTCAGAACTGATTATCTGTAAAGACATCGTCCCGAACAGGTCCCACACGTTTGCTTGCCTGATTGTTAAAGAGCGTCTCGTCCGTGGCGTCTTGCGTTGTTGCCCCGTCGAGGAGTGCGCATTCTAGGGATTTCGCTGGGGGAGTCAAACCCTTTTTTGCACTTTTTCCAAAAAACCGTTCGACCGCTCATTTTCTGCTCAATCCGACGGAAAAACCATCGATTTGGGCCTATTTGAGGATCACCCTGGCGATCTTCTTCTTGCCGGCCTGCAGTACAAGGCTTTCGCCGCGAGCGAAACTGCGCTCCTCGGTGAGCTGAGCGCCATCGAGGTAAACCGCACCCCGGCCGAAAACATCCTTGGCGGCCTTCCCGTTCTGCACCAGGCCTGCCTCACGAAGCAGCGGCAGAATATGGATGCTGTCCTGCTCGCCCAATACCACTTCGACTTCCGGCAGATTGTCCGGAATCTCGCCCAGGGCAATCTGATTGCCCGCGGATTTGGGCGCGGCGGCCGCAGCCTGGGCACCATGGAAACGCTCCACCATCTCCAGGGCGAACGCCTTTTTGGCCTCCTGCGGGGAGCCCAGCGACTCCGCCTCCGCCTTCAGTGCCTCGATTCGCTCGTTGGAGCAGGCACTGAGCAGTTCATAATAACGCCAGGTGAGGCTGTCGGGAAGAGAGAGCAGCTTGCGGTACATCTCCCCGGGCGCATCGCTGACCCCCACGTAGTTCCCCAGGGACTTGGACATCTTCTGTACCCCGTCCAGCCCTTCCAGGATCGGCATGGTCAGACAGATCTGCGGGGGCTGGCCATAGGCCTTCTGCAAGGTACGCCCCATCAGCAGATTGAACTTCTGGTCAGTCCCCCCCAGCTCCACATCGGCCTCCAGGGCCACAGAGTCATACCCCTGTACCAGCGGGTAGAGGAATTCATGGATGGCAATGGACTGATTGCCCTTGTAGCGCTTGTCGAAATCATCCCGCTCCAGCATCCGCGCCACGGTGTACTGCCCGGCCAGCTTGATCATGCCGGCGGCACCCACCTCATTCATCCATTCGGAGTTGAACACCACCCGGGTTTTCGCCGGATCAAGAACCTTGAACACCTGCTCTTTATAGGTCTCCGCATTGCGCAGCACATCCTCGCGGGTCAGCGGAGGGCGGGTGGCGCTTTTTCCGGTGGGGTCGCCGATCATGCCGGTGAAATCCCCGATCAGGAAAATCACCTCATGCCCCAGCTCCTGGAACTGGCGCATCTTGTTGATCAGCACGGTGTGCCCCAGATGCAGATCCGGCGCCGTGGGATCAAAGCCCGCCTTGATCCTCAGGGGCCGGCCGGAGGCCAGCTTTTCCCGCAATTCGTCTTCCTGGATGATTTCATCCGCACCGCGGGAAATGAGCGCCAGTTGTTCGTCCACCGTGGCCATGCCTACCTCTATACTGTCCGGGTACTGTTTGCGCAGAAAAGAACCCCTGCGAGAAAGCCGGCTATTGTAGCACTTGAACGCGGCCAGAGAAGGCAGGTATCTTTGCAGGTCAGTTTTTCGCCGTGCCCTCCCCCCTGGGTACGTCCGAGTTTTTATCCAACCAGGTCCCCCACATTCTCCATGAAAGAACTCCTATCTTATGCTGGCAGACTGGTGCGCCAGTTCCCTCGCACCCATTTACTGCTGAGCATGGCCTTGCTGGGCGGCGTCATCCTTATCGCCCTTCGTCCGGACAGTGCTCCGGAGGAGCCCCGCCAACAGGCCAAGACCATCACCCTGCCAGCCAAACCAGCCCGCAAACCCGACCCCCAGCCACCAGCCCCTGACACTCCCCAGTGGCAGACGCTAACCGTGCAAGCCGGTGACAGCCTGTCATCGCTGCTGCAGCCGCTGGGAGTGGGTGCCGGCCAGGTCTTTGCCCTGATCAACAGTGACGACAAACTGAAACGGCTGACCAAGATCCGGCCCGGGGAAACGCTGAAAGTAACCGTGGAGGACGACAGGCTGACCCGGGTGCAGTACCACCCCTCCAAAGTGGAAACCCTTACCGCCCGCCTCAGAGGCGGCGGCTGGGAAACCCGCCTGAGCCAGCGTGAGTACCAGAAACAAACGCGCTTTGCCGAGGCCGAGATCACCGACTCCCTGTTCCTGGCGGGTGCCGCAGCGGGCATCAGCGACAAACTCACCATGCAACTGGCCAACCTGTTTGCCTGGGACGTGGATTTCGTGCTCGACATTCGTCGTGGCGACCGCTTCCGGATCATCTATGAAGAGCTGTATCTGGACGGTGAGAAAGTCGGCGAGGGCGACATCCTGATGGCCGAATTCTGGAATCAGGACCGGCATCTTACTGCCTTCCGCTACGAAACCCGTTCCGGCGACGTGGAATACCTGGATATCAAGGGGGACTCCATGCGCAAGGAGTTCATCCGCACGCCGGTGGCCTTTTCCCGCATCAGTTCCCGCTTCAACCTGAGCCGCAAGCATCCTGTGCTCAACCGGATTCGCGCCCACAAGGGCATCGACTATGCCGCCCCCTCCGGCACTCCGATCAAGGCCGCCGGGGATGGCAAGGTCATCTTTGCCGGGGTCAAAGGCGGCTATGGCAACGTGATCATTCTCAAACACGGGCAGATCTACACCACGCTCTACGCACACATGCGCGGCTTTGCCAAAGGCATCCGGGTGGGGAAACGGGTCAAGCAGGGCCAAACCATTGGTTATGTGGGAGCATCCGGGCTCGCCACCGGCCCTCACCTGCACTATGAATTCCGCATCAACGGCGTGCACCGCAACCCGCTCACCGTTCCCCTGCCCAAGGCACGGGGCATCAATGACAATGAACGCTCGGAGTTCCTGATTGCCGCCAATCGCCTGAAGGCACAGATGACCCTGTTCTCGGAAGCGTCAACCCTGGCCAGCAGCGATGTCTTCTGATTCCCGCGGGGATTACCTGATCGGTCTGATGACCGGCACCAGCGTGGACGGTATCGACGCGGTGCTGGTGCGGATTGGCAGCGGCGAATTTTTCCTGCAATCCACGCTCAACCTGCCCTTGCCCGCGGACCTGCAGCAGGCAGTGCTGGACCTGTGCCAGCCCGGCGACAATGAGATTGATCGTGCCGGCGCTGTCAGCCGCCAACTCTCTTTATGCTATGCACAGGCCTGCCGGACCTTGCTGGAACAGACCGGCCTGAAGCCAGAGCAGATTCGTGCCATTGGCTGTCACGGCCAGACCGTACGCCACCGGCCGGGTGATGGCGGCTTCAGCCTGCAACTGGGCTGCCCGGATACCCTGGCGGTGGAAACCGGCATCCCCGTGGTCAGCAACTTCCGCAACAAGGACATGGCCCTGGGCGGCCAGGGAGCTCCTCTGGTGCCCCCTTTCCACCGGCAACTGTTTGCCCGCACTGGCCAGCGGCGCGCCATTGCCAACATTGGCGGCATGGCCAACGTGACGCTGCTGGACGGTGACACCTTGCTGGGCGGCTTTGATACCGGCCCAGGCAATGTGCTGATGGACCTGTGGATCCGCCAGCACCACCAGCAGCCGTTCGACCGCAACGGGGAGTGGGCCGCTGGCGGCCAGCCAGACCCGACGCTGCTGGAACAACTGCTGGATGATCCCTACTTCCGGCTGCCACCCCCCAAGAGCACCGGCCGCGAATACTTCCATGGCGAATGGTTGGCACGACAGCTGCCGGATCACTACCACGCCCAACAGGTCCAGGCCACCCTGGCCGACCTGACCGCCCGTAGCATCAGCGATGCCCTGGCGGATTTCGCCCCGCAACAACTGCTGGTCTGCGGTGGCGGCGCCCATAACCGCCACCTACTGGCGCGGCTTGGACATTACCTGGGCATCCCGGTGGCCAGCACGGACAGCAAGGGCCTGCACCCGGATTGGGTGGAAGCCGCCGCCTTTGCCTGGCTGGCATGGGCCCGACTGGAAGGACAGTACGGCAATGCGCCGGTGGTCACCGGGGCGTCGAGGGAAGCCATTCTGGGCCAGGTCACCTTGCCCTGAAACGTGAAGAATCCACCCCCATTACCTCGCTATACCCCGTAGGAGCGGAGCTCTCTGTGCCCCGGGGTAAGAGCCGCCAATTTTCGTGCGATAAAGGCCGGATAGTTCGCGGCTCAGGCGCCGCTCTTTTTTCGGGAGAAGCCAGAAGAGTGTGCGGTCGCAGGACTAGGGCGGGGAGAGGATCGTCGAGAGGAAGGGCTAAACCAGCCAGAGACCCAGCATGGCACAGCTGACACCCAGGGTAGCGCCGGCGAGGATGTCACTGGGGTAATGGACACCCAGCAGCACCCGGGACAGCCCGACCATCACCGCCAGGCCCAGCGCCAGCAGCATCACCGGCGGGTAGAACACGCAGAGTAACGAGGCCATCACGAAGGCGGCAGCGGTGTGTCCGGAGGGAAAACTGAAACGGTCGGCGGGCTGGATGAAGGCAGACAGACTTTCCAGTGCGTCCGCCGGTCGTGGCCGCTTGATAAGATGCTTGAGCAACACAAACAGTGGCACTTCCAGGGCATACGCTGCCATGGCGGTCAGGGCAAACTCACTGCCGCCCTGGCGATCCATCCACCAGATCAGCAGCGTCAGGGCCACATAGAAGGGGCCATCACCCAGCCGCGATACCATACGGGCCATCCGGGCGCGGCGGGCGGCCTGGGGCTGCTGAAGCAACCAGCACATGGCCCGGGTGTCAGCAGCAGTCATTCGTTGAAATGTAGGTTTAGTCGTCATCATGGGGGTAGTTTCCCCCGCAAAAACGACGAAAAGTTGATCAAGCAGTGAAGGTTTTGTGACAGAAGGACAGGAGCGAGTGACGAGAAGCGAGTTTCGAACCCCAACCCCATCCCTTTGCCTTTCGCTACTCGTAGCTCGTTACTCGCTTCTTTTGGGCAAAGAGGACTTACGACAGAGGCAGCCAGGTATTCCTAGACGGAGAACGAGGAACCGCAGCCACAGGTAGTGGCCGCGTTGGGGTTGCTGACCACAAAGCGCGAGCCCATCAATCCCTTCTCGTAGTCCACCTGAGAGCCATCCAGGTACTGAATGCTCATGGCATCCACCAGCAGAGTCACGCCATCCTTTTCAACGATGGTGTCGTCATCGTTGACGGCCTCATCGAAGGTGAAGCCATAGGAAAACCCGGCACAGCCACCCCCCGTGATATACACGCGCAGTTTCAGTTGCGGATTGCCTTCGTCGTCACGCAGTTCCTTGACCTTGGCGGCGGCGGCATCGGTGAATGAGATCGGGGCGTTTTCGGTCATACTCTCGCTTGCAACGGGTGACGGATTGGCCCGTGGCCAGAAAGGCCAACGGGCTGATTATGTTCCAGTACCCGACTAAAACAGTCAAGAATTATTCGGCCACGGCTTCCTTGCCAGAAGCCTTGCCGGCGTTCTTGCCGGTGGCATCCGGTGCCGGCAGGTTGCGGCGCTCGTCATCCAGGCGGACCAGCTTGCCATTGACCCGCGCGCCCATGACCATCTCGATCATCAGGTAATAGACATTGCCTTCCACCGAGGCCTTTTCCGCCAACTCCAGATTCTCAGTGGCGTGCACATCCCCTTCCACACGACCATTGATGATCACCTGGGGGACCTGAATCTCCCCCTTCACCACACCGCTTTCGCCGATGATCAGACGGCCACCATCCTTGCCCACATTGATATTGCCTTCCACGGTGCCCTGAACATGCAACCCGCCGGTGAATTCAATATCGCCACGGACCGTGGCACTGGGTGCAATCAGGGTATGGTTACGGTAATCCTGGGACGAACCGGATGAACTGCCGGTTGCAGATTTCTTGTCTCGGCCAAGCACGGGTCTCTCCTACTGCCATTTTACGGTTTTTTGTGTCTGGTAACGGTTTCTGCCGCCGCTCTCAGCTTCTACATCTATGGCTTCCAGCTCCACGCCTTCCGGTACCTCAAAGCGGCCATTCAGCTCCTGGAAGTAACGAAACCGGAAGCGCGTCTCACTGCTATCGTCCAACCAGTCGGTACCCGTCAGGGAAAAGGGCTCACCGTCGCGGGTACCGCGCAGAGTCAGATTGATATCACCGGACAGATAATTACGGTTATCGCCCGCTTGTACCAGAACCAATCTGTAACGGAAGACACCATTGTCATCATCGGGCTGCAACACCATTTTTTCAATTTGCAGCCCTTCGCTGGCGCCTGGCGCCATCACACTCTTGTAAAACACTACCGCCTCTTCCAGCTCGGCGGCCTGATCGCGCAGGGATTTGATCTCCTGACGCAGGGTTTCCCGGGCCTCCCGGGTCACCTCGGTATCGGTTCGGTAAAGGGCAAGCTCATTGCGCGCCGCTTCCAGCTCCCGTCGGGCTGTCTTCAGATCGCTGCGCAGGCGCTGGTTCGCTGCAGAGGTGTCCAGGGCACCACTGTTACCCGTCCACAGGCCCCCGACAAACAACATCACCGCCAGGATCAGCAAGGTCACTGCCCACAGGCGGCGGCGTTTTTTCTGCCGGGACGGGCTCACCGGCATCAGCATCACATCATCAATGCCCGCCCGGCTTTTCGGTTTGCGCGCCATATCAGGGCATCAACGGAACGACTGCCAGTCCCGCCCCTTCATCCAACCCGAACATGATATTCATGGCCTGCACCGCCTGGCCGGAGGCCCCCTTCACCAGATTGTCGATCACCGACAGCACCACAATCACGTTCTCGCCCCGTGGCTGGTGCAGGGCAATCCGGCAGGTGTTTGCGCCTTTCACGAAGCGCGTCTCCGGGTGGCTGCCAAGGGGCATCACGTCCACGAAGGGCTCGTTGGCATAACGGGCTTCATAGGCTGCCTGGATCTCCTCCAGGGAGGGCGATTGCGCCGTCAGTTGGCCATAAAGGGTCGCGTGGATACCGCGAATCATGGGAATCAGGTGCGGCACAAAGGTGGCCTTTACCGGCCCACCGGCGATATCGCCCAGGCCCTGCTCGATTTCCGGCAGGTGGCGATGACCGCTGGCCCCATAGGCCTTGTAGCTTTCGCCGGCCTCCGCCAGCAGCATGGGCACCTTGGCCCCCTTGCCGGCACCACTGGCACCGCTGGCCGCGTTGGCAATCAGCTGGTCCGGATTGATCCAGCCGTTTTCCAGCAATGGCAGATACCCCAACTGGATGGCCGTGGGGTAACACCCGGCACAGGCCACCAGCCGCGCATCACGGAGCTTTTCCCGGTTCACTTCCGGCAACCCGTAGACGGCGTCCGCCAGCAACTCCGGGCAGGCATGGGGCTCACCGTACCAGTCGCTCCACAATTCATGGTCACGGAGCCGGAAATCCGCAGACAGATCCACCACCCTGACCCCGGCATCCATCAATTCCGGCATCATGCGCATGGCCACATTGTGAGGGGTAGCAAAAAACACCACATCACAGGCCGCCAGCCGTTTCACGTCCGGCTCGCTGAACACCAGATCGGTACGCCCGCGCAGGGAAGGAAACAGGTCTGCCACAGCGATACCCGCCTCGCCCCGGGAGGTAATCACATCCAGAGCCACATGGGGGTGGTTGACCAGCAAGCGCAACAACTCCACCCCGGTGTATCCGGTGCCACCAACTACGCCAACCTTGAGGGGCTCTGCCATATCTTTCTCCACCCTGCTGACCAGGGAACTGCTGCATTTAACAAATGACCCCGCATGATAGGGGCGCCACCCGGGACCGGCAACTTATCCGGGTAATTGCCGCTCGGATTCCTTCCCCGCGGCCCGTTCTGCCCCCCCGTCGTCACCTTTTTCCCGGGGTTTCTCCAACGCCATACCGCGCCCATCCGACAGCCGCTCGGCCAGGGAGTCGTAAAGCGGCCGGGCCCAGACAACCTTGGCCACCGCCGTGGCCAGAAACGCCCCGGCCATCAGCGGAAGCAGGATGTCGTGCCGGTTCCCGGTCAACTCCATGACAATCACAAAAGAAGTAATGGGGCGCTGAATCACACCTGCAAGAAAAGCCGCCATGGCCACCAGGGTAATTCCGACCAGCGAGGACGCCGGAAAAAAGCTGCCGATCACATTACCGAACCCGGCCCCGGCCGCCAGACTTGGGGAGAACAACCCGCCGGGGATACCGGTGAAGTACGACACCAGGGTGGCGGACATCTTGGCCAGGGCAAAGCTCCAGTTGCCCGGGTGCTCCCCGTCCAGCAGGGTACTGGCCTGCTCGTAGCCACTGCCATAGGTAGCACCACCGGTCAGCAGCCCCAGCAACACCAGTACCAGCGCGCACATCAACACTACCCGGTAGGGGTGCGCCCTGGCATGGGGAGAAAGAAACTGACTGCCCTTGATCAGCAACCGGCTGAACAGGCCGCCGAACAGACCACATACCAGCCCGGTGACACCAATCGCCGCCCAGTCCTGGGTAATATCCAGGGCGCCCTGGGGGTGCCCGAAAAAGCTGTAGTGGCCCATGATCATCAGCACCACCACACCGGACAGGATTATCGCCAGGATCAGGGTACCGCTGGTGCGCTGCTCGAAGGAGCCGGACAATTCTTCAATGGCAAACACGATCCCCGCCAGCGGGGCGTTGAACGCCGCCGATACCCCGGCGGCACCACCCGCCACAATCAGGGAATTATCCACATATTTCTGATTCAGGCGCCCTAGCCTGCCCACTGAATACATCATTGCCGCGCCCATGTGCACACTCGGCCCTTCACGGCCGATACTGGCGCCGCACAGCAATCCCAGACAGGTCAAAATGAACTTGCCGAAGATAACTCGCAGGGAGAGGAAGGTGGGGCGCAGCCAGTGGTAACGCTGCTTGAGCACCACCAGCACCTGGGGGATGCCACTGCCCTGGGACTCGGTGCCCAGCTGTCGCATCAACCAGACGATCAGCAACATGCCCAGAGGCGTGATCAGCACGGGCAACAGTGGCGACTGCTCGTGGATCTGATTAAAGGTGTGCGACGCCAGTTCAGCTACCCAGGCAAACGCCACCACCAACAACCCCACCAGCACAGCGCCGATCCAGAACACCGCACGCAGCTTCCAGTCCTCCCAGGAGCCAAGCTGACGACGACTCACGCGGCGAGTGCGAAACAGGTAGTAACGCATCAGACGACGGTGGCGTGGCCGCTTATTCACGGGACTCCTTGGCAATCAGTGCTGGTTGACGAAACAATGGCAGGAAGTCGGTATAGTCTACGCTCTGACTCCCGATCCCTCCACTCACACCACCCCGGAGACTTGCCACATCATGATGCAGTTCGCCCTGGACCACCTGCTCTGGATCAAAGCCTTTCACCTGATCGCGGTGATCTGCTGGTTCGCCGCCATCTTTTACCTGCCTCGCCTGTTCGTCTATCACGCCATGGCAGAGGACACGGCCAGCCGGGAACGCTTCAAGGTGATGGAACGCAAACTGTACCGGGGCATCATGAACCCCAGCATGATCGTCACCGTGTTGCTGGGCCTGTGGATGCTGATGGCCAACTGGGAAGCCTATAAGGGCTTCGGCTGGATGCACGCCAAACTGACGCTGGTCTTCCTGCTGATCGGCTATCACCACGTCTGCCTGGCCTACCTGAAAAAATTCGCCGCCGACGCCAATACCAAAAGTGACAAGTTTTACCGGATCTTCAACGAGATCCCCGTGTTTCTGCTGGTGGCCATTGTTATATTGGCGGTAGTGCGACCATTCTGAAAAACGCTTAACGCCTGACGCCGGACGAAAAGGTCGCCCGCACGTCAGGCGTGCCGCGTCAGGCATTTTTTATGAAACCCAATATTCTCGTCATCGCTGGCCACGACCCTTCCGGGGGCGCCGGCATCCATGCGGACATTGAAGCCATTCGCGCCCTGGGTGGCTTTGCCTCCACCCTGATCACCGGGCTCACCGTGCAGAACAGCCAGAACGTGCGCGGTTTCCGCCTCATCGGCGTGGATCTGCTGCGCCAACAGGCCGCTACCCTGTTGGAGGATTACTCCTTCCAGGCGGTAAAAATCGGCATGACCGGCTCCGTGGCCATCATCGACTTTATCGCCGAGCTGTTGCAGCAACTGCCCGGCGTACCCGTGATTCTCGACCCGGTGTTGGCCGCCGAAGCCGGCGGCAGCCTGGCCAGCGAATCCCTGGCGGAGGCCATGCTGGAAAAGCTGGCGCCTCTCTGCGACGTGATGACCCCCAACCTGCCCGAAGCCCAGGCACTCACGGGGCGTCAGTCTGTCGCTGACTGCGGCGGCGAGCTGGTAAAACGCACTGGGCGCGCCACCCTGATCACCGGCACCCACGACGACACCGACCAGGTCACCAACCACCTGTTCAGCGCCGACGGCGAGCAACAGTGGAACTGGGAGCGTCTCCCCCACAGCTATCACGGCTCCGGTTGCACCCTGGCGTCATCCATCGCCTGCCTGCGCGGCCATGGGGAATCCCTGGCCAATGCAGTGGCAGACGGCCAGGCCCATGTGGACCGTTTCCTGCGCAACGCCTTCCGCCCGGGCCATGGCCAGCACGTGCCAGACCGGCGATGAAGCACCCCGCAATCCACGGCCTGTACGCCATCACCGACCCGGCCCTGATCCCCGATCGGCAATTACTGCCCGCCGCAGAGGCTGCCCTGCGCGGTGGCGCCCGCCTGCTGCAATACCGGGACAAGACCGCCACCCCGGCACAACGCCGTCATCGTGCCAGCCAGCTTCAAACCCTGTGCCGGCAATATGGCGCCCTCTTTCTGGTCAACGACGACCCGGCCCTGGCCGCAGAGATTGAGGCCGACGGTGTCCATATCGGCCAGAGTGACGGTGGCATTGCCCGCGCGCGACAACGACTCGGGCCCGACAAAATTATCGGCGTTACCTGTCATGGCGACCTGACTCTGGCCGAGCAGGCCGCTGAAGCCGGCGCCGACTACGTGGCCTTCGGCCGCTTCTTCCCCTCTCGCACCAAGCCACAGGCCCCGCCTGCGGATTCCGCTATTCTCCAGCAAGCTCGCAAGCAGCTGGCCATTCCACTGGTCGCCATCGGCGGCATTGATGCGGAGAACGGTGGCCGCCTCCTGGAGCAGGGTGCCGACGCCCTGGCAGTGATCCATGCCCTGTTTTCCAGCCCGGCACCGGAGCACGTTGAACAGGCTGCCCGTCGGCTGGCAGCCCTGTTTGTGACCGGCTGAGCAAAGACTTTCCCTGTACGCCCGTCCAGATCGCCAAGAATGGGATCCGCCGCACAACATACCCGCCCGCAGGGACGCAAAATCCCCCGCAACAACTACACCGAAATAGCCAGATAAAAAATACGAAAAACCCAGTAAGGGGGAGAATCACTCATGTCATCCCGTTTTCGCCGACCGCTGGCCCGGTGGCGCGGCCTGCTGCTGTCCGCACTGCTTATCCCCGCCAGCCAGGGAATCGCTGCATCCGCTCAAACCAGCACCGACGTGTTTATCGATGGCAGCCGTTACCGGGCCGTTCTGGCACCCAGCCCCGCCCGTATCGGTATGTCCGACGCGGATCGGCAACTCCTCAGGGGCGAACACTACAGCGGCACACTGGAACAGGTGCCGGACAGCTGGGTGCGCCTGTCACGGCTGGATGATCGCTGGTCCGGGGTAGTGTCGCTGCATGGCGAAATGCACATTATCGATAGCACCACCTTCAGCCAGGAGCACAACCTCCCCGTGGCCCGTTCCCTGCAAAGCCTGCAGGCGCCCGGCACCTGCGGCGTAGGCAATGGCACCCACAGCTCCCTGGAACTGCCAACCCGGGAAGGCGCCAGCGCGCGTTCAAGCGAGTACCACATTGCCGCGGCCACCCTGGAAGAGATGTGCACCGATCAGGTTGACGGTGTCTGTCTGTTGCCCGAGAAATACCTGATCGTCGACCATCTGTTTCAACAGAAGCACCCGGATACCTATCAGGACAAGGTGGTGGAACTGCTCAACATCATCGACGGTTTCTACCGCAATGATCTGAACATGGTGTTCGACAACCTGCATGTGGAATTTCCCAGTGAGGAGCTGCTGCTGGAGTCCACCAGCGCCAATGAATTGCTGGTGGATCTGCGTGAGAAGTACCACGGCTTTTCCTTCGCCGACACCAGCACGGCGAGCCCGCTGATGGAACTGCTGTCCGGTCGTGAATTCGATGGTTCCACGGTCGGCCTTGCCTATGTGGGCACCCTCTGTAATACCAATGGCTACGCCACCGGCGTCACCCAGGAGTACGTCAACATTCCCCTGACGGCCATCGTCATGGCCCATGAGATCGGCCATAACTTCGGCGCCAACCACGACAATGTGGAAGCCGACCAGGTCGACAACCCGGAGCGTTACTGCGGCAACGGCCATATCATGTCCAGCTTTGCCGACCCCAGCGCCACCGGCTTTTCCCGTTGCTCGGTAACCCAGATGACGGCCAAGGTCGACAGCCTCAACAACCAGGATGCCTGCTTCAACTACCCGGTGGATGCAGGATTCAGCGCTGACAGCGCCAACCCGGAGCGCTTTGATAACAGCACCGGCACCACCCTGGCCCTGGCCTTTACCCTGGACTACCAGCAAGCCTCACGAGCGCCAGACCAAATCCAGCTGCAGGGGAATCTCAGCAATGCCCGGATCGAGCAACTGACCCTGCCGGATGGTGACTGCAGCATTGCCCCGGATCAGCGCAGCTATAGCTGCTCTCTGACACCGCCCTTCGCCCCTGCCAGCCTGACACTAGGCATCATCAGCGCCACCCCGGCTGACGCTCTCCTGACACAGACAGCCACGATCATTGGCAGCGAAGTGAAGGACATCCTTCCCGGTAACGACCAACTGAGCACCCCTCTGACCTATGACATTGTCTCCAGTCAGCCGAACGACCTGCAGGCCCAGGTCCAGCAGGCGCCGCCACAGGTGACCCTGACCTGGACCGACCGGGCGTTTACCGAAACCGGGTACCGGGTCGAGCGCGCCAGCAACGACGGCAGCTGGGCGCTGCTGGTCAGCCTGCCGGCCAATAGCGAGACCCATATCGACACCGGCATCG
Organism: Alcanivorax sp. NBRC 102024; assembly: GCF_001602235.1. Lineage (NCBI taxonomy): Bacteria > Pseudomonadati > Pseudomonadota > Gammaproteobacteria > Oceanospirillales > Alcanivoracaceae > Alcanivorax > Alcanivorax sp. NBRC 102024. Next base: position 13,063 of record NZ_BDAS01000007.1, read on the forward strand.
ACACTGATCTCAACTATCAATACCGCGTCATTGCCGAAGGCAACGACATCACCGGCGACAGCTCAAACGTCGTCAGCATCAGGGTAGAGGGCACACCGGCTGCCCCGGCCAACCTGACCACCGCCTTGGCGCAAGGCGGTATCCAGTTGAGCTGGAACGACCAGGCAGACAATGAGCAGCGCTACGAAGTCCAGCGCCGCCGGGACAACAATGGCAGCTGGACAAGCTGGACCCCTCTTGTGGAAGACCTGGCCACGGACAGTGTGCAATATCTGGACAGCACCGCTGTGCTCGGCGAGCGCTACCAGTACCGCGTCATTGCCCATAACGCCACGCTGGCTTCAGCGCCCTCCAATCTGGCCGAGATCCAGTTTGGCTCCCGGCCCGAAGCGCCCTCCAACCTGACCAGCCGCCTGCTGGAAAACGCCCTCCGCCTGACCTGGCAGGACCAGGCCGACAACGAAACCGGCTTCCGGATTCTGCGCCAGCAATTCAACGGGCAGACCTGGAGTGAATGGCAGAGCCTCGTCGAGCTGGGCAGCAACCAGACCCGCCACGATGACAGCTCTGTCATCGCCGGCACGCTATATCGTTATCAGGTGCAGGCCTTCAATGCCGTGGGCTCCTCGCCGCTGAGTAACAGCGCCGAGCAGCTCTTCGAACGGGTACCGGCCGCCCCTGACAACCTGCAGGCACAGCGCCAGAACAGTGCCGTGGCATTGCAGTGGCAGGATAATGCCGACAATGAATTCGGCTTCCGCATCGAGCGCCAGCGCCAGGACGGCGACACCTGGCTGGCCTGGCAGGCCATCGCGGAGCTGAATGCCAACAGCACCCGCTATACCGATACCCGAGTCACCTTGGGCAATCGTTATCGCTACCGGGTTTCCAGCCTGAACAGCGCAGGCCCCTCTACGCCTTCGGCAATGGCGACGATCACCCTGAACAACGAGATCACCCCAACCGGCGATGACAACACCTTCGATGACAGCACGCCGCCACAGGATTTCAATGATGATGGCGGCAGCGCAGGCTTCCTGACCGGCCTGCTGGCACTGCTGATGCTGCGGCGTCGTAGAGGCACTGCCCCATGCTGAGCCTGAAACCGCTGATGACGCTGCCGCTGGCAACCTTGCTGTGCGCCTGCCAGGTGGGCAGCAAGGACAGCGCAAGCGATCCTTTGACCCAGGCCCGACAACGCTGGGTCGACCAGGGCCTGCAGCATTACCGCTACCAGGTCCGCCAGCAGTGTTACTGCGGCCAACAGGCCCTGCTCCCAGCCACTGTTCTGGTCAACGGCCAACAGGCCAGACTGGACAGCCCCGACCATGCCGCGCGGGCCCCTCTGGCCCGCACCGTGGAAGCCTGGTTTGACCTGATAGAGGAAAAACAGCGCAAGGGCTGGCACCAGGTGGACGTGGACTACCACCCGCAACAGGGTTACCCCCGCCATATCCGACTGGATTTCGATCCGCGCATGGCCGATGACGAGCAGCAGTACTGGATCGAGAACCTGGTGCCGGCAGCGGCCAGACCCTAAACCCGCCCCTTCTCTGGCCAAGCCGCCACTCACCCCTCATAATGCCGCCACTTTCCCGTGGCGGATCCGGGTGACCCATGTGGAAAGTTCGGTAATCGTTCGCTGCGCCAACATCCCCGGCTCGGAATGAAAACGCCTGAACCTGGCCCAGACCCTGTCATGGGCCCTTCATGCTCCAGCGACACCATCAACCGTAATTTCCTGTGTGCGCCCGGCGCACACCGCCGCCCGCGCGGCCTGCGATGCCAGGCGTCGCCAACAGCCAAAGCAAGAGGACACACCATGAGCCGCAAGCACTCTGAACAGCTTTTCCGTCAGGCACAGAAACATATTCCCGGCGGTGTTAACTCCCCGGTGCGCGCCTTCAAGGGCGTTGGCGGCACCCCGGTGTTTTTCCATTCCGCCAGCGGCGCCTACCTGTACGATGAAGACGACAATCGCTACATCGACTATGTGGGTTCCTGGGGGCCAATGATTCTGGGTCATAACCATCCCCAGGTGATTGCCGCCGTGCAGGCCGCCGTACAGAACGGCCTCAGCTTTGGCGCCCCCACCGCCACCGAAGTGGCCATGGCGGACAAGGTCTGCGAACTGGTGCCCTCCATGGACATGGTGCGCATGGTCAACTCCGGCACCGAAGCCACCATGAGTGCCATCCGCCTGGCCCGGGGCTACACCGGTCGCGACAAGATCGTCAAATTCGAGGGTTGCTACCACGGCCATGTGGACAGCTTGCTGGTAAAAGCCGGTTCCGGCGCCATGGGCATCCCCGGCTCCCCCGGTGTGCCCGCCGCCGTCACCGGTGACACCCTGGTACTGGACTACAATGATGCCGCCAGTGTGGAGACGGCCTTCCAGGAATACGGCGACCAGATTGCCGCCGTCATCGTCGAGCCGGTAGCCGGCAACATGAACTGCGTGCCCCCCACCAAGTCATTCCTGCAGGCCCTGCGCCAGTACTGTGACGACCATGGCTCCGTGTTGATCTTCGACGAGGTGATGACCGGTTTCCGGGTCGCCCTGGGCGGCGCCCAGGCGCTCTATGACGTGACCCCGGACATGACCACCCTGGGCAAAATCATCGGTGGCGGCATGCCGGTGGGCGCCTTCGGCGGCAAGAAAGCCATCATGGAACACCTGGCGCCGCTGGGTCCGGTCTACCAGGCCGGCACCCTGTCCGGTAACCCGGTGGCCATGGCCGCCGGGCTGACCACCCTGAACCTGCTCAGTGAACCCGGCTTCCATGACGCCCTGGCCGAAAAGACCACCCGCCTGCTGGACGGCCTGACCGAAGCCGCCCATGCGGAGGGGGTCGCCTTCACCACCGCGCAAGCGGGGGCCATGTTCGGCGTGTTTTTCACGGATCAAAGTCGCATCAGCGGCTTTGCAGACGTGATGGCCTGCGACAGCGAACGCTTCAACCGCTTCTTCCATGCCATGCTGGACCAGGGCATCTACCTGGCACCCAGCGCCTTTGAGGCAGGCTTTGTGTCAGCAGCCCATAGCGATGAAGATATCGCGGCCACCATTGCCGCGGCCCGCAAGGCGTTTGCGACGGTATAACCACACCGCGCCGCACGCGTGTCGGCGAGCTGCCAGCCCGCAGGCACGCTAGCGTAGACGCTGGTCCATCACCTGCGGATTAAACCCGGAGAACGGTGTGCCGTTAATCAGGAACAACGGCACACCGCGACCCCCATGACGGCGCCATTCCTCTTCGTAACGGGAATTGCGTGTCACATCCCGCTCTTCATAGGCAATGCCACGTTCAGAAAAATAACTTCGGGCCTGCCGGCACACCCCACAGGTTGGCGTGGAATACATAATCAGATCCGGCTGACGGTTGGTCGCCGCAAGTGTGGCAGGCATCGCAATACCCGGTTCTGCAGGCAGCCCCATGGCCTCACGCAATTCTCCCCGGAACTGCACCAGCAAAAGGACCAGCACCCCCACCAACACCACCATTTTTCCCATCGTCCATCCCCCCAACTGTCATCCGTAACCCGATTCTTCCACCACCCGGCCGTGCCCAACCACACCGCGCGGCCCGTCAAACCCGAACCAATGGCGCGCTATGCCCCCCGGTCAACACCAGCAGATCCGTCGGTGCCATGGCGATTTCCAGCCCCCGCCGCCCGGCACTCATGAATATCCGGTCCTGTCCATTGGCGCTGCTGTCCAGGTACAACGGCAGCCGCTTCTTCTGCCCCAGCGGGCTGATGCCGCCTAGCACATAGCCAGTGAGCCGTTGTGCCCTGTCCGCTGGACACATGGCGGCTTTCTTGCCGCCATGGGCCATGGCGAGAAATTTCAGGTCCAGCTGATGGGCCACTGGCACCATGGCGACCACCGGCTGTGCATCCACCAGGGTCAGCAGTGTCTTGAAAACTTTTTCCGCAGGTAGCTGCAGGGCTTCCGCCGCCTCCAGTCCGTAGCTTTCGGCCTTGGGATCATGCTCGTAGCGGTACACCTGAAAAGGCATGCCGGCCTGTTTTGCCGCCTCTACGGCGGGTGTCATACCGGCCTGGCCTTCGGATTGCGCAGTTCCCCGGCCTTGTCGCGGGCCTGGCGGGCCCCCGCCTTGTCGCCCTGGCGGTCACGGGCAGTGGCTACCAGGTCCCACAAGCCGGCGCGGTAGTCATCATGGTCCGGGGCCAGACGCAACGCCTTTAGTGCGAAGCCTTCCGCCCCCCGGGGATCGCCCTCGGAAAGCCGCAGGCCTGCCAGCTCTTTGTATAGCCAGGATGAATCCGGGGCGATATTGAGAGCCCGCTCCAGATAACGCTCCGCCACCGATGTCTGGCCCTGCTGACGGGCTTGTTCCGCCCGGCTCAACAACCCCAGTGCCGGCGAGCCTTCCAGTTCCTGACTGGCGGTCATCGGTTCCGCCGGTTCCTCAACCGCGGGCCGAACCGCGCACCCTGCGAGCACCACACTGATCAACACCAGTTGAATAAGTCTTTTCACTGTCCACATCCTCAACATCCCTGAAACGCGCCACTTTGATCGCGCGTTGCGGCGGCGGGCAGCCTCTCAGAAAACGAGGCATGCCCGGTGAAATTCGCGTTGTCCCCGGGATCGGTTAACCGTCACTAGTCAAACAGCCCCTTGAACCAGCCCTTGATGCCCTTGCCGGTCTCCTTCACTTTCCCGCAGCCGTCGCTTTCCTGGGGAATCGAGACTTCCAGCATGGGATAACGGCGGGCGTCGCTGCAGCCCTCGGCACTGGTGCGGCGACCGTCCGGGTTCATCCACACCCACTCCACGCCGGCGGGCGGAGTTTGTGACAGGCTGCGCTGGGGAAGTTTGCCCATCAACTGCGCCCAGACCGGCAAGGCACCACTGGACCCGGTAATGCCCGCATTGCGGTTATCGTCCCGACCCACCCAGACTACCGCCAGATGGTTGGCGGAAAAACCGGCAAACCAGGCATCACGAAAATCATTACTGGTGCCGGTCTTGCCGGCCACCTTGAGCGCTTCAGGCAGCGACGCCCGGGCGGCACGCCCGGTCCCCTTCTCGACCACCTGCTGCATGGCCCATTGGGTCAGGAAAGCCGGCCCGGCGTCCACCACCTCATCGGTATTGACCGGGTAGCGGGCCAGCGGCTTGGCTTCCTTGTCGAGCACATCGGTGATGGAACGCAGGCGGGTACTGAAGCCCCCGGTGGACAGCGGCTGGTACATCATCGCCACCTCGAACGGGGTCAGTTCCAGACTCCCCAGTAGAATGCTGGGGTAGAGGGGAATATTGCGGGTCACTCCCAGGGTCTTCATGGTGTCAGCCACCCTGTCCAGGCCCACATCCAGCCCAAGCCGGGCCGTGCCCTGATTACGGGAGTAGGTGAGCACATCCACCACCGGCATGGCACCCCTGGACTGGTTGTCGAAGTTTTGCGGTGACCAGGTGGTGCCGTTGGGCAGCGTCACTTGCACAGGCCCATCTTCCACCTGGGTCGCCAGGGACCATTGCTTGGGCTGACTCACCGCCGACAACACCACCGCCGGCTTGGCCAGCGATCCGATGGGACGCTGGGCATCCAGGGCACGGTTGAAACCCGCCTCCCGGGAGCTGCGATTGCTGACCAGGGCCAGCACATCCCCCTGGGCCGGGGCCACCACGACCACGGCGCCATTCAGTTTTTTGCTCTCGTCAGGATCGCGACGGTTCAGGTGGTCACGGAGGGCGCCCTCCGCAGCCAGCTGTGCCAGCACATCCAGAGTGGAGTGAATACGCAGCCCCTCATCGCTGAGCACCTCCGGCGGGTAATCCCTGGCCAGCTGGCGACGCACCAGATCAATAAAGGCAGGAAACGCATACAGCGCCGAGGCACCGCGGGGGACCACTTCCAGCGAACGGTTGCTGTACTTGTCGTAATCCGCTTTCGACAAGGCGCCCTCGTCCATGGCCACTTTCAATACCGTGTTGCGGCGATCCAGGGACCGTTCCGGGTGACGGCGCGGGTCATACCAGCTGGGCCCCTTGAGCAGGGCGACCAACGTGGCCAGGTGATGAGGCTCCAGCTCTTCCAGCGGGCGCCCGAACAGGAACTGGGCGCCCAAACCCATACCATGAATGGCACGGGCACCGTCCTGACCCAGGTACACCTCGTTCAGGTAGGCCTCAAGAATCTGCTCCTTGCTGTAATGCAACTCCAGCAACATGGCCATGGGCATTTCCAGCAGCTTGCGCGACAAGGTGCGCTCGGAAGTAAGCCAGAAATTCTTCACCAGCTGCTGTGTCAGGGTGCTGCCACCCTGTACCAGCCGACCGGCCTTGATGTTGGCCAGCATGGCCCGGGCCAGACCACGCAGGGAAATACCATGGTGGTCATAGAACGCCTGATCCTCCGTGGCGATCAGCATGTCCACCAACAAGGGCGGCACCTTGTCCAGCGGCACCAGCACCCGGTCTTCCGCGTGTTGGGGGTGAATACTGCCAATCTGCAGGGGTTCGAGACGAGCCAGACGGTCGCCGCCGGCCTCAAGAGATCGTATCTGCCCGCCAGACAGGCTCAGCCGGATACGTTCGGCCTTCTCCCCGCCATCACTGTCACTGAAACCGCGGGTATGCAGTAACAGACTGCTGCCCTGCACCGCATAGCTCCCCGGGGTGGACGCCCGTGAGTCGCGCCGGTAGCGCATCAGGTCCAGTAACTTGAGCATATCCTCGCGGGACAGCACCCGGCCTTCATAGAGCTCCACTGGCCGGGCATAGACCCGGGCCGGCAGTTGCCAGACATGGGTATCAAAACGCTCACGGACCAGCGCATCCAGATACGCCAGCCCGGCGGCCCCCAGCACCAGAGACACCAGCGCCACCTTGCCCACAAAGGGCCAGCTGAACCAGCGACGCTGCGCGCCGTTGCTGCGTTTTTTCCGATTTGGTTGCCGCCGCGATCGCGCGGGGGACTTTTTCGCTTTTTTTGCCATGGGCCGGAGTATAGAGAAAAGTGTGAGTGTTTTATGAGTCTGTCGGGACGTATCCGTTCCCTTCACGGGAATTTGAGTAAATTTTGCAACCGGACCCGGGGCGCCCATAATAGCCGCCTTGCCTTTTCTGAATCAGAACACGGAGCATCCATGACGAAAAAATACGACGTTTATGCCCTCGGCAACGCCCTGGTGGACACGGAGATCGAGGTCAGCGACGCCTTTCTTGAGCGCATGGATGTGGGCAAGGGCCTGATGACACTGGTGGACGAAGCCCGCCAGGCAGAACTGATTGCCGCCCTGGCAGACGAAGCCGAGCCTCACAAGCAAACCAGTGGCGGCTCTGCCTGCAACACCGTGGTGGCCACCCGCTATTTCGGCGGCAATGGCTATTACGCCTGCAAGGTTGCCGACGATGCCACCGGCGATATCTTCGTCAACGATCTGACCGCCGCCGGCGTGGACACCAACATGAACGGCAGCCGCGACCGCGGTATATCCGGCAAGTGTCTGGTCATGCTGACCCCGGACGCAGAGCGTACCATGAATACTTTCCTGGGCATTTCCAGCCAGGTGTCCGAGGCAGAACTGGACGAAGCCGCCATTGCCGCCAGCCACTATGTCTATCTGGAAGGTTACCTGGTCAGTGGTGACAGCTCCCGGGCGGCAGCCATCAAACTACGCCAGCTGGCAGAAAAGCACGGTGTCAAAACCTCCCTGACATTCTCCGATCCGGCCATGGTGCAGTTCTTCAAGGACGGCCTGTCCGAGATGCTGGGCGACGGCGTGGACCTGCTGTTCTGCAACGACGCGGAAGCCACCAGCTACACGGATACCGACAGCCCCGAGGCCGCCCTGGAAAAACTCAAGAGCGTCTGCCGCTCCGCCGTCATCACCCTGGGCGCCGACGGCGCCCTGGTATGGGACGGTGAGGAGGCGCATCGAATCGCGCCCTTGCCGGTGAAAGCCATCGACAGCAATGGTGCCGGCGACATGTTTGCCGGGGCCTTTCTGTATGCCATCACCCATGGCCATGATTTTGTTACCGCCGGCAACCTCGCTGCCGCCGCCGCCGCCCGCCTGGTGACAGAATTCGGCCCGCGCCTGAGCGCCGAGACCCACCAGCAGATTCGCCAAGATATTTTAGGTAAGTGATCACATGGAACACGTTTGCAACCTGACCGACATTCCCGACGACAGTGCGCGGGAATTCCAGAAAGACGGCCAACCCGTGGTCGTGGTGAAACACGATGGGCTGGTACGTGCCTTCGTCAACTGGTGCCCGCACCTGGGCATCGAGCTGAACTTCATGCCGGACCAGTTCATGGACAGTGACAACCAGTTCATCATGTGCGCCAACCACGGCGCCCTGTTCGAGATTGATAGTGGCGACTGCCTGTCCGGCCCCTGCAGTGGCGACAAGCTGATCCCGGTTCCCCTTGAAGTGCGTGGTGACGAGGTGTGGCTTGGCCCCGTCGAGGTGCCGGCCTGAGCCGCTTATGAGCCATCCCTTTGATGACCTCACCCCGGATTACATGCTCGACGCTGTGGACGCCGCCGGCTTCCTCAGCGACGGTCGCCTGCTGCAGCTGAACAGTTTCGAGAACCGGGTCTACCAGGTGGGCCAGGAAGAGGGCCCGCCGGTCATCGTCAAGTTCTATCGTCCACAACGCTGGAGCGATGAACAGATCCTGGAAGAACATGCCTTCAGCCTGTTCCTGGTGGCGCGGGACCTGCCGGTGGTCGCACCCATCGAAAAGAACGGCACCACCCTGTTTCACTGCGACGGCTTTGCCTTTGCGGTATTCCGCAGAGCCGGCGGCCATGCGCCGGAGCTGGATAACGACAACCATCTGGAACAGCTTGGTCGCACCCTGGCCCGCTGGCATGCCTGCGGCAGCGATCGGCCCTATGAGCTCCGCCACACCATGGACCCGCTGGCCGACATTCGCGCCGCCAGCACCTTCCTGATCAATGACGTGGTGGACCTGAATTACCGCAGTCAGTATCGGGATGTGTGCGGCCAGCTGCTGGAACAGATTGAACATCACCTGGCCGAGGTGGAATTTCCACTACTCAACGTGCACGGCGACTGTCATACCGGCAATATCCTGTGGCGCGACGACAAACCGCATTTCGTGGATCTGGATGACAGCTTGCGGGCGCCAGCCATGCAGGACATCTGGATGCTGCTGTCCGGCGAGCAGGACGAACAACAACACCAGCTTCGGGTGCTGGCCCGCGGCTACGACACCTTCCTGCCCTTCCCCTGGCAACAGACGACCCTGATCGAACCGCTACGCACCCGGCGCATTATCTGCTACGACGCCTGGCTGGCCAGACGCTGGGACGACCCGGCCTTTCCGCCGGCATTTCCCTGGTTTGAATCCATGAGTTACTGGCGGGATCAGACGGAACTGTTGCAGCAGCAACTGCGCAATTTGCAGACCCCGCTGTAGAGGAAAACGCGTTTCCGTAGGAGCGCCGCTCGCGGCGCGATAGGGTTGGCACCGTGTTTCCTAAAGCCGCTGCTATAGGAGTTCCTCTCGAGGGACGAAGCCGAGCCCAGGCGAGGGAAAAGGCGAGGCAGGGGCTGCCAAGTCACTCTAGAGACGCCCTGTTTCACAGAAACGACGTTGCTGGCCTTGCAGGTGCTTTCCACGCTGGCACCTGGTTCGTCTCTCGAGAGGAACTCCTACAACTGTATTGGCAAGGGGTGTTCCAGCCGAAAACCATCGGCGGATAACGCCACCTTCCACGCCAGTACCTCCACCCCCTTCTCCACCGCTTCCCGCAGCAGCACCCCGTAGCGGGCATCGATTTCATCCGCCGGCCGGGCGGCCTGTGCCCCACTGTGCTGCACACAGAAAAACAGCACCGCCCGCTTGCCGGACGCCACCACCTCCATGAGGGTCAGTAGATGCTTCTGGCCCCGCTCGGTCACCGAATCCGGGAAGGCAATGACACCGTCATCCGGATCATTTGGCCCGGGACCTAGCGTGACATTTTTCACTTCCACAAAGGTATGGGGATCGCTGCGCTCTCCCAGTGCCAGATCAAAGCGGCTGTCACCGTATTTCACTTCCCGTTCCACTCCGCTGCCGGGGTTCAGCCCGGTAACAGCGCCGGCACGAATGGCTTCCTCCACCAGCGCATTGGGGCGACTGGTATTGACCCCCGCCCAATGGCCGTGAGCCACCTGCACCGCCTCCAGCGTATGACGATATTTGCGCTTGGGGTTACCGCTGTCGGAGATCAGCGCCAGTTGGGGCTCGCCCAACACGCAGTGCTTCATGGAGCCGGTATTCGGGCAATGCACGGTCATTTCGCTGCCATCGGCGCGCACCACATCGGCCATAAACCGCTTGTAGCGGCGCAGCAGGGTGACGCGTTCCAGGGGGGGATCAAACTTCACAGGGACTCCAGGTAACGGCCCAAGCGGTGCAGGGCATCGACTAGACGGGACTCGGCGCAGGTATAGGCCAGACGAACATAACGGTGAGGGTCATGGCCGGCACCGAAATCCAGCCCCGGCGTCATGGCCACTTTTTCCTTTTCCAGCAGGTCTGCACAGAAGGCAAAGCTGTCATCGGTCCAGGCACTCACATCCACATACACATAAAACGCCCCGTCGGCATTGGACACCACCGGCAGTTTGAGATGCGCCAGGCCATTGAGCAGGCACTGGCGGCGACGGGCAAACAGCTGGTGACGCTGCTCCAGGATCGTCAGCGTCGGCTCCTGCAAGGCGGCAAGGGCACCGTGCTGCGCTGGCGTGGACGGTGCCAGAAACAGGTTCTGGGCCAACCGTTCAATGGCCGGCACCAGCGGCTCCGGCGCCACCAGCCAGCCCAGCCGCCAACCGGTCATGCAGAAGTATTTGCTGAAGCTGTTGATCACCATCACCTGATCGGTACGCGACAACACCGACTCCGCCGGCCCGCGGTAACAGAGCCCCTGATAGATTTCATCCACCAGCAACAGCCCCCCTTTCTCCACGGCCCCTTCGGCCATGGCCTGCAGGGTATCCAGCGACAACATGTTACCGGTGGGGTTATCCGGGCTGGCGACCATGGCCAGGCGGGTATTCGACTGCCAGGCCGACAGCAAGTCGTTGCGGGTCAGCGTGAAATGATTGTCCGCCTTCAAGACCAGTGGCTGAGGCCGCCCCCCCACCAGATTCACAAACTGGCGATTGCAGGGGTAACCCGGATCACACAGCAATACACCGTCCCCGGGATTGATCAGCGCCGCCAGCGCCAGCTGCAGGGCACCGGAAGCCCCTGGCGTCACCACGATCTGTGACGGCAATACGGTAGCGGCAAAACGGTCCCGGTAATCATCCGCGATGGCCTGGCGCAAAGCAGGCAATCCTGCCGCCGGCGTGTAGCCGGTGCCTCGCTCACGGGTTGCCTCGGCAATGGCCTCCAGCACCGGCGCCGGAGTTTCAAAATCCGGCTCGCCCACTTCCAGATGGATCACATCGTGTCCCTGAGCGGCCAGTTGCTGGGCTCGCTCCAGCAGTGCCATTACGTGAAAAGGCGGGATCTGTTTGGCGAAATGCGACAGCGTGCTCACAAGATTCCTCTTTCCTATAGGGGTGGCATGGCTATAATCGGCCAGATTTTCACCAACTGGTGACAAGACTTACCCGGAAGGGGTAAGGTCGAAAGATTACATTACGCCCGTGCTTGGTGATATCAAGCAGACCCTAGGGATAGTGGCACAGGATAGAGAGTCGAGAAGATGCTAAGGGAGTTAATCAAAATGGCCACCGGCAAAAAGAAAGCCCCGAAAAAGGCGGCTAAAAAACAAACCACCGGGTCTGCTTCCAGCAGCAAAAAAGCCACCTCATCCACTGCTGCCCGCAAAGCACCAGCCAAAAAGGCCGCTGCAAAGAAGGCCCCTGCCAAGAAAGCCACGGTGAAGAAGGTGGCGGCAAAGCCTGCAGCCAAAAAGACCCCAGCCAAAAAAGCGGCCGCAAAGAAAGTCACCAGCAAGCCAGCCGCCAAAAAGGCACCGGCCAAGAAGGCCGCCGTGAAGAAGGCAGCGCCCAAGAAAGCCGTTGCCAAGAAAACGGCACCGGCCAAAAAAGCGACCGCCGCCAAACCTGCAGCCAAGAAAACAGCCACCCCAAAAGCCCCGGCCAAAAAGGCCGCAGCGAAAGCGCCGACCAGTAAGCCTGCCGCTCAAAAGGCAGTCCGCAAGCCAGCGGCGAAACAGGCCGTCGCGAAAACCCAATCCACTGCTGCCAGCGCCAAGCCGGCGAAGGCCAGCAAGCCCGCTGCCAAGAAACCGGCAGCCAAAAAAGCAGCACCGGCTGCACCTAGAACAAAACTGCCGACCTCAGGGAAAGCATCCGCAGCGGCCCGGGCCGCTGCCAGAGACGCATCGAACACCGGTAACGCACGGACCGCGACTGCCGGCAAAGGGACTTCGCCGAGCCGATCCACCACTTCTGCTCAGGTAAAAGCAAACGTGAAAAAGAAAACCGCCTCATCTTCCTCGCAGGCCCAAATGCATGGTTTCAAACCCTACATGCCGGCCAAAAACGAGGAGTACATGAACGAGAAACAACGAGAGCACTTCCGCCAGATTCTGCTGGCCTGGCGCCAGGAGTTGATGGAAGAAGCGGATCGCACCATGCACCACCTGCAGGATGAGCAGGCGAACCTGCCTGACCCTGCTGACCGCGCCACCCAGGAAGAAGAGTTTGCCCTGGAGCTGCGCACCCGTGACCGCGAGCGCAAGCTGCTCAAGAAGATCGAGAAGACGCTGGATCTGGTCGACAAGGACGATTATGGCTACTGCGAAGCCTGTGGCATTGAAATCGGCATCCGTCGCCTGGAAGCCCGCCCCACCGCCGACCTGTGCATCGACTGCAAGGAACTGGCGGAGATCAAGGAAAAGCAGCTGGCCGGATAAACCAGTGAAGAGTTAACAGTGAACAGTTCGCAATAGCAGGCTGTTGTTCCTGAAACGCCTGAAGCCGCGCCCAGCCCTTGTGCGCGGCTTCTTGCGTTTAAACTCCTCACACAGGCATGGCGCGCCGCTGTTAACTGTTCACTATTCACTGCTCACTGTTCACTGCCTTTATGACCTATCGCGGACGTTTCGCCCCCACCCCCTCCGGCCCCCTGCATTTCGGGTCCCTGGTGGCTGCGCTGGCCAGCTGGCTGGAAGCGCGCCACGCGGGCGGTGAATGGTTGATCCGCGTGGACGATCTGGACCCGCCCCGGGAAGTGCCCGGTGCCGCCGATACCATTCTGCGTCAGCTGGAAACCTTTGGCCTGCACTGGGATGGGCCCGTGCGTTACCAGAGCCAGCGTCACTTCGCCTATCAAGAAGCCGTGGATGCCCTGCTCGACCGCGGCCACGCCTTTCACTGTCGCCTGACCCGCAAACAACTGGCCGCCCTCAACCATAACCATCCCGGCATCAGTGCCAGTGTGCCCGCGGCCGAGGATACCGCCATCCGCCTGCAGGTTCCCGACCGGGAACTGGACTACCCGGATGGCATTCAGGGGCGAATCAGCAACAACCTGCACCAGGACGGTGGCGCCTTCGTGATTCGTCGTCGCGATGGCCTGTTCGGGTATCAGCTGGCCTGCGCCCTGGACGATGCGGATGATGGTATTACCCATGTGTTGCGTGGTGCGGACCTGCTCGATTCCACCTTGCGCCAGCGCTGGCTGCTGGAATGCCTGGGCAGGCCTGCGCCGGAGTATGCGCATTTGCCGGTGGTCAGCGACGGCCGGAACCTGAAGCTGTCCAAATCCACCGGCAGTGAGGCCCTGGACCCCACTCGAGCCAGCCAGCTACTCACCGCCGCCCTTCACTGCCTGGGACTGCAGCCGCCCTCAGACCTGCAAGACGAACGCCCCGCAGTGCTATTGGCATGGGGCACGGCGCACTACCCGGATCACCAGTGGCCCGCGGGCCGACAGCGGCCATTGCCCGATGAGTTAAAAGTTCAACGTTGAACGTTTAAAAGCGCGAGAGGGTTTCGTGATTTCTGTTTGTCCGTGCCCGCGCCCGTGCCATGAATCGCGGGCACGACCTCGCCAGGCCTTCGACCTGGCCCGCGTTGCAACTTTACACTTTGAACTTTCAACTCAGCCTCCGCTTTTACACGCCTCACCCCCTGGCGTATGCTCATCGGCCCGGAGGGGTTAAACCACCTATGTATACCGACCGACTGCTGATCATCTTCATTCTCGGCACCTACCTGCTTTCTCCTGCCATCATCGATTGGTGGAGCGAAGGTGGGCGCGCCTGGTATCGCCCCTATCTGATCTGGCTGGGCCTGATCGCCCTGAGCTACTGGATTGCCAAGAGCAAGGATGTCGATGGTCTATAGTGTCAGCGATCTGATCCTGATTGCCGGTTGCTACCTGCTGTTCCTGTTTGCGGTGGCCTGGATCACCGAGCGTGGCTGGCTGCCGGCTCACTGGGTACGTCACCCGGCGGTGTATGTGCTGTCGCTGGGGGTCTACGCCAGTGCCTGGGCCGTGTACGGTTCAGTGGGTTATGCCTACCAGTACGGCTACAACTTCCTGTCCTATTTTCTGGGGATTTCCGGGGTCTTTCTGCTCGCCCCGATTTTGCTGGCACCGATCCTGAGGCTGACCACGACCTACCAGCTCAGCTCCCTGGCGGACCTGTTTGCCTTCCGTTACCGCAGCCGACTGGCTGGCGCCATGACGACCCTGATCATGCTGATCGGGGTACTGCCCCTGCTGGCGCTGCAACTGAAGGCGGTCGCAGAATCCATCCAGATCCTCAGTGGCACTGCCGACCCCCGCGACCTGGCCGCCGGCTTCTGCCTGATGATGGTGATCTTCGCCATCCTGTTCGGCGCCCGCCATACCACCGCCCGGGAGAAACACGAAGGGTTGGTGATGGCCATTGCCATGGAATCGCTGATCAAACTGCTGGCCTTCGGCGCAGTGGCCTTGCTCGGCCTGTATGGCGTGTTCGATGGGCCCGCCAGCCTCAACGCCTGGCTGGATGACCACCCGGAAATGCTGGCGCGGCTCTACTACCCCCTGCAGGACGGCACCTGGCATTCCATGATCATGGCGTTCTTTGTCTCCGCCGTGGTGCTGCCGCACATGTTCTACATGGCCTTTACCGAAAACATGAACCCCCGCGCCCTGATCACCGCCAGTTGGGCGCTGCCGTTGATGTTCCTGCTGATGGCATTGTGCGTGCCGGTCATCCTGTGGGCCGCAGCTGCCGGCAATGCCCCCACCCCACCGGATTATTACGCCCTGGGTATCGGCATGATTAGCGGTGGCCACGGTGCGGTGCTCGGCTATATTGCCGGCCTGGCCGGGGCCAGCGGCATGCTGATCGTGGCCACCCTGGCGCTGTCCGGCATGTGCCTGAATCACCTGGTACTGCCCGCCAGCCCGCTGCAGGGCCAGAACCTGTATCGCAATCTGCTCTGGACCCGGCGCATCCTGATCGCCGCCATTCTGGCCCTGGCGTATCTGTTCTACCGCTTCACCGGCACCGATCACACCCTGGTGGAACTGGGCGTGCTCACCTTTGTGGCCACCCTGCAATTTGTCCCCGGACTGATTGGCGCCCTGTTCTGGCCCTCCGGCAACCGCAACGGCCTGTTCGCCGGGCTGCTGGTCGGCTTTATCCTGTGGATCATGTTGCTGCTGGTTCCCATCGCCTACCCGAACTGGCAGTTCCAGCCATTGATGGAATTGCTGGGCATGCGCTTCCAGAGCGGCGCCAGTCAATGGCACCACGTGGCCATTGCCTCAGTCACCGCCAATGCGCTGATCTATGCCATCGTGTCCATCGTCACGCCCATGTCCCGATCGGAGAAGAACGCCGCCGAGGCCTGTGCGGTCGACAGCCTGCGCCGCCCCTATCGCTGGGAGCTGGAAGCAAAGAGCGTGGACGATTTTATTGATGCCATGAGCCAGCCTCTGGGGCCCATCACGGCCACCCGGGAGGTGGAAATGTCCCTGCGGGATCTGCACCTGCCGCGCACGGAAACCCGCCCCTATGCCCTGCGCCGTCTGCGTGATCAGCTGGAAACCAACCTGTCCGGCCTGCTTGGTCCTTCGGTATCCCACCAACTGATCGACGACCACCTGCCTTACCTGCCGGAGGAAGAGCAGCATTCCAGCGAGGATATCCAGTTCATTGAATCCCGCCTGGAGCAATACCGGGACCGTCTGTCCGGGCTGGCGGCGGAGCTGGACGGCCTGCGCCGCTTCCATCGTCAGACTCTTCTGGAACTGCCCATGGGGGTGATTTCCCTGGGGGCTGACCGGGAAATCATCGGCTGGAACCGGGCCATGGAAAGTCTCACCGGCATCACCGCCGAGAACACCATCGGGTCACGGCTGGCGGATCTGGATGCACCCTGGGGCGATTTCTTCACCCGCTTCAGTCACGACGACAACCCCCACCAGCCCCAACAGGCCCTGGAAGTGGACAATCAGACCCGCTGGCTGAGCCTGCACAAATCCGAAGTGATGGGGGCCGGCACTGCCGAACAGGCCGGGGGCCAGGTACTGGTGATCGAGGACATTACCGAACTGCGCCACATGGAGGCCCACCTGGCTCATAACGAACGACTCGCCTCCATCGGCCGACTGGCCGCCGGCGTGGCCCACGAAATTGGCAACCCGGTTACCGCTATTGCCTGCCTGACCCAGAATCTGGATGAAGACAGCGACCCGCAGGAACAACAGGAAGCCTGCGACCAGATCCTCGAGCAGACCCGACGCATCACCCGCATTGTGGAATCCCTGGTGACCTTCAGTCACTCCGGCGGCATCAAGCTCAGCGAACAGGTGCCGGTGAACCTTCGCGATACCGTGGACGAAGCCATTTCATTACTGCTGCTGGATCCGGATCATCGCCAGCAGCCGTTCGAGAACCACTGCCCGGCCAGCCATTGGGTCAAAGGTGATCCGCAGCGGTTGTTGCAGGTGTTTATCAACCTGCTTGGCAATGCCGCCGATGCCAGCGAAAAGGCGCTGCCGGTCACCGTGCATTGTGAGCCCCGTGGGGATTTCCTCGATATTCTGCTGGAAGACCAGGGTCACGGCATCCCGGACAACCTGCGCGACGCCCTGTTCGAACCCTTCGTCACCAGCAAGCCACCGGGGCGCGGGACAGGCCTTGGGCTGGCGCTTGTGTACAGTATTATTGAAGAACATCAGGGCAGCATTCGAGTAGAAAGCCCGCTCAACGATGACGGCGGCACCCGCTTTGTGGTCAGCCTGCCTGTGCACCAGCAACAAGCTGCTGACCCCGGGCACCCGGAAACGTAGTATCCTGCTCAACCCGACAAGTAAGGACCCAGCGATACATGAGTCACATCCTGATTGTTGAAGATGAACCGGTGATTCGCGGTGCCCTGCGCAAACTGCTGGTACGCCACGAACACTCCGTGGCAGAAGCCGACTCCGTGGAGCAGGCCCGGGAGCAGCACCTCAATCAGTTTGATCTCATAATCAGCGACCTGCGCCTGCCCGGCGAGCCCGGCACCGCCCTGATTGCCATTGCCGGCGCGACCCCTGTGCTGATCATGACCAGTTATGCCAGCCTGCGCTCCGCGGTAGACGCCATGCGCCAGGGTGCGGTGGACTATATTCCCAAGCCCTTCGATCACGATGAAATGCTGCTGGCCGTTGAGCGGGTGCTCAAGGAAGGTCGTCTGAATAGAGGCAATCGCGCTCTGCGTCGGGATATGGAACGCAGCTACCCGGTGCATAATATGATCGGTACCAGCGATGCCATGCAGGAGCTCAAGCATCGCATCCAGCGGGTAGGCCCCACCAATACACCGGTGCTGATCATGGGCGAGTCCGGCACCGGCAAGGAACTGACCGCCCGCGCCCTCCATGAGCAAAGCGAACGGGGTGGCGGCCCGCTGATCTCGGTACAGTGCGCCGCACTGCCAAAAAACCTGCAACTGACGGAACTGTTCGGCGATGAAGAAAGCGCCGGGCGCATCGAAGAAGCCGATGGCGGCACCCTGTTTCTCGACGAAGTCGGTGAATTGAACAGCGATGTGCAAAGCCGTCTGCTGACCCTGCTCACCCATCACGAAATACATCGCCAGGGCTCCCTGTCACCGCGCAAGGTGGACGTGCGCATCCTTGCCAGTAGCCAGCTGGATTTACCCGGCCGGGTTGCTGAGGGCCATTTCCGCCAGGATCTGTACTACCGGCTCAATGTGATGGAACTGACCCTTCCTCCCCTGCGCGAGCGCCAGGATGACCTGCAAAGCCTGGCCAACGCCCTGCTCGCCCGCGGCTGCGAGAAACTCAATCGCCACGACCTCTACTTTACCGATGCGGCCTGGCAGGCCATGGTCGGGTACAGCTGGCCCGGCAATGTGCGGGAGCTGGAAAACGTGATCGAGCGAGCCATTATTCTCACTGAAGAAGACGGCATCGGCCCCTCCCAGTTGGGGCTGAACCCCAACCGCACCCCGCAGCGAGTGAGCCGCGCCAGCCTGGATCCCAGTGAAGACCTGTCCCTGGAGGATTATTTCACCCGCTTTGTCATGGAAAATCAGGACAGCATGACCGAAACCGAGCTGGCCCAGAAACTGGGCATCAGTCGCAAGAGCCTGTGGGAGCGTCGGCAGCGACTGGGCATTCCCCGCAAAAAAGCCGGTGGTCGCCGCTAATTAACCGCTTGTCCGGGCCAGAGAACCGGCGAGACGGGATTTGCGCCAGGCAATGTAAAAAATATTGCGCCCTGATGCCCACACCCCGTTCTGGATTTCCTGACAAAAGAGCCGCGATGGGCATAAGTGTTGCCGCGCTACACAGGCAGGTAACACCAAGGTTACAAATTTCGTGAAACTATTTACGTTTATTTTAATTATTGATCGTAACTCTTTGTTTTTGAAGGAATTCACTCTTTGTTGCATTGCCCCGGTGTGACGGGCACTATGAATCCCACGCCAGCTAACAAAAAAAACATCGGCGTACAGGCTCAACAATAACAACAAGAAAGAAGAAGAATAATTTCACGAGCCAATGCAATGCTGCTGCAACTGATGATTGCAGCGACAAGGCAGAAAACAACACAAACAATAATAACAACAGAATCAGCGCAAAATATGGGAGTCACAACTTCGGTTGTGGCTCCTTTTTACTTTCTGGGCCACGCCCAAGCCGGCCAGTATCTCAATAGACGAGAAAAAGTGCTACTATCGCCGCTTTATTGCACACCTTGAGGCTAATACTGACGCATGCCCTGCAAGTTCCTGGAACGTATGACTGACTGGTTTAAGAAGGGTTCCCCAAAAAACCGCAGAACGTTCGAACCGCGAGTCATTCCCCGCGACCAACATCCCATCTCCCGCAAACAGGTGTCTCGCGCTGCACTGGATGTGCTCTATGGCTTGCACAAGGCCGGCTTTGAAGCCTATCTGGTGGGCGGTTGCCTGCGGGACATTCTCTGCGGTCGCGAGCCCAAGGATTTCGACGTATCCACCAATGCCACGCCGGAACAGGTGAATCGCCTGTTCAAGCGCAGCCGCATCATCGGTCGTCGTTTCCAGATCGTGCATGTGCGTTTTGGCCGTGAGGTCATCGAGGTCTCCACCTTCCGTGCCATGAATCGCGAGGACAACCCGGACCGGGACCAGCATCACGCCCACGAGGAAACCGGCCTGGTCTTGCGCGACAACACCTGGGGCAGTATCGAGGAAGATGCCCTGCGGCGGGATTTCACCATCAACGCGCTGTACTACAACATCGCCGACTTCACTCTGCATGACTTTGTCGGCAGCCTGGATGATATCGAACAAGAGGTCATCCACCTGATTGGCGACCCGGAGACCCGCTTCCGGGAAGACCCGGTCCGTATGCTGCGCGCCGCCCGCTTTGCCGCCAAACTGGGCTTTCACATCGACCCTGCCACCGGCGATCCGATTCCGGAACTGGCCGAGTTACTGCTGCAAGTCCCCGCCGCCCGCCTGTTCGATGAGGTGCTAAAGCTGTTCCTCAGCGGCCATGCCCGGGAGTCCTACGAGCAACTCCAGCACCTGGGCCTGTTTCGCTTCCTGTTTCCGGAAACCCAGCAAGCGCTGGAGGGTGACAAAGGGAACATCTGGGAGGCCATGCTGCTGGCAGCCATGGACAATACCGACAAACGCCTGGCCGATAACAAGCCGGTCACCCCCGCCTTTATCTATGCAGTACTGCTGTGGCCGGTGATTCAGCAGCGCATGGGGCACTACCTTTCCAGCGGTCTGCCGCCGGCCCAGGCTCTGCACAAGAGCGCCACCCGTGCCCTCAATCAGCAGATCAAGCACACCGCCATCCCGCGCCGTTTCTCCACAGTGATGCGAGAAATGTGGGAACTGCAGCTGCGACTGGATAAACGTGCCGGCAAGCGCGCTGATGCCCTGATGGAACATCCCCGCTTCCGCGCCGCCTATGATTTCCTGTTGCTGCGCGAGCAGGCCGACGAAATCAAGCCGGGACTTGGCGATTGGTGGACCCGCTACCAGGAACAGGATGAGCAGGGCCGCCGGCAGATGATCAGCCAGCTGGGCAACCCGTCCGGCGGTGGCAACAAACGACGACGGCGGCGGCGGAAAAAGCCGGCAGCGGAAGGCTGACAAAACAAGGCGAGTGACGAAGAGCGAGCTTCGAAAGGCAACCCGGTGTTGGTTTTCGAAACTCGCTTCTCGCAACTCCCAGCCTGCCCTTTCCTGATCAGAACCGAGACCCCTTATGCACGCGTTCATTGGCCTTGGCAGCAATCTGGACCACCCCTCGCAACGGCTGATCTCGGCCCTGCGGGCGCTGCAACGGCTACCCGGCCTGACCCTGTGTCACCATTCGCGCCTGTATGCCAGCGCTCCTGTGGGCCCCCAGGACCAGCCGGACTACGTCAATGCCGTGGCCGACATTGACACCCCCCTCTCCCCCCACGCCCTGCTGCATACCCTGCAGGCCCTGGAACTGGCGGCGGGCCGGCAACGCCTGCGCCATTGGGGCGAACGCACCCTGGATCTGGACATCCTGCTGATCGGCGACAGCCACATTGACAGTGACGATCTGCAGGTTCCCCACCCGCAAATGACCCGGCGGGCTTTTGTGCTGGAACCGCTCCTGGAAATTTGCCCTCATGCCCTCTTGCCGGATGGCACCGCACTGCGTAGTTTTCTCGGTCAGGTAGCTGAACAACCGATTTCACCGTTGGCAGAGCTGGATCGCGATGCACTCATCGAATGACAAAACCCTAACCGAACGCATTGAACAACGTCGCCAGGCCCGCACGCTGCCGCGCTTTATCGCGGTAGAGGGGCCTATTGGTGCCGGCAAGACCAGCCTGGCGAAACGCCTGGCCATGACCTTTGGCTATGACCTGCTGCTGGAACAGGCCAGCGACAATCCCTTCCTCACCCGCTTTTATCAAGACCCGGCCCGTTATGCCCTGCAAACCGAGCTGTTCTTCCTGTTTCAGCGTGCCGACCAGTTACGCCAGATCCAGCAGCAGGACCTGTTCGCCGGGCCCCGTATCGCCGACTTCCTGATCGACAAGAACCGGCTGTTTGCCCGGGTCACTCTGGACGATGATGAATTCGAGCTATACCGCAATGTGGATGACCACCTCACTCTCGATGCACCACAACCGGATCTGGTGATTTATCTGCAGGCGCCTTCCCAGGTACTGCGCCAGCGCATCGGGCGCCGTGGCAACGATTTCGAGCAGGGCATCCAGAGCGATTACCTGGACCGTCTCAGCGATGCCTACACCGAATTCTTCCATTTTTATGACCGCGCACCGCTGCTGATCGTCAATGCGGCGGAGATTGATCTGGTCAACCACGATCGCGACTACCAGCAACTGGTGAGCGAGTTGCTGGACATCCGTTCCGGGCGCCACTATTTTAACCCCCGGCCGCTGGTCGACTGAGTTGAAAGTTCAAAGTTGAAAGCTCAAAAGCGCGGAATAGTATGTCGCCTCTCTGATGACGCCCTGCCCGCGACACTTTTGACAGCCTCGCGGGCACAACCTGTACACAGCGTCAGACTTGACCGCGTTTCAACTTTCAACTTTCACCTTTCAACTGAATTTCCCTGGGAGGTTTCCCATGTCAGTAACCATCCGCACCCTGCATAAACGCAAACAGGACGGCGAGAAATTTTCCGTACTCACCGCTTACGACGCCTGTTTTTCCCGGCTGATTTCGGAAGCCGGCGTAGACGCCATTCTGGTGGGGGATTCCCTGGGAAACGTGATACAGGGCCAGAGCAGCACGGTACCGGTGACCCTGGAACAGATGGCCTACCACACGGAATGCGTGGCCCGGGGCAATCAGGGCAGCCTGATCATTGCTGATGTGCCCTTCATGGGGGCCGCCACCCTGGAACGTGCGCTGGAAACCGCCACGGCGCTCATGCAGGCCGGCGCCAATATGGTCAAGCTGGAAGGCAGCGCCTGGCTGGCGGAGAGCATCGAGATTCTCAATCGCAATGGCATTCCGGTCTGTGCCCATCTGGGCCTGACGCCCCAGGCCGTCAATGCACTGGGGGGCTATCGGGTCCAGGGCAAGGATGACGCTGGCGCCAACGAATTGCTGGAAGCGGCAAAGACCCTGGACCAGGCTGGCGCCGCCATGCTCTTGCTGGAATGCGTTCCCCGGGCTCTCAGCGCTCGCATCACCCGGGAAGTGAGTGTGCCGGTCATCGGTATCGGGGCGGCCCCGGAATGCGACGCCCAGGTGCTTGTCATGCATGACATGCTCGGCATTAGCCCCGGTAAACCGGCCCGTTTTGTAAAGGATTTCATGGCAGACAACGGCGACATCCGCGCTGCCTTTAAGGCCTATGACCAGGCAGTGAAAGACGGCAGCTTTCCTGCCGATGAGCATTGTTTCTAGAAAAACCAGCGGCAAGCTACAAGCTTCAAGCTACAACGCGGGTCAGGACATCGTAAAACTGCAGCATTTTGGTCCGCGCACAAACGCTTGGGGAAGAATCCCCCGGCAAAAAATCGCGGGCAGGGAGCCAGTCAGTCAGCACTGGCCTCCCCCGCGCCTTGTAGCTTGAAGCTTGTGGCTTGCAGCTTTCTTACCCGAGGATTCCCGATGCAAACCGTCCATACTGTCTCCCAGGTTCGTGAATATGTGCGCGGCTGGCACCAGAAAGGTCTGTCCGTGGGGTTTGTGCCCACCATGGGCAACCTCCATGACGGTCATATCAGCCTGATCAAGGAAGCCCGTGCCCGTTGCGACGTGGTGGTGGTCTCCATCTTCGTCAACCCGACCCAGTTCGGCCCCAACGAGGATTTCGACCGCTACCCGCGCACCCTGGACGCGGATGCCGCTGCCCTGGTGGACGCGAGCACAGACCTGCTCTTTGCCCCCTCCGTGGACGAGATGTACCCCTCTGGCCAGAACCAGACCTGGGTAGACGTGGACGCTCTGGGCGATCATCTGTGCGGGGCCAGCCGGGAAGGTCACTTTCGGGGCGTTACCACGGTGGTGGCCAAACTGTTTAACATTGTTCAGCCGGATGTGGCCGTATTCGGCGAAAAGGACTTTCAGCAACTGGCCATTCTTCGCCGCATGAGCGAAGAACTGCTGTTTCCGGTCAAGATCGTCGGCGCCCCCACCAGTCGGGAGAGTGACGGTCTGGCGCGCAGTTCACGCAATGGCTTTTTGACCGAAAGTGAGCGCACACTCGCGCCACAGATATACCAAACCCTGCAAACCCTGAAAGCCGATATTGAAGGCGGCGAACAGGATTATCGGGCCCTGGAACAGCGCTACCGGGACAGCCTGAACCAGGCCGGCTTCCAGGTGGACTATCTGACTGTCGCCAACGCGCGCAGCCTGGCGCCCGCCAGCGCCGGGGATACCGATCTGGTGGTCGCTGTGGCCGCCAAACTGGGGAATACTCGATTGATAGACAATGTCAGTCTGGCCGTTGTGCGTGACCGGTGATTCATGCATACTTCCGGCCCCTTGAAGTGCCTGTGTGGTGGCAACACCGTGTGTCTGCAGGCTTCGGGTAGCGCAAGAGGTAACCAAGATGCAGTGCACCATGCTGAAAGCAAAACTCCATCAGGCTCGAGTCACCCACGCGGAACTTGAGTACGAAGGGTCCTGTGCCATTGACGGTGACCTGATGGACATGGCGGGTATCCTGGAATACGAACAGATCCAGATCTATAACATCGATAACGGTGAGCGCTTTGAAACCTACGCCATTCGTGGCGAAGCCGGTTCCAAGATCATCTCCGTCAACGGTGCCGCTGCGCATAAAGCCCAGCCTGGCCACCGGGTGATTATCTGCGCCTACGCCAGCTATTCCAGCGCCGAACTGGTCAACTTCAAGCCCAGCCTGATCTACATGGCGGAAGGCAACGAAGTCAAAGGCACCAGCAACGCGATTCCGGTACAGGTCGCCTGATACCGGAACCTGAAAAGGAATTCCTGAAACGCCGGCTTTTGCCGGCGTTTTTTTATGCCTCCGCTTTCCCGTGCCCCTTCCCCACCCGCCGCCATGCATTTGCGGTCGTTCACTGTTCTGTCCTTGGCCATTGACCAACACATTGTTTACTCTTGGTAGCAACCTAGCCGTTTCCCCCCTTCGACCATGGTTGAATAGCCAGCCGGGAAGCGTCACACAATAATCAAGGGAAAGCCGGGAGCCCCTGAAGCGCGCTCCCCACTGGCAGTATCCCAAGGAGGCCCTGATGTCCAAGACCCACATTCACCCTGTTCCCGCAGATTTCAAAGCCCAGACCCTGATGGATCGCGATACCTACGAGACATGGTATGCCCAGTCCATCAATGACCCGGATACCTTCTGGGCGGACCGGGCCCGGGAATTACTGGACTGGAAAACCCCCTGGGACACGGTCAGTGACTGGGACTTCCACGAAGGCCGTGCTGCCTGGTTCAAGGGCGCCACCCTCAACGTATGCTACAACTGTGTCGATCGCCATCTGCCAGAACGGGCCAACCAGACGGCCATTATCTGGGAAGGTGATGAGCCGGATCAGGACAAGCACATTTCCTACCAGCAATTGTTCGAGGAAGTCAGCAAATTCGGTAATGTGCTGAAAAGCCGTGGCGTTAAAAAAGGCGATCGCGTGGTGATCTACATGCCGATGATTCCCGAAGCCGCCTACGCCATGCTGGCCTGCGCCCGCATCGGCGCCATTCACTCCGTCGTGTTTGGCGGCTTCTCCCCGGAAGCCCTGAAAGATCGCATTCAGGATGCCGGTGCCTGTGCCGTCATCACCGCCGATGAAGGCGTACGCGGCGGCAAAACCGTCCCCCTGAAAGTGAATGCCGACAAGGCCATGGCCGGGATCGAGAGCGTGCATACCTGCCTGACGGTCAAACGCACCGGCGGCGATGTGGACTGGCAGGCAGACCGGGATGTCTGGTACCACGAGGCCATGGCGGAAGCCTCCAGCGACTGCGAACCGGAATGGGTCGAGGCGGAAGACCCGCTGTTCACCCTTTACACGTCCGGCTCTACGGGCAAGCCCAAGGGCGTCGTCCACACCACTGCCGGCTATCTGCTCAACACTGCACTGACCCATAAATATGTGTTTGATTACCACGAGGGTGACATCTACTGGTGCACCGCCGATGTGGGCTGGATCACCGGGCACAGCTATATTGTCTACGGACCGCTGGCCAATGGTGCCACCACCCTGATGTTCGAGGGCGTCCCCACTTACCCGGACGCCTCACGCTGCTGGCAAGTGGTGGACAAGCACAAGGTGAATATCTTCTACACCGCACCCACCGCCATTCGCGCCCTCATGGGCCTGGGCGACGAGCCGGTCACCAAAACCTCCCGGGCCAGCCTGAAGTTGCTGGGCACGGTAGGCGAACCGATCAACCCGGAAGCCTGGGAGTGGTATTACAAGGTGGTGGGCGAGTCCCGCTGTCCCATCGTGGATACCTGGTGGCAGACCGAAACCGGCGCCATCATGATCGCGCCGCTGCCGGGTGCCGTGGATCTGAAAGCCGGCTCTGCCACCCTGCCCATGTTCGGGGTGCAACCCGTGCTGATGGACCCGGACGGCAACGAGCTGGAGGGCGCCACCTCCGGCAATCTGGCCATCAAGGCCAGCTGGCCCAGCCAGATCCGTACCGTCTATGGCGATCACCAGCGGCTGATTGATACCTATTTCAGTGCCTACAAGGGCTACTACTTCACCGGTGACGGCGCCCGTCGCGACGAGGATGGTTACTACTGGATCACCGGTCGGGTGGACGACGTACTCAACGTCTCCGGCCACCGCCTGGGCACCGCCGAGATCGAGTCCGCCCTGGTACTGCATACCAGCATTTCCGAAGCTGCCGTGGTTGGCTACCAACACGATGTGAAGGGCCAGGGTATCTATGCCTACGTGTCGCTGATGGCCGGCAAGGAAGGCAGCGAGGAGCTGGTCAAGGAGCTTCGGGATATGGTGACCCAGGAAATTGGCCCCATCGCCAAACCGGACCTGATCCACTTCGCCCCCGGCCTCCCCAAAACCCGTTCCGGCAAGATCATGCGCCGCATCCTGCGCAAGATCGCCGCCAACGAGCTGGACAGCCTGGGCGATACCTCCACCCTCGCAGACCCGGCGGTGGTGGATCAGCTGATCGATACCCGGCTGAATCGGTAAGCAAAACCCAGCGTCATCGCAAGCAACAACAAAAAGGCAGCCATGTGGCTGCCTTTTGTTGTTGATCGGCAGATTACGCTACCTGCCCCTGTCACACCTACCCTTCGCATTTCTCTCACAGTCTCAATAGTCAATTTCGTACATATATCAGATCGCCTGACCGACAGACATATTTCTGTCATAAGGCATCCTTGCGCACGGAATCAACATGTTGAAAACCAAGGAGAAAACATGAAGAAGCTGATTGCGCTTGCCGCCGTTTCCGGCAGTCTGTTCCTGACCGGCTGTCAGACCCCCTACTCCCCCGGCCTGATCTACAGCGACATGGCCGCCCCAGTTGACGTGCGCGACAACGCTGTTGCCTGCACCAAGGAAGGCAGCGCCACCATGAAAAACTACCTGGGCTTCCTGGCCACGGGCGACGCCTCCACCGCCAAGGCCAAGCAGAACGCCGGTATCGCTCGTGTCGGCACCGTGGATGTACATTTCACCAATATCCTCGGCCTGTACGGCGAAACCACCACCACCGTCTGTGGTGACTAAAGCCTGCTCTTGCCAGCAACCCGGTATTCAGACACAAAAAAGGCCGGCATTTGCCGGCCTTTTTTGTGCAGCGAAGAAAGGGTTTAGTCTTCCTTGGCTTCCTTCATGGACAGCTTGATACGGCCACGCTGATCCACGTCGAGCACCTTCACCTTGATCAGGTCGCCTTCATTGACGTAGTCAGACACCTTCTCCACACGCTCTTCAGCGATCTGGGAGATGTGCAGCAGACCTTCGGTACCGGGCATAATCGCCACGAATGCGCCGAAATCCACCACCTTGGTGACCTTGCCTTCGTAGATAGCACCCACTTCCGCTTCGGCAGTGATCTCTTCCACACGGCGCACGGCTTCTTCCGCTTTCTCGCGGGTCTCACCGTAGATCTTCACGCTGCCATCGTCTTCCAGATCGATGGTACAGCCAGTCTCTTCGGTCAGCGCACGGATGGTGGCGCCGCCTTTACCGATCACGTCACGGATCTTGTCCGGGTTGATCTTCAGGGTCAGCAGGGTCGGCGCATTGTCAGATACCTGGGTGCGGGACTCAGCAATCGCCTTGGCCATTTCACCGAGGATATGGATACGACCGGCATTGGCCTGCTCCAGGGCCTTTTCCATGATCTCTTCAGTGATGCCTTCGATCTTGATATCCATCTGCAGGGCGGTGACGCCACGGGCAGTACCGGCCACCTTGAAGTCCATGTCGCCCAGGTGATCTTCGTCACCGAGGATATCGGACAGTACCGCGAAGCGGCCGTCTTCTTCCTTCACCAGGCCCATGGCGATCCCGGCCACCGGCGCGGTCAGGGGCACACCGGCATCCATCAGCGCCATGGAGGTGCCACAGACGGACGCCATGGAGGAGGAACCGTTGGACTCAGTGATCTCGGACACCACGCGAATGGAGTACGGGAAATCTTTTTCGTTGGGCACGACCGCTTCCACACCGCGACGGGCCAGACGGCCGTGGCCGATCTCGCGACGCTTGGGAGAGCCGATCATGCCGGTTTCGCCCACACAGTAGGGAGGGAAGTTGTACTGCAGCATGAAGTGGTCCTGACGGGACCCTTCCAGTGCATCGATAAACTGGGCATCACGCATGCCGCCCAGGGTGGCAGTAACGATTGCCTGGGTTTCGCCACGGGTGAACAGGGCGGAACCGTGAGTCTTGGCCAGCACGCCCACTTGACACTCGATAGCACGCACCGCATCCAGGGCGCGACCGTCGATACGTGGCTTGCCGGACACGACAGCTTCACGGACCACGGATTTCTCGACCTTGCCGAACAGCTCCTTCACTTCGCCGGCTTCCGGGGCACCTTCTTCACCGGTAGCAAACGCGTCTACGCAGGCATCACGCAGCTCGCCCACTTTGGCGTAACGGGCCATCTTCTCGGTGATGGTATAGGCTTCGGCCAGAGCGCCTTCGAACTTTTCCTTGATGGCGTTTTTCAGCTCGGTGTTCTCGGCAGGTGCCTGCCAGTCCCACTTCGGGGTGCCCACTTCGGCGGCAAATTCCTTGATGCCCTGGATTACCGGCTGCATCTCCATGTGACCAAACAGCACCGCACCCAGCATCTGGTCTTCGGACAGCTCCTTGGCTTCGGATTCCACCATCAATACGGCAGGCTCGGTACCGGCAACCACCAGGTCCAGCGCGGATTCTTCCAGCTCACTGCGGCTGGGGTTGAGGATGTACATGCCATCCTTGAAACCCACGCGGGCGGCGCCGATAGGGCCACCGAACGGAATACCGGAAATGGACAGGGCGGCGGAAGTGCCGATCAGGGCGGCGATATCCGGATCCTGGTTCTTGTCAGCGGACATGACCGTGGCCACAACCTGCACTTCATTCATGAAGCCCTTGGGAAACAGCGGGCGAATGGGGCGATCAATCAGGCGGCAGGTCAGGGTTTCTTTTTCGCTGGGACGACCTTCACGCTTGAAGAAGCCACCCGGGATACGGCCGGCGGCGTAGGTCTTTTCCTGGTAGTTAACGGTCAGGGGGAAGAAGTTCTTGCTGGGATCCGCTTCTTTCTTGCCTACTACGGTGACCAGCACTTCGGTGTCACCGATACGGACCATGACAGCGGCGGTGGCCTGGCGGGCAATTTGCCCGGTTTCCAGGGTTACCGTGTCACGGCCGAACTGAATCTGTTTAGTGATTTTATTGAACATATCTCGTCTCTTCTCTCTTCACGACAATCTTCGAGGCCCATGCCTCTGATAACAATTCATCTTTTGCCCGGGCATCATATCCCGCCAGGGCGCCTGGCCCAACCGTAAATTGGCCCGGAGACACGCCTGAGCCCTCTGGCCCACGATACCTCGACGCGATCTTACCGCCCGATTTTCCGCAGGCCAGAAACAACAGAAGCCCGGCGGCTGCCGAGCTTCTGTTGGGGTTACCCGATCTGCTGTCTTTTAGCGACGCAGACCCAGCTTTTCAATCAGCTGCAGGTAACGGGTACGGTCCTTCTTGGCCAGGTAGTCCAGCAGCTTACGACGCTGGTTTACCATGCGGATCAGGCCGCGACGGCTGTGGTGATCCTTCTTGTGACCCTTGAAGTGGTCCTGCAGGCCGTTGATGTTGGCGCTCAGCAGAGCAATCTGCACTTCCGGGGAACCGGTATCGCCTTCTTTCTGGCCGTGCTCTTTCAGGATTTCCGCTTTCTGTTCAGTGGTTAATGCCATGCTATTTCTCCAATATGCTCAATAAAAAGACGCGGTCAGCCATGCATATTTATAGCTGCCGTCTGTGGATGGGCGTCTCAGCCCGATACCAGTCGACGCGGCGCAATGCGCCCGTCTTCCAGCACTTCACCGACACCCAGAAATTCTTCACTGGATGCCTGGTAAATACTGACCCAGCCGTCCGCGGGACGGTCTGAGCTCATCACTGGCTGACCCTGCTGCAGGTAATAGGCAGCATTATCACCCAGCTCAATGCGCGGCCAGTCTGCCACGCTGGTAGATAAAGGCAAGAGCAGCTCGTCGATTGCCTCAAAACCACCGGTTTCCTTGATCTTGCCCAGCTGCTCCAGGGTCAGCATGCGTTCCGCCGGGTAGGGGCCGGCTGACAAGCGGCGCAGCGCCGTCACATGGCCGCCACAACCCAGCTTTTCACCGGTATCTTCCACCAGCGAGCGCACATAGGTGCCTTTGGAACAATCCACCTCGAATTCCAGCTCATCACCTTCGATTCGCAGGATGCGGATATCATAAATCGTTACCGGGCGCGCTTTGCGCTCCACGGTTTTGCCTTCGCGGGCCAGCTTGTAGAGCGGCACGCCATCATACTTGATCGCCGAATACATGCTCGGCACCTGCTCGATATCCCCCTTAAAGGACATCAGGGCATCTTCAATCTGGGCCGGGCTGGCGGTTACGTCGGCGGTTCTGACTACCTCACCATCCGCATCACCGGTTTCCGTGATCACGCCTAATTTGGCGGTCACCCGGTAGCTCTTGTCAGATTCCAGCAGGAACTGGCTGAACTTGGTGGCTTCACCAAAACAGATCGGCAACATCCCGGTAGCCAGTGGGTCCAGGCTACCGGTGTGGCCGGCCTTGGCTGCCGCAAACATTTTCTTGGCCATCTGCAGGGCACCATTACTGCTGACGCCACTGTTTTTATCCAACAGCAGAATGCCGTTGACGTTACGGCCACGGGGACGACGTTTTGCCACCTGACAGCTCCGCTACACTAATCGTTTTCGGTTTCGTCGTTGTCCGGACGCAATTCCCGGTCTTCCGCGCGGGCGTCATCGATCAGCTGGGAAAGATGGGCCGCCCGCTCCGGGGTCATGTCGTAATGGAAACGCAATTTCGGGGTAGTGCGGGTATTGAGGCTTTGCGCCAGGCTGCTGCGCAGGAAACCACTGGCTTTCACCAGCACGGCTTCCGCTTCCGCGCCCTCTTCCTCTCCTTTGCCAAGCAACGTGAAATACAC
The DNA here is from genome assembly GCF_001602235.1 of Alcanivorax sp. NBRC 102024. Taxonomy (NCBI): domain Bacteria; kingdom Pseudomonadati; phylum Pseudomonadota; class Gammaproteobacteria; order Oceanospirillales; family Alcanivoracaceae; genus Alcanivorax; species Alcanivorax sp. NBRC 102024. Next base: position 44,179 of record NZ_BDAS01000007.1, read on the forward strand.
GTCGGCAAAGGACAGGTCCCGGGACACCGTCACATCCTGAATGGTGGCCAGGTTTACCCGCGGGTCTTTCATTTCAAACTGCAATAACCGCGACAGCTCACGCTGAATCTGGTCGGCAATCCGATCAGTGCGGTTAAAGCCCTGCGGGCGACGATGACGACTCATGGTTAACGGGGCACGCTCCTTACAGGAAGCGCGCCACCTCCTTCACTTCGAAGACTTCGATCTTGTCGCCTTCCTTCACGTCGTTGTAGCTCTTCACGGCAATACCACACTCCATGCCGTTGCGAACTTCCTGGACGTCGTCCTTGAAGCGACGCAGGGACTCCAGCTCGCCCTCGAAGACCACCACATCGTCGCGCAGCACGCGGATCGGCCGATTGCGGTACAAGGTACCTTCGATAACCATACAGCCAGCCACGGCACCGAACTTGGAGGAACGGAACACATCGCGAACCTGGGCGGTACCGAGAATCTCTTCGCGCTTCTCCGGCGCCAGCAGGCCGCTCATGGCCGACTTGACGTCGTCGATCAGCTCATAGATGACGCTGTAGTAGCGCAGATCCAGACCTTCCTGCTCGCACAGTTTCTTGGCCTTGGAATCAGCACGGACGTTGAAGCCCAGCAGCACGGCTTCACTGGTCATGGCCAGATTGACGTCGGACTCGTTGATCGCACCGACGCCGGCAGACACCAGGTTCACCTTCACCTCTTCCGTGCCCAGATCATTAAGGGCACCGGTGAGGGCTTCCAGGGAACCGCGCACATCGGTCTTGAGAACGATGTTGACGGTCTTGATTTCTTCGCTGCCCATGTTGGCAAACAGGTTTTCCAGCTTGGACGCCTGTTGACGCTTGAGCTTCAGGTCACGGTCACGCTCCTGACGGAACTCGGCCACTTCGCGGGCTTTCTTCTCGTCGGGAACAACCTGTACCTGTTCACCCGCTTCCGGGGCACCGTCCAGGCCCAGCACTTCCACCGGAATGGAGGGGCCGGCAGAGGTGATCGGCTTGCCGTTCTCGTCCACCATGGCCCGCACGCGACCGAAGTGCGCACCGGCCAGCAGCATGTCACCAATATTCAGCTCACCTGCCTGCACCAGAATGGAGGCAACGGTACCGCGACCTTTTTCAATGCGCGATTCGATCACCACACCGGTGGCCGAGCCGGTGGCCGGCGATTTCAGTTCCAGCAATTCTGACTGCAGCAGGATGGCATCCAGCAGGTCATCCACGCCCTGGCCGGAGTGCGCGGATACGTTGATGAACTGATATTCACCGCCCCACTCTTCCGGAATCACGTCCTTGGTGGCCAGCTCGTTACGAACCCGGTCCGGGTCTGCCTGCTCTTTATCAATCTTGTTCACGGCAATGATGATCGGGGCACCGGATGCCTTGGCGTGATTGATCGCCTCTTCGGTTTGCGGCATCACGCCATCGTCTGCGGCGACTACAATCACCACGATATCAGTGGCTTTGGCACCACGCGCACGCATGGCCGTAAAGGCGGCGTGACCCGGGGTGTCCAGGAAGGTGATCATGCCCTTCTCATGCTGTACGTGGTAAGCACCGATGTGCTGGGTAATGCCGCCCGCTTCACCGTCGGCCACCTTGGCCTTGCGGATATAATCCAGCAGGGAGGTTTTACCGTGGTCCACGTGCCCCATGATGGTGACTACCGGCGCACGATCATTCAGGTCCACATCGTCACGGTTGACCATATCGGCCAGGTGATCTTCGAGAACTTCTTCCTGACCTTTGCTGGCGACGGCCTTGTGGCCCATTTCTTCCACCAGCAAAAACGCGGTTTCCTGATCAATAAACTGGTTGACCGTCGCCATTTCACCCATCTTCATCATGGCCTTGATCAGTTCCTTGGCCTTGATGTTCATGCGCTGGGCCAGATCGCCCACGGTAATGGTTTCCGGTACTTCGACTTCGTAGATTTTCTTCTCCGTCGGGGTTTTAAAGCCGTGCTGCTTGTTCATGGAGCTCTTCATCTGCCCATGAGCAACGCCCGCCGATTTCGGCTTGCGGCGACGACGACGAGACTGGCGCTCTTCACGCTGATAACTGGCTTCCTGGGCGGCAACAACAATGGAAGACCCTTTGTCTTCCTCTTCTTCAGGCTTTTTCTCTTCCTGATCGCCACGTTTTTCCAGCTCAGCAGCAATCCGCGCCGCTTCTTCAGCAGTACGGCGAGCGGCTTCTTCTTCCGCTTTCTTGCGAGCTTCGGCTTCTTGCTTGCGCTTGGCCTCATCCGCTTCACGCTGCTTGCGTTCCGCTTCCTCGCGCTTGGCTTTCTCTTCCGGGGTTTCGGTCTTGGCTGGCTTCTTGGCGGTTGCCGTCTTGGGCACGGAGACACGCTTGGTCTTTTCTTCCGCCGCCTTTTCACCTGCAGCCTTACGCTCGGCTTCCGCACGAGCCTTGGCTTCTTCCTCTTTCTTGCTGGCCGCTTCTTCTTCGGCCTGACGCTTGGCCGCTTCTTCCGCCTTGCGTTTCTCTTCTTCCGCCAGACGCGCAGCCTCTTCCGCCGCCTTGCGTTCGGCTTCTTCGCGTTCCTGCTCCTCAAGCGCTTCGCGCTTCACGTAGGTGCGCTTCTTGCGCACTTCCACGTTAACGGTCTTGGATTTGCCCGCCGCACCGGTGGTCTTGATAGTGCTGGTGGACTTGCGCTTGAGGGTAATCTTCTTGGCTTCGGTATCCGCGGCACCATGGGACTTGCGCAGATGGGCAAGAAGCTGCTGCTTCTGCTCATCGGAGACCACTTCGCTGGCATCGCCATGGGGTAGCCCGGCGTCTTTCATCTGCGAAAGCAGTTTCTCGACGGGGGTCCCTACGATGTCGGCCAGTTTCTTTACGGTCGTTTCTGCCATGTCAGCAACACTCTCCTGTCCGTCTCTAGCAGGCTATTGAAAATAGCCTGGGCCATTGCCCTCGGGGCGAATGACCGCGCTGCCCGGCACATTCCGGTCAGCGCATTGTGTGCTTATCTTTGCGGGCCATACCGCGAAGATAGCTTGAAAAGCACCTTATGGCCTTTTCAACACCCTGCTGTTGGTGCCCGCGTCCAATCCGCCAGGATTAACAGGCTGCTGGAAAGCCCCTTGCATGCTCAGCGTGGCCTGAAGCGTGCAGCTGTTGTGTCTTGTCTCGACGGACAGGGTGGTTCCCTTTCCTAGAGGCAAGGCGCAGCAGATGTGCGCTTCAGGCCGCGCCCTCCGGGTCTTCCAGGCTGGCCCGTACTCGTTGTTGCAATTTTTCGATGGGTGGACACACACCTTCAAAATTGCGCCTAGATTACGAGCCAGCCTGAAAGACTGAGCACGCAAGGGGCTTTCCAGCAGCCTGTAAGGCCGTTACGCCCCGGCTTCATTTTCATCAGCGAACCAGGGGGCCCGGGCAGTCATGATCAGCTCGGCGGCACGCTCTTCGCTCATGCCACTGATGTCCATCAAATCATCCACCGCCTGTTCGGCCAGATCTTCCATGGTGGGGATACCGCGCGATGCCAGTTCCACAGCCAGGTCACGATCCATGCCTTCCATATTGAGAAGGTCTTCAGCAGGCTCGGCCAGCTCGAATTTCTCTTCGGATACCAGGGCTTTGGTCAGCAGGACATCCTTGGCGCGCTGGCGCAGGGCGTCGACGATATCTTCATCGAACCCGTCGATAGCGAGCATCTCTTCTTCCGGCACGTAGGCCACTTCTTCCAGGGTGGTAAAACCTTCATCCACCAGAATGCCGGCAACATCTTCGTCCACGTCCAGTTCTTTCATGAACGTTTCCAGTGCCTGGGCAGCTTCCTCTTCCTGTTTGTTCTGGGCATCGTCAAGGGTCATGACGTTGAGTTCCCAGCCAGTCAGTTCAGAGGCCAAACGGATATTCTGGCCGCTACGGCCGATGGCCTGAGCCAGAGCGGACTCGTCTTCCACCGCGATATCCATGGAGTGACTTTCTTCATCCATAACAATGGAAGCCACTTCCGCCGGCTGCATGGCATTGATCACCAACTGTGCCGGGTTGTCGTCCCACAGGACGATATCGATACGTTCACCGGCGAGCTCATTGGAGACCGCCTGAACACGGGCACCGCGCATACCCACGCAGGCACCGACCGGATCAATACGCTGGTCATTGCTTTTCACGGCAATCTTGGCACGGGAGCCAGGATCTCGGGCAGCGCCCTTGATTTCGATCAGCTCTTCACCGATTTCCGGCACTTCGATCTTGAACAGCTCGACCAGCATGTCCGGGCAGGCTCGGCTGGCAAACAGCTGCGGGCCACGGTTTTCTTCGTTCACGCCCAGCAAATACGCACGGATTCGGTCATTCTGACGCACCGCTTCACGGGGAATCATGTGCTCGCGGGTGATCAACGCTTCCGCATTCCCGCCCAGATCCAGAACGATGGAATCCCGGTTGGCTTTTTTGACGATGCCGCTGATCAACTCACCAATGCGATCACGATACTCTTCGATGATCTGGCGACGCTCGGCTTCGCGCACTTTCTGCACGATAACCTGTTTGGCAGTCTGGGCACCGATACGACCGAAGGCTTCCGATTCGATCTCTTCTTCCCAGGTGTCACCAATCTGCAGAGACGGATCCTGCTCATGGGCTTCATCAAGGGTCAGCTGTTTACCGAATTCATAAAGCTCTTCGTCGGGTACGACGTGCCATACGCGGAACGTGCGGGAATCGCCGGATACCCGGTCAATATCCACGCGAATTTCCACGTCTTCTTCCTTAAAGCGTTTTTTGGTAGCGGCCGCCAGTGCCAGCTCGATGGCCTCGAAAATCACGTCACGGCTGACGCCTTTTTCGTTTGATACGGTTTCCGCTACCAGCAGGATCTCTTTGTTCATGGCCAAGCCTTTACAAAGACAAAGTTCTTCAGGGCGTGCTCAGTCGAAGCGAGGCTGCAACCGGGCACGATCTACCTGACTGTAAGGAATACGCAGAGTGTCGCCATCAAGCTCCACCACCAGCGTTTCGCCATCCACGGCCACAATGGCCGCCGTTATTTTACGCTTGCCTGAAACCGGTGCCAGCAACTTCAGCTGAACATCTTCACCGATATAGTCGGCATATTGCGCAATATCAAACATGGGCCGATCCATCCCCGGCGAAGACACCTCCAGGTTGTATTCGCCAGGTATTGGATCTTCCACATCCAGCACGCCGCTGATTTCGTGACTCACCGCCGCGCAATTATCTACTGTGATACCGTCGTTGTGGTCGATATAGACACGCAAAACAGCCCCGCGCCCCTGGATATGTTCAATACCCCAAAGCACGAAGCCCAAGTCCTCAACGACCGGAGCCAGCAGCTCCGTCAATTGCTCTACGCGTTTCGACATGTCCTTTCCGACAGTACAAACAAAAAATGGGCCTGGGGACAATACAGCCACTGCAAGGAAGCCATGCAATCGACCGCACATCCACCGCCCATTCCACTGCTGCGGATAACAAAAGGCCCCTGCTAGAGGGGCCTTTTGTCCGCTTTGAACCCGCCGTAGCCGGTTCTTCTAAGTGGTAGCGGGGGCAGGATTTGAACCTACGACCTTCGGGTTATGAGCCCGACGAGCTACCAGACTGCTCCACCCCGCAATAAACCGTTGAACCGTAAGCGCCCCTCGGCACTCGATCTGCATTCTGGTGCGTGCAGATCTTTTGGTTCCAGCTGACTGAGCCTGACTCGCTAAAGCTGCTCAACCGGCCTCAAATATCGAGCGCAAATAGTACTTAGAGGCGCTCACTCTGTCAAGGCGAAGACGAAAAAAACATTTATTTTTCGCTGCCTTAGCACAACAAGGAGCACGCCCCTTCTGTGCAGCTGCAAGCACTCCTGTGCCCGCATTACCGACACGGCTGGCGACGTTTTTTGTCGCAGAAACCAGGCCGGCAGACACAACCGCGTTGTGCCGTTTTGGTGATCGCAGACTTCCGCCATCACCCCGATCAAGACAGTCAAGCGCTGTCTGGCCGGACCGAGATCCACTCAGGACCTCTCTTCCAAATTGGTGCCGAAGGCCGGACTTGAACCGGCACGAGCGAAGCTCACTACCCCCTCAAGATAGCGTGTCTACCAATTCCACCACTTCGGCAAAGAACGCTTTACTTACTGCTCCGACTGAGGCACTTCAGTCGGGGCCGGGGATTCTACCCCAGCTTGAGGCACATCCGAAACCTCTTTTTGCGCCGGCACCTCATCGGATGCCACAGGCACCTCTGACAGAGTGGCGGGCACATCAGAATCCACTGGAGCCGCGGGCACATCGTCTTCCTGCTGCTCAAGGGTTTCCAGTTCCGGCAAGAAGCTGCGCACACCCTCGGCTTCCTGGCGCGCCATCCAGGCCAGCGCCATGCTGGTGACAAAGAACACCACCGCCAGCAGCGCCGTGGCACGGGTCAGGAAATTGGCTGACCCGGCACTGCCAAATACGGTCTGCGATCCCCCGCCACCGAAAGAGGCTCCGGCATCGGCACCTTTACCGTGCTGAATCAGCACCAGACCGATCAGGCCAAGGGCCGCCAGTACATGCACTACGTGAACAACAATATCCATAATGACTCTATTATTCCGCCGCCTGACAGATAGCAATAAAACTGTCAGCTGTTAACGATGCCCCACCTATCAGACCCCCATCGATGTCTGACTGGGCAAACAGAAGGGCGGCATTATCCGCCTTTACACTGCCGCCGTAAAGCAAGCACAGCGATTCAGCGATATCCGGATCGTTTTTTTCCAATGACGCCCGCAACGAGGCGTGCACTTCCTGGGCCTGCTCCGGGCTGGCAGTCCTGCCGGTGCCGATGGCCCACACAGGTTCATAGGCCACCACCGCCTTACCGAAAGCCGCAATACCCACGGCATCAATCACCGCCTGCAACTGTCCACAGACCACGGATTCCGTGTTTCCGGCCTCACGCTCTTCCAGGGTTTCTCCCACACAGAGGATCGGAACCAGGCCCGCGGCCTGGGCGCGAGAAAACTTGTCGGCGATCACCGCATCGGTTTCCCCGTACAGGGCACGGCGTTCGGAATGACCCACAATCACGTGACTGCAGCCCACCTCCGCAAGCATGGCTGCGGACACCTCGCCAGTAAAAGCCCCATCATCCTGATCACTCAGATTCTGCCCACCCACCTTGATGGCCGCCGGCAGCTGGCTTCTGGCCGCAGCCAGGTAAGGAAAGGGCGGACAGATCAACACCTGCGCCACACCCTCATAGCTGCCCAACGCTTCCGCCATCTCAGACAGAAGTGCCTCCCGCCCGTTCATTTTCCAGTTACCGGCAACCAGCGGTGTTCTTGATTTCATTTGTCATTTCCTTGAATAGAAAAATGCCGCAAGCCCAAGGGCGATTACGCAATCGCCTTTTCCACCACATCCGCCAACTCGCGGCACAGGGCAGCCACCTGGTCCGGGTCCTTGCCCTCGATCATCACCCGCACCAAAGGCTCGGTGCCGGAAGGCCGCAGCAGGATGCGGCCATTACCGGCCAGCGCTTTTTCGGCTTCCGCCATGGCCGTTTTGACTTCGGGCTTGTCCATAAAGCCGTCACGATTGGGGCCTCGCACGTTGATCATCGTCTGGGGCAACAAGGCCACATCCGCCACCGCCTCCGCCAGGCTCTGGTCTCGACGTGACAGCGCTGCCAGAACCTGCAAGGCTGAAACCGTGCCATCTCCGGTGGACGTGCGATCCAGACAAACCAGATGGCCGGAAGACTCGCCACCGATTAACCAACCACGCTGGTCAAGCTGCTCCATCACATAACGATCCCCCACCTTGGCACGCACGAACTCAATATCCAGCGCCTGCAGGGCCAGCTCAAGACCGAAATTGGACATCAGGGTACCGACTACGCCGGGCAGTTCCGCCCCGCTCTCCTTGCGATCGCGGGCCACTACAAACAATAGCTGATCGCCGTCCACCAGATTACCGCTGTGATCCACCATGATCAGCCGGTCCGCATCGCCATCCAGCGCCACCCCGAGGTCCGCTTTTTCCTCAAGCACACGCTGCTGCAGCTTTTCCGGATGCGTGGAGCCGCAATCGCGGTTGATATTGAAGCCGTCCGGCGTGTTGGCCAGGGCCACCACCTCAGCGCCCAATTCCTCGAACACATCCGGGGCAATGTGGTACGCCGCACCATTGGCGGTATCGACCACAATCTTCATGCCATTCAGGTTCAGCCCAGGCACCGTGCTCTTGCAGAATTCAATGTACCGACCTCGGGCATCATCAATCCGGCGCACCTTGCCAAGCTGGTCAGTGGCCACGACCGACATCTCTTCATCCAGCAGCCGCTCGATTTCCAGCTCGATATCATCACTGAGCTTGCGGCCGTCCGCGCCAAAGAACTTGATGCCGTTATCGGTGTAGGCGTTATGGGAGGCGGAAATGACAATACCTGCCTGGGCCGATAGCGTCCGGGTCAGATAGGCAATGCCCGGTGTCGGCAGAGGGCCGAGCAGACGCACATCAACACCCGCCGCAGAAATGCCCGCTTCCAGGGCCGACTCGAACATATACCCGGAAATACGGGTATCCTTGCCAATCAGAATCTTGCTGCCGCCGCGGGCAGCCAGCACTTTACCGGCCGCCCAACCCAGTTTGAGGACGAAATCCGGAGTAATGGGGAATTCCCCTACCGTGCCCCGCACACCATCTGTCCCGAAATATTTACGCGCCATGACGACTCCTTGTGCAGTTATTTTGTGCGCTCACTATCGACTGATTGCCGAACGGCGTGTGCGAAACGCACCACATCCACGGTTTCCTTCACATCGTGTGCGCGAACGATCATTGCACCGCGCTCAACACACATCACGGCCGCTGCCAGACTGGCGGGCAATCGCTCATTCACGTCCCGGCCGAGCAGTTTACCAAACAGAGACTTGCGTGAAATACCGATCAGAATTGGCAGTGCCAATTCCTGCAAAGCGGCCATTTCATGCATTAGCGTAAGGTTGTGCGCCACGGTTTTGGCAAAGCCAAAACCCGGATCGACAAGCAGTCGTTCGCGGGGAATGCCCACCTGCCCACAGGCGGCAATGCGTTGGCGCAGGAAATCGACCACCTCGGCGGTGACGTCCTGGTAACGGGGATCGTCCTGCATGTTGCCGGGCTCTCCTTGCATGTGCATCAGACACACAGGTAACCCGCTGGCAGCCGCAGCGTCCAGGGCCCCGGATCGGCGCAGGGCACGGACATCATTGATCATGCCTGCGCCTACTGCCGCGGCACCACGAATCACTGCGGCAGTGCTGGTATCCACAGACACAAGGGCATCAAGCTCCGACGTCAGCGCCTCGACGACCGGCACCACCCTGTCCAGCTCCTGCTGTTCGGACACCGGTGCCGCACCGGGACGGGTGGACTCGCCGCCCACGTCAATAATGGCCGCACCATCCGCCAGCATTCGCTCCGCCTGACGCAGGGCAGCATCCCGCTCGGTAAAGCGGCCACCATCGGAAAAGGAATCCGGGGTTACATTCAGTATCCCCATAACGACAGGCGCGGACAGGTCTAGTGTCCGCGCCCCACAGGTCAGCGTTTCAATCATGGATCAGTGAGTATTGGCAGGCCCACCGATGGCATCGTCACCCGGCTCTTTATCGCCGGTGGCGGCACCATTGCCCGGCCCCTGATCGCGCCAGTCTTTCGGCGGACGAGGCTTGTGGCCAGCCATGATGTCGTCGATCTGACCGGCATCAATGGTTTCGTATTGCATCAAGGCTTCCGCCATCAGGTCCAGCTTGTCGCGGTTGTCCTCGAGAATCTGCTTGGCTCGGCCATAGCAGCTATCAATGATGGCCCTCACCTCGCGGTCAATCTCTTCAGCGGTCTGCTCGGACATGCTCTTGCGCTGGGACATTTGCTTGCCCAGGAAGACTTCACCCTCTTCTTCCTCGTAGGCCAGCGGGCCCAGCTTCTCGCTCAGCCCCCACTTGGTCACCATGGCACGGGCAAGCTTGGTAGCACGCTCAATGTCGTTGGAGGCACCGGTTGTGACACCGTCGAAGCCCAATGTCATTTCCTCGGCCAGACGACCGCCGTAGAGCGAACAGATGGAAGATTCCAGACCCCGCTTGGACTGGGAATACTTGTCTTCTTCCGGCAGGTACATGGTCACACCCAGGGCCCGGCCACGGGGAATGATGCTGACCTTGTAGACAGGATCATGTTCCGGCACCAGACGCCCGACAATGGCATGACCCGCCTCGTGATAGGCAGTATTCAGCTTTTCTTTCTCGCTCATCACCATGGAGCGGCGTTCGGCGCCCATCAGGATCTTGTCCTTGGCTTTCTCGAACTCCTCCATGGACACCATGCGCTTGTTGGCACGGGCAGCGAACAGAGCAGCTTCATTGACCAGGTTGGCCAGGTCCGCGCCGGAGAAACCGGGAGTACCACGGGCAATCACACTGGGGTCCACATCTTCGGAGATAGGCACCTGACGCATGTGCACCTTGAGCACGTGTTCGCGGCCACGGATATCCGGCAGCGGCACCGTTACCTGACGGTCGAAACGGCCCGGGCGCAACAGCGCCGGGTCCAGCACGTCGGGACGGTTGGTGGCGGCGATCACGATAATGCCCTCATTGCCATCAAAGCCATCCATTTCCACCAGCAGCTGGTTCAACGTCTGCTCACGCTCATCGTGACCACCGCCCAGGCCGGCGCCACGGGAGCGCCCCACCGCATCAATTTCGTCGATGAAGATAATGCAGGGAGAATGCTTCTTGGCCTGCTCGAACATGTCGCGCACACGGCTGGCACCCACACCCACGAACATTTCCACGAAGTCAGAGCCGGAAATACTGAAGAACGGTACCTTGGCCTCACCGGCAATCGCCTTGGCGAGGAGGGTCTTACCGGTACCCGGAGAGCCAACCATCAGCACACCGCGGGGAATCTTGCCGCCCAGGCGCTGGAATTTGGCCGGATCGCGCAGGAACTCCACAAGCTCCTGCACCTCTTCCTTGGCCTCTTCCACGCCCGCCACATCGGCGAAGGTGGTTTTGATCTGGTCTTCGCCCAGCAGTTTCGCCTTGGATTTACCAAAGGTCATCGGGCCACTGCCACCTCGGCCCCCGCCCTGCATCTGGCGCATGAAAAAGATAAAAATAGCCAGGATGATCAGAATCGGCAGTACGGACAGGAACAGCTGCATCAGGAAACCCTGGCGCTCCGGCTCCACACCCACCACATTCACCTTGTTCTGGATCAACGTGGGCATCAGGTTGGTGTCCAGGGTCGGCGGTTTGACCGTCTTGAACTGGCTGCCATCCTTGTAGGTGCCGGTAATCGCACTTTCGCCGATCTTGGCTTCCTGCACGTCACCACTCTCTACCCGCGAGATGAAGTCCGAGTAGGGAATACTGGTTGTTGCAGGCTGGGTGCTGATGCTGGACGCCACCACGTAAAGGACGCCGGCGATAACCAGCCACAGCACAATATTCTTGGTCATGTCGTTCAAGGGAGACCTCGATCAATTCCGGGCGCTTGACGCGCACAATAACGAATTTACACCTTACACCATTTGCCGAACCCTGAGTAATGCCGGTTCGGACAGCAAAACGGCCATTTTACGGCTTATTTCAGACCACTCGCCAGCTGGTACACCTCGGTGGATCGGGCCCGGCTGGCGGCCGGCTTGCGGCTGACAACCCGGTCAAAACGCTGCAGCAGCATTTGCCGGTACTCATCAAACCCTTCGCCCTGAAATACCTTGACCAGAAACTGGCCATCCGGTTCCAGCACCCGCTCGGCCATATCCAGCGCCAACTCCGCCAGATACATGGCCCGCGGCTGATCCACGCCCTTGTTACCACTCATATTGGGGGCCATGTCGGACATTACAAGGTCTGCCTTGCGATCCCCGAGCGCCGCCAGGATTTGCTCATACACGGCATCTTCCCGAAAATCCCCTTCGATGAAGGTCACATCCGGCAAGGCGTCCATGGGAAGGATATCGCTGGCGATGACAGTGCCGTGTGAACCCATCAGCCGGCCCGCCACCTGGGACCAGCCACCCGGCGCGGCCCCCAGGTCTAGCACCGTCATACCGGGCCGGAACAGGCGGTCCTTCTCATGCATTTCCAGCAACTTGAAGCTGGCGCGGGAGCGGTAGCCCTCCGCCTGGGCCTTCGCCACCCACTGGTCGCTGAAATGCTCCTTGAGCCAGGCCTTGCTGGTTTTGGAACGGCTCGATTTCGCCATCAGAGATTACCTCACCCACCCGGTTTGCCGTTCCTGTGCGTAACGGCTGCTTTTCAATTTGCTAACCCGTAGAATACGCCCACTGTCGGGGCAACCCGGACATTCCCTTATTTCCTGTGTCGCCCCGCTGGCGACACCTTGCAGCTCTGGAGCCACACCGTGCCGCTATCGCAACAGGACATCAAACGGCTGCGCCGTATTGGCCACCACCTCAAGCCCGTGCTCATTTTCGGTGGCAAAGGCCTTACCGAAACCTTTATCGAAGAGCTGAACCTGCGCCTGGAAGACCACGAACTGATCAAGGTGAAGGTCAATGCGGAAACCCGTGACGACCGGGCCGCCATCGTCCAGGCCCTGAGCGAAAAGGGTAGCGCCGAGCTGATCCAGCGCATCGGCAACATTGCCCTGCTCTACCGGCCGGCACAGAAACCCAACCCGAAACTATCCAATATCCTGCGCTATCAGGACGCATAACTGCCGCCTGACCTCCTCGCAGGCCTTATGAAAAAGGCGACGTTAAACGTCGCCTTTTCTTTTCCCTTACAACTTGAACCTTTCAACTTGCAACTCAGATGTGCTCGACCTTGTCGACCTCATACTCGCGGGTGCCCCCGGGAGTATCGATCTGCACCACATCACCTTCTTCCCGGCCGATCAGGCCGCGGGCAATGGGAGAATTGACGCTCAACTTGCCCTGCTTGATGTTGGCTTCGTCGTCACCCACGATCTGGTAAACCTTCTCTTCGTCGGTATCCACATCAATGATGGTGACGGTCACGCCAAAGATCACCTTGCCGGTGTTTTCCAGCTCGGTGATATCGATGATCTGCGCGGCGCCCAGCTTTGACTCGATCTCGTTGATCCGCCCCTCGCAGAAACCCTGCTGCTCACGGGCCGCATGGTATTCCGCGTTTTCTTTCAGATCGCCATGCTCACGAGCCTCGGCAATGGCAGCCGTAATGCGCGGGCGATCTTCCCGCTTCAGCTTCTCCAGCTCCGCACGCAGGGCATCGGCCCCTTTGGCGGTCATTGGTATGCGTTGCATAGTTGTCCTCGTCTTTTTATGGAAACCGCCCGGAGCACTCGGCTCCGAGCGCTCCATGGGACGATTTACTGCATTTGGGCGTGCAAATCCTGCAAGCGGCGAACCGTCGGCTCGCCACTGATACCCAGCGCCTGACACACCGCATGGGCCGCCGTAATGGTGGTGGTATAGAACACCCGGTGCTGCAGGGCAGAGCGACGGATGGCGAAGGAATCACGAATCGCCTGTTTGCCCTCGGTGGTGTTCACGATCAGGGCAATCTCGTCATTCTTGATCATGTCGACGATATGCGGACGTCCTTCCAGCACCTTGTTGACCACTTTCACTTCCAGACCAGCGTCACTGATCACCTTGGCGGTGCCGCGGGTGGCCACCAGGTTGAATCCACGCTCGATCAGCATACGCGCCACATCAATGGCCGCCGGCTTGTCCACTTCCCGCACGGAAATAAAGGCGGTACCTTTTTCCGGCAGTTTTTCGCCAGCACCCAGGGACGCCTTGCCAAAGGCTTCCGCAAAGGTGGCACCCACACCCATCACTTCCCCGGTGGATTTCATTTCCGGGCCCAGGATCGGGTCTACTTTCGGGAACTTGGCAAACGGGAAGACCGCTTCCTTCACGAAGTAGTGCTGCGGTTTGACCTCTTCGGTGAAGCCCTGTTCCTTGAGGCTGGTACCGGCCATGCAACGGGCGGCCACCTTGGCCAGAGACACGCCGATGCACTTGGACACGTAGGGCACGGTCCGTGAGGCACGGGGATTCACTTCCAGAACATACGCCTCACCGCTCTTGACGGCGAACTGCACATTCATCAGGCCGATCACGCCCAGCTCCAGCGCCATATCGGCGGCCTGCTGGCGCATCACGTTCTGCACCTCTTCGTCCAGGGAGTACGGCGGCAGCGAACAGGCGGAGTCACCGGAGTGTACGCCAGCCTGCTCGATATGCTGCATGATGCCGCCGATTACCACGTCGCTGCCATCACAGACCGCATCCACGTCCACCTCGATGGCGTCATCCAGGAAGCGATCCAGCAGCACCGGCGAGTCGTTGGACACGGAAACCGCGTTCATCATGTAGTTGCGCAGCTCGGCCTCGCTGTAGACGATTTCCATGGCACGACCACCCAGCACATAGGAGGGACGCACCACCAGCGGATAACCGATTTCCTCCGCCAGACGCACCCCATCTTCCATGGAGCGGGCGGTACGGTTGGGCGGCTGCTTGAGGCCCAGCTTGTTGACCATCTGCTGGAAACGCTCACGGTCTTCTGCCTCGTCAATGGCATCCGGCGGAGTACCAATAATGGGCACACCGGCGGCCTGCAGGGCACGGGCCAGCTTCAGCGGCGTCTGGCCGCCGTACTGCACGATCACACCCTTGGGTTTTTCCTTGGCGACGATGGCCAGCACGTCTTCCAGGGTCACCGGCTCGAAATATAGGCGATCGGAAGTGTCGTAATCCGTGGACACGGTCTCCGGGTTACAGTTGACCATGATGGTCTCGTAACCGTCATCCTTCATGGCGAAGGCGGCGTGCACACAGCAGTAATCGAACTCGATCCCCTGACCGATCCGGTTGGGGCCACCACCGATGACCATGATCTTGTCACGGTCGGACGGGTTCGCCTCGCACTCTTCGTCATAGCTGGAGTACATGTAGGCGGTGTCGGTGGAAAATTCCGCCGCACAGGTATCCACTCGCTTGTAGATGGGCTGCACACCCAGCTCTTCGCGCTTGCCGCGCACGTCCGCTTCCTTCACCCCCAGCAGCTGGGCCAGACGGGCATCGGAGAACCCCTTGCGCTTGAGTGCGTAAAGACTGTCACGGCTCAGGTCGCTGAAGGTAGTGGCTGCCAGCTGCTGCTCGGCGCGCACCAGATCTTCAATCTGCACCAGATACCAGCGGTCGATCTTGGTGATATTGAACACATCATCCACGGTCATACCGACCCGGAAGGCATCACCGACGATCCAGATCCGCTCGGGGCCCGGCGTGGCCAGCAACTGGGCCACCTGCTCGCGGGCATCCGGCGCGGACGGATCCACGCTGGGATCAAAGCCCACGGACTCGGTTTCCAGACCGCGCAGGGCTTTCTGTACGGATTCCTGGAAGTTGCGGCCAATGGCCATCACTTCGCCCACGGACTTCATCTGGGTGGTCAGCACCGCGTCGGCTTCGGCGAACTTTTCAAAGTTGAAGCGCGGAATCTTGGTAACCACGTAATCGATGGACGGCTCGAAAGAGGCCGGAGTCTTGCCGCCGGTGATCTCGTTCTGCAGTTCGTCAAGGGTGTAGCCCACCGCCAGCTTGGCGGCCACCTTGGCAATCGGGAAGCCGGTGGCCTTGGACGCCAGCGCCGAAGAACGGCTCACCCGCGGGTTCATTTCGATCACTACCATGCGGCCGTTGTCCGGGTTGACCCCGAACTGTACGTTGGAACCGCCGGTTTCCACACCGATCTCGCGCAGCACCGCCAGTGAGGCGTCGCGCATGATCTGGAACTCTTTATCGGTCAGGGTCTGCGCCGGTGCCACGGTGATCGAGTCACCGGTGTGCACGCCCATGGGGTCAAAGTTTTCGATGGAGCAAACGATGATGCAGTTGTCCTTTTTATCGCGGACCACTTCCATCTCGTACTCTTTCCAGCCCAGCAGGGACTCGTCGATCAACAGCTCGTTGGTGGGCGACAGGTCCAGGCCACGCTGACAGATTTCCTCGAACTCTTCCCGGTTATAGGCAACACCGCCACCGGAGCCGCCCATGGTGAAACTGGGCCGGATGATGCAGGGAAAACCCAGATCTTCCAGGGCCGCATTGGCCTCTTCCATGTTGTGGGCGATGGCAGAGCGCGGGCATTCCAGACCGATGGCTTTCATGGCCTGGTCGAAACGGTGCCGATCTTCCGCCTTGTCGATGGCATCCTGGGTGGCGCCGATCATTTCCACACCGAACTCGGCCAGCACACCGTGCTTGTCCAGATCCAGGGCGCAATTCAGGGCAGTCTGCCCGCCCATGGTGGGCAGCAGGGCGTCCGGGCGCTCTTTTTCGATGATCTTGGCCACGGTTTGCCAGGTGATCGGCTCGATATAGGTGGCATCGGCCATGGCCGGGTCGGTCATGATGGTGGCCGGATTGGAGTTCACCAGGATGACCCGGAACCCTTCTTCACGCAGGGCCTTGCAGGCCTGGGCACCGGAGTAGTCAAACTCACAGGCCTGACCGATCACAATCGGGCCAGCGCCAATGATGAGAATGCTTTGTATGTCAGTTCTTTTCGGCATAGTTCACTAACCGTCAGACGTAAATGGCTGCATCAGGGACCCGGCGAAGCCGGGTCTGGCTCTGGCTTACTTTTGGCTGCTGGCTTCCATCAGTTCGATGAAATGATCGAACAGCGGCGCACAGTCTCGCGGACCCGGGCTGGCTTCCGGGTGCCCCTGGAAACTGAAGGCCGGCACATCGGTGCGGTGAATACCCTGCAAGGTGCCATCGAAGAGGGACACATGCGTCACCTTCAGATTGTCGGGCAGGGAGTCCATATCCACGGCAAAACCATGGTTCTGGCTGGTAATCATCACCGTGTCGTCGGCCAGGGTTTTCACCGGGTGGTTGGCACCGTGGTGGCCGGTGCCCATCTTCATGGTTTTCGCCCCGCTGGCCAGCGCCAGCAGCTGATGGCCCAGGCAGATACCGAACACCGGCTTGCCGGTGGCAACAATCTCCTTGATGGCCTCGATGGCGTAATCACAGGGCTCCGGATCCCCGGGGCCGTTGGACAGAAAGATGCCATCAGGATTCATGGCCAGCACGTCAGCGGCCGGGGTCTGCGCCGGCACCACCGTGAGCTTGCAACCGCGCTCCACCAGCATGCGCAGGATGTTGCGTTTGACGCCATAATCATAGGCCACCACATGGAAGCGGCTATCGACGCCCTCCGTGTGGCCTTTTTCCAGATCCCAGGTGGACTCGGTCCAGGTATAGGCATCACTGACGGTGACTTCCTTGGCCAGATCCATGCCCTTGAGCCCCGGGAAGGCCTTGGCCGCTTCCAGTGCCTTGGACTCATCCAGGTTATCGCCGGCAAGGATGCAGCCGTTCTGGGCACCCTTGTCCCGCAGGATACGGGTCAGGCGGCGGGTATCGATCTCCGCAATGGCCACGATATTGTTGTCGCGCAGGTAGTCCGGCAAGGACTGCTGGCTACGCCAGTTGCTGACCGTCATGGCCAGATCGCGAATCACCAGGCCGGACGCCCAGATCTGCGCGGACTCTTCGTCCTCGGGCGTCACACCGGTGTTGCCAATATGAGGATAGGTCAGGGTCACAATCTGTTTGGCGTAGGAGGGATCCGTAAGGATTTCCTGGTAGCCGGTCATAGCGGTGTTGAACACCACTTCACCCACGGTCTGACCCGTGGCACCGATAGCAACACCCCGAAAGATGCTTCCGTCTTCAAGAGCGAGAATGGCGGGAACCGTCAACGCAACCTCCAGGCTGGTAAGAATATAGGGAGATATGCGGCAGGGCACATTCGCAAAAAAGCGAGATGGATTGCTCCACCTCGCTTTTTCATGAAATTCGTCATCAGTGCCCCGCACGCCCATCACGGGCTGCGCGCTATTTTAGGGGCTCAGCCGGCAAATGTCACCCTTTGCCGGGCGCAACCGACCGCTGGCAGCCCCGGGGCTTTCTCAGGCCTTGCCCCAACCGGCGCTTTCACCCGCCAGACCAAGCACATCCTGCATGTCGAACAATCCCTTGTCGTGGCTGGCCAACCAGGCTGCGGCCCGGACCGCCCCGCGGCCAAAGGCCATGCGACTGGAGGCCTTGTGGGTGATTTCCACCCGCTCGCCGTCTGCGGCGAACATGACGGTGTGATCGCCAACAATGTCCCCGGCACGAATGGTCTCGAAACCGATGGTCTGACGATCGCGCTCACCGGTACGACCTTCACGCCCATAGACGGCGCATTCGTTCAGGTCACGTCCCAGGGTCTGGGCCACCACCTCTCCCATACGCAGCGCCGTACCGGAGGGAGCGTCGATCTTGTGGCGGTGATGGGCCTCAATCACCTCAATGTCGGCCTCTTCCGCCATCACCCGGGCGGCGGTTTCCAGCAGCTTGAAGCACAGATTTACACCAATGGAGTAGTTGGGCGCGAAGCAGATGGCGATCTCTTCACTGGCGGTCCGCAGGGCAGCCTTCTGGTTTTCATCCAGCCCGGTCGTCCCGATCACCAGCTTGGTGCCCGCCGCGCGGCAGATTTCCACATTGCGGGCAGTGGCTTCCGGCACGGTAAAGTCAATAAACACATCGGCATCCCTGACCACCTTGTTCAGGTCATCCGCCAGCCGCACGCCGCTGGCTTCCTGCCCCACCAGCTCACCGGCATCGGCGCCGATCAGACTGGAACCGGGCACATCCACCGCCGCTGCCAGCGTGGTATCCGGGTTGGCCAGAGTGGCCTCAATCAGAATCCGGCCCATGCGACCGGCCGCACCGATAATGCCTACTTTCATGCTACTTCCTTGGAAATTGCACTGCGGCAGACTCCTTCGAGCCCGGCCACAGCAAAACGACTGAAGGCCGCTAGTCTACCAGAAAGGGCGGGCGGGTCACCGCGTAGAGATTGATGTTCTCCTTGCGCATGAACTTGCGCCGCTTGCGGTCAAAACGCCGGAAACTCATACCGCTGTCACGCCAGGCCTGCACCTCCTGCAAGCGCTTGCGGGCATAGGCCCGATCCAGCCACTCCATGGAAAACCGTGCCGGCAAATCGGCGGCCTTCTGTAATTGTGCCAACGCCCGCCCCGCGGCCTCATCCTGGTAGGTATAAAGCAGGCTGTTGGCATACTCATACCGCACAATCGCCAGATCCGGCACTGCCGCCAGCGACAACTCAAAAGGCTGCGTGGCATCCTCGCTATCCGCCGCCAGTGTCAGCCTGCCCGCCGCTTTGCCCACCCGGCGCAGCACATTGGCCTCAAAGGCGGCGCTCAGCGACAGCGCCAACGGATGGGACGGCTCCACTGCCAGAATCTCGGTGGCTGCATTGATCACCATGGCCGCGTAATTACGCTGCAATGTGGCCGGCACCGACTCATCCTCCGCCAGCCGCGCCACCGCATAACCAAACCCCAGACGCAGCATGCAGTAATCCGCTGTCAGGGACTCTTCCCCTGGCAGGATCGCCACCTGCTCACCAAACCAGGCCATCTGATCAATGGCCTCCTGGAGCAGCTGCTGTTTCTCGGTGTGGCTCGGCGCCAGGTAGGTGGCATAGATAATCTGCGCCACCAGCCCCGGCACCCGGGCATACCCGCCATAGCGTTTGCCGAGCTCGCGGGCATGGCGGAAGTCGCCCCGGAAAAAGGCCTGCCAGACCTCAAGCACATTGCGGCTGTGCTGCTCCCAGTTGTCATCCTGGTAACGCAGGTCCCGATAGAGGGAAGGGAACCGCTGATAACGTGCCTTCAAGTAGTCCGGCGACGGGAACGGGATGCGCAGGCCCCGCATAAAGGTGGACCAGTGTTGACGAATTTCATCGAAGGTGTAGGTGTACGCGGAAGCCTCGAAGGGCGCCGACACCCAGGGCGCATCCAGCACCTGGTCATCCAGCGCCAGCGGCGCCTTCTGGGCAAAGGTAGCCCGTGCACGCTGGTGAGCCTGATCCACAGGCGCCGAATATAAAGAAAGGGGAAGACAACACAACATAGTCCCCAGCATCCCTGCCAGTCGCCGCGCAGCCATGATTACCTCTGTTATTGTTGTTTTTATGCACAATATCGCAGGGAAGGATAAAGCGGCAACGAAAGCGGTCAAATTTCAGACTATTGCCTGATCACCACAAAAAAAGCCCGGGCTTGGGGCACCGGGCTTTTTTATCAGGCTGGGAGAAAGGATTATTTGGCGTCGAAGAAACGCTTCACCCCTTCGAACCAGCTGCTCTTGCGCGGGTTATGGCGATTGCCCCCGCTTTCCAGGGATTCCTGGAATTTGCGCAACAGGTCTTTCTGCTCACCGGACAGTTTCACCGGTGTTTCGATTACTACCTTGCAGAGCAGATCCCCCGGGCCACCGCCGCGCACCGGAGTCACCCCCTTGCCGCGCAAACGGAACAGCTTGCCACTCTGGGTTTCCGCCGGGACTTTCAGTTTCACCTTGCCATTCAGGGTGGGCACATCGAGCTCGCCCCCCAGGGTGGCATCGACAAAACTGATAGGCACTTCGCAGAACAGGTTGGCCCCATCGCGCTGGAAGATATCGTGCTCGCGCACAGCCACCTGAACATACAGATCGCCAGCCGGAGCACCGTGCATACCCGCTTCGCCTTCCCCCGCCAGACGGATCCGGTCACCGGTGTCCACACCGGCAGGGATTTTCACCGACAGGGTCTTGGTGTTCTGCACCCGGCCCTGGCCACCACAATTAGTGCAGGGGTCCTTGATGATCTGCCCCTCACCCTTACAGGTTGGGCAGGTCTGCTGCACGGTAAAGAAACCCTGCTGCATGCGCACCTGGCCCATGCCACCACAGGTGTTACAGGTAACTGGCTGGGACCCCTCTTTCGCACCACTGCCGTGACAGACCTCGCAGCTATCCCAGGTGGGGATGCGAATTTTCTCTTCGCAGCCGCGCACAGCCTGTTCCAGGGTGAGCTCCAGGGTATAACGCAGATCCGCACCCCGAGCCGGGCCACGACGACCACCGCCGCCGCCACCGAAGATGTCGCCGAAAATATCGCCGAAGATGTCACCAAAGCCACCACCGCCGAAGCCGCCGGCTCCGCCAGCACCGGCCTGGCCATCCACACCGGCATGGCCGAACTGGTCATAGGCTGCCCGCTTCTGCTCATCGGCGAGCACCTCGTAGGCTTCCTTGGCTTCCTTGAACTTGGCCAACGCCTCCTGATCATCCGGGTTACGGTCCGGATGGTACTTCATGGCCAGACGTCGATAGGCCTTTTTCAAATCCTGCTGACTGGCATCCTTGGACGCCCCCAGCACTTCATAATAATCACGCTTGGACATAGTGGGCCTTTTTGAATCAGTCCCGTCACACAAAAACGCCGGCAGGTCGCCGGCAATAAAGAAGTTGCGCGGATCTCCCGGCTACCGCGCCTGGGCGCGGCACCGGGATGTCCGACGGCTTACTTCTTCTTGTCGTCGTCCACTTCTTCAAACTCGGCGTCGACCACGTCATCACCGGACGCTTTCTGCTGACCGGCTCCCGCATCGGCAGCACCCTCGGCCTGCTGCGCCTGTTCGGCGTACAGCTTCTCGGCCAGCGGCGCAGAGACCTCGGACAGCGCCTTGATCTTGGCTTCGATGTCATCCTTGTCGCTGCCTTTAGCGGCGGCTTCCAGCTCGTCAGCGGCCTTGGTGATGGCTTCCTTCTCTTCGTCGGTGGCCTTGTCACCGGCCTCTTCCAGGGTCTTCTTGGTGGCGTGCACCAAGTGGTCCGCCTGGTTGCGGGTCTGCACCAGCTCTTCGAACTTCTTGTCTTCGTCCGCGTGGGCTTCGGCGTCCTTCACCATTTGATCGATTTCCTCATCGGTCAGACCGGAGGAGGCCTTGATCTGGATGGACTGCTCTTTGCCGGTGGCCTTGTCTTTCGCGCCCACGTGCAGAATACCGTTGGCGTCGATGTCGAAGGTCACTTCGATCTGCGGCATGCCGCGCGGTGCCGGCGGAATGTCTTCCAGGTTGAACTGGCCCAGCGACTTGTTCTGTGCCGCCTGCTTACGCTCACCCTGCAGCACATGCACGGTCACAGCGGTCTGGTTGTCATCCGCAGTGGAGAACACCTGGGACGCATTGGTCGGGATGGTGGTGTTCTTCTCGATCAGCGGCGTCATCACACCGCCCATGGTTTCGATACCCAGGGTCAGCGGGGTCACGTCCAGCAGCAGCACGTCGGTGACATCACCGCTCAGTACCGCACCCTGAATGGCAGCGCCCATGGCAACGGCTTCATCCGGATTCACGTCCTTGCGCGGCTCTTTGCCGAAGAACTCGGTCACTTTCTTCTGCACCAGCGGCATACGGGTCTGACCACCCACCAGAATCACGTCGGTAATATCGGCAGTTTTCACGCCCGCATCAGTCAGTGCCGTCTTGCACGGTTCCAGAGAACGGCTCACCAGATCACCCACCAGGGATTCCAGCTTGGCACGGGTCACTTTCACCACCAGGTGCTTGGGACCAGTGCTGTCTGCGGTGATATACGGCAGGTTCACTTCGGTCTGCTCGGCGGAGGACAGCTCGATCTTGGCTTTCTCGGCCGCTTCCTTCAGACGCTGCATGGCCAGCGGATCACCGCCCAGGTCGATACCGGAATCTGCCTTGAACTGATCCGCCAGGAAGTTGATCAGCGCCAGGTCGAAATCCTCACCACCCAGGAAGGTGTCACCGTTGGTGGCCAGCACTTCAAACTGGTGCTCGCCGTCCACTTCGGCAATCTCGATGATGGAAATATCGAAGGTACCCCCACCCAGGTCGTAGACCGCGATGGTGCGATCGCCGCCTTTCTTGTCCAGGCCATAGGCCAGGGCAGCCGCGGTGGGCTCGTTGATAATACGCTTCACGTCCAGGCCGGCGATGCGACCGGCATCCTTGGTGGCCTGACGCTGGGAATCGTTGAAGTACGCGGGCACGGTGATGACGGCCTCGGTAACGGCCTCACCCAGATAGTCTTCCGCGGTCTTCTTCATTTTCTTCAGCACCTGCGCAGAAATCTGCGGCGGCGCCATTTTCTCGCCCTTCACTTCCACCCAGGCGTCGCCATTGTCGGCCTTGGTGATCTTGTAGGGGACCATTTTGATGTCTTTCTGAACGACGCTGTCTTCAAAGCGACGGCCGATCAGACGCTTCACCGCGTACAGGGTATTTTCCGGGTTGGTCACCGCCTGACGCTTGGCAGACTGACCGACCAGGGTTTCCTTGTCGTCGGTGTAGGCGATGATGGACGGCGTGGTACGCGCGCCTTCAGCGTTTTCAATAACCTTGGCTTTATCCCCTTCCAGTACGGCCACACAGCTGTTGGTCGTACCCAGGTCAATACCGATAATCTTACCCATGTCTCTCTTTCTCCTTCACACCAGCCGGTTCCCTGACGGCAAACCGGGCAGTTGAATTGTCAACTCGTCTGGCCTCTATATGGCGGTGCTTCATGCCGTTTCAAGGGGCCAGAGTGCCTTTTTGCTTACTCGGCAGCCTTGCTGACCACCACCCTGGCCGGACGGATCAGGCGACCATTCAGCTGATAGCCTTTTTCCAGCACCTCAATCACGGTATTGGGCTCCACATTGGGCACCGGCACCATGGTCATGGCCTCGTGCAACTCGGGATTGAAAGGCTCGTCCGACGGACTGATCTGCTCCAGGTTGTACTTGGCAAAGGCATCCAGCAGGGACTTGAGGGTCAGCTCGATACCTTCACGGGCGCCTTGCAAGGCATCATCGTTGGCATCCAGGGCAGCCAGGCCACGCTCCAGGTTGTCCGCCACGCTCAGCAGATCGCCGGCAAATTTCTCCAGGGCGAACTTGTGGGCGTGCTGCACATCCCGCTCGGCGCGCTTGCGCACATTCTGGATTTCCGCCTGGGCACGGATATCCGCCTCACCCAGGGCTTTTTTCACCTTGGCCAGCTCAGCTTCCACTTCAGCCAGCTGTTCTTCAGCCGAGGGCTGCTCAGGCGCAGGGGCCTCGGCTTCCGCATTGGCAGCCTCAGCCTGGGCCGCCTGCTGCTCTTCGGCAGTCTCTACCTGCGGCTCGGCGTTTTTCGGGTCTTTTTCCTGCTCACTCATTGTTAACTCCACATCCCAATCCGGGCTTTTCCAGGAAAGCGGGCAAAGATATGGGAACAAACGGGCGGGATTCAAGGGGGCAGGAAAGGCAGTTAACCGTTAATAGCGAATAGTTAACAGCGGCGCGGGATGACAGAGGGTGACTCTGAAGCGCTGATGGCCGCGCACAAACGCTCGGGAGAATAAGCTGGCGAACTGCTTAAATCGCAAATAATCCGTGGGAGCCAGCAGGCTGGCTCCTAAAGCTGGGTCAGCGCCGCCGAGAGGATTTTGGCGGTGATATCCACGGTGGGGATGACCTTTTCGTAATCCATCCGCGTGGGGCCGACCACGGCGAGGACGCCCACGGGCCCGTTATCTGCCTTGTAGGGAGCCGAGATCAGCGAGTAATCCTCGAACGGCTGGAAGCCGGATTCCCGGCCGATGAAAATCTGCACCCCGTCCGCCTTCATGGAGCGCTCCAGCAGATGCAGGATATCGCGCTTGTGATTAAAGGCGTCGAACAGGTCCCGCAATTGATGCAGATTGTCCGCTTCTGCGGACTTGAGCAGGTTGGATTCGCCGGAGACCACATAATCCGAACTCTCCGGCTCACTGCGCAGGGCCTTGTCGGCCACCTCCATGGCAGTACGCATCAACACATCCATCTGCGCCCGGTCCGCGTTCATGGTGTTCAGCAGGCCATCGCAGATGCTGTTCAGATCGCAGCCGCCATAGGTGTGATTGATATAGTTGGCGGCCTGGCGCAATTCTGCTTCGTCGTAGTCCCGATCGGTATGAATGATGCGGTTCTGCACCTCGGAGCGGTTGACCACCAGCACCACCAGCACCCGCTTGCCCGATAACGGCAAGAATTCCACCTGCCGAAGGGTTGTCACCTCCCGGCGCGGCACCGCCACCAACCCGGCCATGCGGGTCAGCTCCGCCAGGGTCCGTGACGCCTGGGCAATCAGCTCCTGGGGGGATTGCTCCGGGGCCAGCAGCTGGCGCAGCTCCTTTTTCAGGGACTTGTGATCCGGGCGCTCCATGACACTGGAGGCCAGCAAGGAATCCACATACAGCCGGTAGCCCAGTTCCGTAGGGACACGACCGGCAGAGGTGTGAGGGCTGGCCAGTACGCCCAGATCCTCCAGTTCCGCCATGATGTTACGGACAGTTGCCGGGCTCACCGTCAGTCCGCTACCTGCTGCCAGCGTTTTGGAACCCACCGGCTGCCCATCGCGGATATGGCGCTCCACCAGCGCCATTAGCAGTCGTTGTTTGCGTTCGTTGAGATCCAGCTTCGTCATAGCGGTATATGTAACAGAAAATCAGGACGACATTATATAGGGTTATCGTCAGGAGTTGAGCGGGACTTACACTCACGCCCGGAATCCCCTACTATTAGAAACACTGACCAAACGAACAGTTGTCACCACAAGGATGTCACCATGACCGACAGCAACAACCCCTACCAGAGCCCCGCCGCCGAAGCGCCACCTCACCCGTCGGCGGACAATGCGGTGCTAGCCAGCCGCTGGCACCGATTTTTCGGCGCCCTCATTGATGGCCTGGTCCAGCTTGCCATTATTGCCCCCATCGTGTTTTTTTCCGGCGCCTGGGCCGACATGATGGCCAATAGCGGCGTGCTCGATCTGACCACCACCCTGGTCTGGTTTATCGTCGGCGAAGTGATCTTCCTGGCCGTGCAGGGCTGGCTGCTGTTCAATCGCCAGCAGACTATCGGCAAATGGCTGCTGGGCATGAAAATCGTCGGCATGGAGCAGAACGCGGTGCCTGTCGGTAAACTGTATGGCCTGCGCTACCTGCTGTTTCACGTGCTGGCTCAGGTGCCCGGCGTCAATCTGATCATGCTGATTGACCCGCTAATGATCTTCCGCGGTGATCGCCGCTGCCTGCATGACTTACTGGCCGGCACCCAGGTGATACAGGCCCCGGCCAACCGCTAGTCGCTACACTGTCTGCCCGTTTCGGAGAGATACCATGCTGACCCATTTGAGCGTTCGTCACTTTGCCACCGTGGACCAGTTGGAGCTGGAGCCGGAAAACGGTCTCACCGTGATCAGCGGGGAAACCGGGGCGGGCAAATCGGTAATCATTGATGCCCTGGGCCTGACCCTCGGCGACCGGGCCGACTCCAGCATTGTCCGTCACGGCCATGACCGGGCGGAAGTGCTCGCCACCTTTGATCTCAGCGACAACCCGGCCGCTCGCCAATGGCTGGCCGACCGGGAGCTGGACGATGATAACCAGTGTCTGCTGCGCCGCACCGTGCGTGCCGATGGACGCTCACGGGCCTACGTGAATGGCACCCCCACCCCCCTGGCGGAAGTGCGTGAGCTCGGCGAACGGCTGATCAGCATCCACAGCCAGCACGAGCACCAGGCACTGATGAAAAAGGACGCTCACCGGCAGCTTCTCGACAACTTCGCCGAGGCCCGGGAGCTGGCCAACACCGTCCGCGATCACTGGCGCACCTGGCAAAAAGCTCGCCGCGCCCACGACGACGCCCTGAATCAGGCCCGCGAGCAGAACGAAAAGGAGGAGCTGCTGCGCTTCCAGCTGGAAGAGCTGGATAGTCTGGCCCTGCAGGAAGGCGAACTGGAGCAGCTGGAACAGGAACAACAACGGCTTGGCAATGCGGAAAGTCTGATTCGTACTTGCCAGCAGTCCCTGAACGCGCTTTATGAGGGCGAGGACGGCACCTGCAACGACCATCTGAGCCAGGTCAGCCACTGGCTGGACGAGGCCCGCAATCAGGATGAAGGCCTGGCCACCATCGCCGACACCGTGGAGTCTGCCCGCCTGCAGGTGGAGGCCGCCGCCGACGACCTGCGGCATTATCTGGAACGGCTGGACCTGGATCCGGAACGCCTGGCCCAGGTGGAAGAACGGCTGAGCCAGAGCTATACCCTGGCACGCAAGCACCGCATCCGTCCGGAAGAGCTGGTGGAACACCATCGCCAACTGCTGGCGGAATCCGACGCCCTGGGCAATGTGGACGCGCATCTGCATGCCCTGTCTGAGCAGGAGGCTGCGGCCCAGCAGCAGTACATGGACAGCGCCCGCAAGCTCAGCAAGGCCCGCCGCACCGCCGCCCAGACTCTTACCCAGCAGGTCCAGAAACAGCTCACCGCCCTGGGCATGAAAGCGGCCAAACTGGACGCCCAGCTGGGCGAATGCGCCCCTGGCGCCGATGGCCTGGAAGAGGTGGAGTTCCTGTTCTCTGCCAACCCCGGCCAACCCCTGAAACCGCTTGGCAAGGTGGCCTCCGGCGGGGAACTGTCACGGGTAAGCCTGGCCATCCAGGTGATCTGCGCCCGCAACCTGACCGTGCCGAGCCTGGTGTTCGATGAGGTGGATGTGGGCGTGGGCGGCGGCGTGGCCGAGATCGTCGGCCGCCTGCTGCGCGAGCTGGGCGGCCACGCCCAGGTACTGTGCATCACTCACCAGCCCCAGGTAGCCAGCCAGGGCCACCAGCACTGGCAGGTGCACAAGATTCAGGGTGACGACACCACCCACACCCGTATCCAGGGACTGGACGACAACGCGAGAATCGAAGAGCTGGCGCGCATGCTGGGCGGCGTGGAAATCACCGAATCCACCCGCAACCACGCCAAAGAGATGCTGAGCAAGGCCCAGGCAGCCTAGAAAGGCAGTGAACAGTTAATAGTGAATCGTTAACAGCGGCGCGCGGGCAGAGGGTCGGATAACCGGCAGCGCCCAGGCAGCGCACAAACGTCGGCGCACCACGTAGGGTGGATGACGCCTGCGGCTAATCCACCCTACCCAGGCCACCTGGGCCTGGGCGCGGGATCACTTCTTCGGCTTGACGTACAGTACCAGCGAGTGGTCCATGATTTCGTAGCCGTGTTCCTCGGCAATGGCGTGCTGGCGCTTCTCGATCACCTCATCCATGAACTCGATCACCTGACCGGTTTCCATGCACACCATGTGGTCGTGGTGGTCTTCGTCCGCCAACTCGAACACGGCGGAGCCGCCCTCGAAGTTGTGGCGCAGCACCATGCCCGCCTGCTCGAACTGGGTCAGTACCCGGTAGACGGTGGCCAGTCCCACATCCTCGCCGGCGTCCATCAGCGACTTGTAGATGTCTTCCGCGCTCAGGTGGCGCTCTTCGGACTTCTCCAGTTGCTGCAGGATTTTCACCCGCGGCAGGGTCACTTTAAGGCCCGCTTTTCTGAGATCCTGATTATCCAATGCGTATGCTCCAATATGCCAAAAGGTGGCGATGCCCCTGAATCCGTCACTTTACCGCGGCGCCGGACCCAAGTCCGGGCCGCCCCAGATCCAGGGCGATGAAAAAAAGCGGGAAACTTGTACCGCTACTGCAAGTCTGTATTATCGCCCGAACACTTAGTGAAGTCGAAAAACCATGCCACGAATTCCAGTTGCCCTCATTCTGACAACCCTGCTGACCGTCACTGGCTGCAGCAGCCTGCGCTTTCCCGGTGTCTACCGGATCGATATCCCGCAGGGTAACTTTGTCACCGAGGAAATGCTCGGCGAGTTGCAGCCTGGCATGAGCCCGGAGCAGGTGCGCTTTGTGCTGGGCGCCCCAACCCTGGTAGACCCTTTCACGCCTGACAAATGGTTTTATCTGATGACCTACCGCCCCGGCAAGGGCGACAACGTGAGTCAGCAGATTGTGTTGCACTTCGAAAACGGCAGTTATAGCCGGCACGAAGGCGAAGTCATCGACGACTTCCGCAAGAAAACCAGCTCGCAACAGGACCGGGAGTTGCAGCGCAAACTGGAAGAGCGCAAGCGGGAAGACGTCACCCCGGAGCCGGCCCCTGCCACCCAGCAACAGGCCCCGGATCCGGAAACCCAACCCCAGGAACCCAGCGACCCGGGCCAGCCTGCAGCCTGACAGCCTGGATCAACGGGCCTTTTCCGCCGCCCGCTTCTTGCGATTCAGCTTCGGATCCGCCTGCAGCGGGCGGTAAATCTCCACCCGCTCACCGGGTTTGAGCACCTGCCCAGCCGGATTGGCCACCACCTTGCCAAAAATCCCCATGGGCGCCTTGTCCAGTACCAGCCCCTCGAACTGCTCCTCAATACCGGACAGCTTGGCCGCTTCCAGCATGGTGGTACCCTCCGGCACATCCAGGCCAATCAGACGCTGCTTGTCCGGCAGGGCATAAGCCACTTCCACATGAATTCGCGCATCGTCCGCCATCAGGGAGACTCCTGCTCCACGGGCACGTCGGTGCCACCCTCTTCCGGCAAAGACGCAGCAGAGGCCTGTGCCGGCGCGTCCCCAGTGGCCGCCTCCGTCTGCTCCTGAGCCGGAGGCTCTTCGGCCCGGGCCTCTTCCTCCGGCGCAAAGGTCGCCCAGATGGAATAGACAAACAGCACCACAACCGCTGCCGGAGAGAAAATCCGTACCAGTGCCCGCCATACCAGATACAGCTTGAAGTTCTGCATGGCCAGCTCCTTGCGCGCCTGGGTCTCCTTCATCACCCAGCCGGCAAAGATGGCGATCAGCAGCCCACCCAGCGGTAGCATCACCGTGGTGGACAGGAACTCCATATTGTCGAAGAAGGTGCCCACCAGGAAGGTATGGTCTTTCCAGACATTGAAGGACAACACCGATCCCACACCCAGCAGCCAGGCTCCCAGGCCCACAACCAGCGCAGCCATTGACCGCTTCAGCCCGCGCTCCACCAGCCAGGCCACCACCGGCTCACCAAGACTGATGGACGAGCTCCAGGCGGCACACACCACCAGCACAAAGAACAGGGAACCGAACAGCAGACCGCCCGGCATCTGACCGAAGGCCAGCGGCAGGGTCACAAACATCATCCCCGGGCCCTGACTCACTTCCAGCCCGCTTGAGAACAACAGGGGGAACATGGCCACACCAGCACCCAGCGCCACAAGCGTATCCAGCAGGGCAATGATCGCCACCGTGGACATGATCGACACGGGTTTGCTGCGACCGGTCTTCTTGTCCTTCACCGCCTTGGGCATATAGGCCCCGTAGGCCATGATCGCGCCCATACCCAGACTCAGGGTAAAGAAGGCCTGTCCCACGGCCACGATGATCGCCTGCCCGGTGAGCTTGGAAAAATCAAAGGCGAACAGGAAGCTCACCCCTTCGTTGAACCCCGGGGTGGTGGCTGCGTACCCCACCAGCACCACCAGCAGCACGAACAGCAGCGGCATGAGAATCTGCACCGCCTTTTCCAGCCCGCCTTTCACCCCCCGGGCCACCACCACCATGGTCAGCACCATAAAGAGCGTGTGGTAACCCAACAACAAACCCGGGTTGGCCAGCATATCGTTGAAATGGGCTTCCGACTGGGTGGCGGTAATGCCTTCAAACACACCCCGCGCGGCTTCCCAGGCGTAATACAGCGCCCAGCTCGCCACCGCGGAATAGAATGACAGGATCAGAAACGCCGACAGCGCACCCAGGTAGCCAATGCCGGCCCAGCGCTGACTTACCTTGCTGTCCGCTGCCACCTTGCGCATGGAGTTGATCGGGCTCAGCCCGCCCTTGCGACCCAGCATTACCTCTGCCGCCATGATGGGAATCCCCACCACCGCAATACAAAGCAGGTAGAGCAACACAAAGGCACCACCGCCGTTCTCGCCGGTGATATACGGGAAACGCCAGATATTTCCCAGGCCCACGGCCGACCCGGTCGCCGCCAGAATAAACACCCAACGGCTGGCCCACATGCCATGGACCGGCTTGATCTCTTGCTTCATAACAGGATTACCCTCGATAGCGTGGCGCTATTGTCTTTTTTTTAACTGGGCGGCTCAAGTAAGGGGCTGTCACAACTCTCACCCGCTCAGACAGACAAAGCCCTGTCAGCCGCCAAACGCATGCTCTATAATCGCCCGCCTATGGGAAACGCCAAGAAAAAAGCCAAAGCGCCGTCGGCCACCATTGCGCAAAACCGCAAGGCACGCCACGAATATCATCTGGAAGAGCACTTCGAAGCCGGCCTGGTTCTGGAAGGCTGGGAGGTGAAGTCACTGCGTGCCGGTAAAGGCAACCTGACCGAAGCCTATGTGCTGTTAAAGGATGGAGAAGCCTTCCTGTTCGGCGCCCGCTTCGAGCCCCTGATCACCGCCAGCACCCACGTCAATCCGGATCCGGTACGCAGCCGCAAGCTGCTGCTGCACCGTCGCGAACTGGGGCGCATCTTTGGTGGCGTACAGAAAGAGGGCTACACCTGCGTACCGGTGAGCCTGTATTGGAAAAAAGGGTTCGCCAAGTGCGATATCGCACTGGCCAAGGGTAAGCAGAAGTTTGACAAGCGCGCCACCGAAAAGGAGCGCGACTGGAACCGTCAGAAGCAGCGTCTGATGCGGCAGGGTGGCTGACCCGGGTTATCGGGCCGCCCCCTGCACGCTTGACACTGTCTTCAGACTGTACCGGTTACGGCGTTACACCGACTGGTGGGGGTTTACACCCTGAGCCCGGCTGTCGCCGCGCAGCTGCCAGTAAAACTGCAGCCAGGCGCGGAGCACCGCAGGCAGGAAGTAAACGGCGAACAGTACAACCGGAAGACGGGCTTCCGGCGTCGCCATTTCCACCAGGTACACACCGCCAGCATACGCAGCCAGCGCGAATACCAGTTGCAACGCTCTGTAGAGCAGCGGCTGAGCCTTCAAAGGCGACAGTGCCTTCTCGGAAACTTGCCCTGCTGACCGAAAGATCGTGTTCATCATCTTTCTCCTTTAATGAACGACAATGCTTTGATCAGCGGCCTTCATATAACGTCTATTTCAAGGCTCGCTGTAAAGCCATTGTGTGGTACACAATTTTGAGCAGGATGTTTCATGGTGGCTTATGGCTACCTGAGCATCGCTTGCTCAACCTCACCATCGGACAATGACACAATGCCGCGGTGACACTCGTATAGTGCGCCTGAAAAATGACAAAACAAGCATTCCGGGTCTGATTGTCAGACAAGAGATGTGTATTCGGGTAACACTTTTCACAATCTGATTACATTTCGAACCTTATTCATGCCGTTTACCCCCACAGCATGGCCGATCCGGAACGGCTCCTCCCCCACTTGTTAATCGACTTCCCTGCCCCCATCACCTACAATGAGTCCATCACAGGGGCCGACCTGGATTCGACGCCGGTACTGAATTCTGTGGTGCATGCCGAGAAGGTCACGAGTCTCGTAAAACATTTGTGGCACACTAAAGTAATCGCAAACGACGATTCTTACGCACTAGCAGCTTAAACCCTGCTTATCGCCAATCGACCCTGCCTGTGGGGAAGAGCGGCGAGCATCGCAACACAGGCTCGCAGCAAAGTCCGCCCCGGATGGCGCTGTTAAAACCTTTAGGGGCTCGGCTTTCACGTCCTGCCAGTTGGGCTGTGAAGGCTTAAATCAATAAACATGGCTAAGCATGTAGATCTGCAGATGGATTGCTGACGGACGCGGGTTCGATTCCCGCCGGCTCCACCAAACAGCAATTAAAAGGGCCGCCCTATTGGGTGGCCTTTTTTGTGCCACGCTTAGCCCCTCTCAAAACACAAAACCTTGCCTCCTCCCCCAACATCCACCAACCTGGCAGCTCGCCATCTCAGCCAGGATTCACATGTCGGATCTAGACATCCTCAATGCAGCATTCACTAGAATCGAACAGTTGAATGCATTTTATGATGACGCTATTCCTTGGGCTGCCATCGAAGCTGGCTTTATGCACCAGGGCCAGAAAATCCATTTTGCCAGCCGTGCGAACGGTATCTTCAAACCTTCACAGATCAAGCATGGGGCACTAAGCATCAAAACAGTGGTACCTAGAACGGGACGCATCAATATATACAATGACTATCAGTCTTCAGATGACTACTACCGCTACGCTCTGCAAGCTGGGGATGTTCACAGAGGGCCCAATCGGTACCTCTGGCAATCAAAAGAGCTGGGGCAGCCATTTATTTATTTCCACGGAATTTCTCCCGGATTCTATACCGCACTATGGCCCTGCTTTATTTACGAAATAAAAGACCTAGGAAGCCAACACTCTTACTGCAACATCTATGTGGGCCTGAATGATCCACAAAACCACCTCCCTCCCCTGGTTGATGGACACTATTCCATACCCACTACTTTTGAACGTCGCTATGCGGTGAGAGAAACCCGAACAAGGTTGCATCAGTCATCATTTCGACAAGCCGTTCTGACCGCTTATAGCAACAAATGCGCAATGACTGGACTACCAACAACGCACCTTCTTGATGCCGCTCACATAATCCCAGATGCTGATGACCGCGGTGAAGCCAGCATTCAAAACGGGATTGCACTTAGCAAACTTCACCACAGCGCTTTCGACAAATATCTCATCGGTATTGATGGAGACCTGACAATTCATATTAGTGAAGAGGTCATGGCTTCCAGCGATGGTCCTTTGCTGGAACTCGGCATTAAAGACCTCCACGGAAAATATCTCAGCATCCCCGAGCAGGAACAACTACAGCCAAACAGGGACTTTCTCGCTGCCCGCTTTGAAGCTTTTCTAAGGGAAAACTAACCTCCCCTAACCAGGAACAACCTCCACACTGGAGCTGGCCAGACTGCCTACCAAAGAGAACCCATCCTCCTCTGGCGAAATCACATTAATCGCTTTAATTCCGGCACCTCTCAGCCTTAAGCTAGCGGGCAGGCTGACAGCTTTGGAGCGCACTTCGGTTTCTGCCCTTTGCGCAGCAGGCGGTGAACGCTTGCCCATCCAATGACTGACACAACCCGTCTGTCCACCAACGCTTAAAGGAACGCCTGCCCCCATGCTTCTGGCCACTGCCGCTATCGCTGTTGGTTTGCTGCTCTTGGTATGGAGCGCTAACCGCTTTGTGGAAGGCTCCGCCTCCACCGCTTCCCATTTCGGTATGCCACCGTTGTTGATCGGCATGGTGGTGGTCGGTTTTGGTACCTCCGCGCCGGAGATGGTGGTGTCCGCGCTGGCGGCGTCCCAGGGCAATCCGGGCATCGCCCTGGGTAACGCCTATGGCTCGAACATCACCAACATTGCCCTGATCCTGGGGATTACCGCGCTGATCAGTCCCATCGCAGTGCATTCGCAGGTCCTGCGCAAGGAGCTTCCCATCCTTGCGCTGGTCACTGGCCTTGCCGCGTGGCAGCTGCTGGACGGCGAAATCACACGGCTTGATGCGCTGGTGCTGCTCGGTGTGTTTGGTGCGCTGATGGCCTGGACGATCTGGCAGGGGCTGAAGAAGAAAGAGGATGCGCTGGCCAACGAGATAGAACAGGAACTGGACGTGCGGGCCATGCCCCTGCGACAGGCCATTTTCTGGCTGGTGGCGGGACTGGTGCTGCTGATTGTCAGCTCCCGCGTGCTGGTCTGGGGGGCGGTGGAGATTGCCCATGGATTCGGGGTCAGCGACCTGATTATTGGCCTGACCATCATCGCCGTGGGCACCTCGCTGCCGGAGCTGGCGTCGTCGATCATTGCCGCCAGGAAAGGCGAGCACGACATCGCCCTGGGCAACATCCTGGGTTCCAATCTGTTTAACACGCTCGCCGTGGTGGGGATCGCCGGGACTATTCATCCATTGTCTGTCGGCCCGGAAGTCTTCAATCGGGACATGCTGGTCATGGCGGCGCTGACCCTGTCGCTGTTCGTCATCGGTTACGGGTTCCGGGGGCAAGGCCGTATCAACCGTATGGAAGGCGCCTTGCTGCTGACGGCTTATGTGGGGTACACGGCTTACCTGATGGGGACCGTTTTCGCCTGAATGGCCCGGCCTGGCGCAACTATGTCAGGCCGGCACGCCATTCACTGGCTGTGCAGCATGATCCCGCCCTTTACCGAAGGCCTGACTTGGCCATAAGCTACCTGCACAACCCGCCCGGATGGATAACAATAATGAAACTCGCCACTCTGACTGCCCCTCTGGAGGCCCTGCACGCT
Organism: Alcanivorax sp. NBRC 102024; assembly: GCF_001602235.1. NCBI lineage: Bacteria > Pseudomonadati > Pseudomonadota > Gammaproteobacteria > Oceanospirillales > Alcanivoracaceae > Alcanivorax > Alcanivorax sp. NBRC 102024. The sequence continues at coordinate 79,200 of NZ_BDAS01000007.1, forward strand.
GCGTCCGCCGATATCATCCTGGTCACTCTGATCAGCAGTGACGGCATGCCGGTGCTGCATATCGGTGAGGGGCTGGATTACGACGAGCAAAGCGCCCTGTTCTTCGAGATGAAAAAGGCCTGCGACCGGGTGCTGGACGGGCTACGCCAGGGACACAGCGAGGAAATCTTTATCCGCTGCCGGGAAGGCTGCATCTGCATCTGGCCGGTGGGAGATATGGTTTTTGCCTGCCTGGCTCGCCCCTCGGTGAACTCCCAACGGATGCAGATGCTGGCCTGGAAAACCGTATCCGCACTGAGAAACCTGCTTTAACCTGCCGCTCACTCCGCCTTCACACCCAGATCACAAAACGGGCCCGCGTCAGCTATCACGCGGGCTCCGCCTTCCTGAACCCGTTTCAAAGCAACAAAAAAATACAGCGGCACCATAGAGAGATACCTGCGTTCTGATTAGCGTCAGGGCACGACTTTCTGGAGGGATATTTTATGCATAGGAAAACAGGTCTTGGCGCCCTGTTGGCCGCGCTGTTGGGTGGCAGTGTGCTTAACCCGGTATGGGCCGACGACACACCATCATATGCTGCGCAAACGCAGAACCAGGTCATTGATAATCAATATATTGTGACCCTGGCCCCGAACATCATAGAGCAGCTGGGGGTGACCGATCTGACCACCGCCATCCGCACCCTGCTGGCCACCGTGGGTGGCGGCGAAGTGATTTATACCTACCAGCATGCACTCACAGGCATGACCGTGCGGCTGACGGATCTACAGGCCAGCTTGCTGGGCCTGGTGCCCGGAGTGATCGGACTGGAACCGGACCGTCGGGTGCAGGCCATCGCCACCCAGGCAAATGCCACCTGGGGCCTGGACCGGGTGGATCAGCCCGCACTGCCCCTGGACGGCAGCTATCAGTACCCCAACAGCGCCGGCAACGATGTCACCGTTTATGTGATCGACACCGGCCTGCGCGCCAGCCACACCGAATTCAGCGGGCGGGTCAGCCCGGGCCGTAACTTCGTCAGCAGCGGCGGCGGCTTCCTGTTTGGCGGCGGCAGCGTGGACCCGGCCAACACCAACGACTGTAATGGCCACGGCACCCATGTGGCCGGCACCGCCGTGGGCACCGTTTACGGGGTGGCCAAGCAGGCAAAGATTGCCCCCGTGCGTGTCCTGGGCTGTAACGGTAGCGGTAGCAACTCCGGCGTGATCGCCGGGGTGGACTGGGTAGCCGGTAATCACCGCAAACCCGCGGTGGCCAATATGTCCCTGGGCGGCGGCGCGTCCAGCGCCCTGGACACTGCGGTGCGTAACGCCGTGGCCGCCGGTGTCAGCATGGTGGTGGCCGCCGGTAACGACAACACCAACGCCTGTAACGGCTCTCCCAACCGGGTGGCCGAGGCTCTGACCGTGGGGTCCACCACCCGCACGGACCAGCGCTCCTCGTTTTCCAATTTCGGCGCCTGTGTGGATCTGTTTGCGCCGGGTAGCGACATCACCTCGGCCTGGTATCAGTCCGATAGCCAGACCGCACGTCTGAACGGCACCTCCATGGCAGCGCCCCACGCCGCCGGTGCCGCCGCCCTGTATCTGGCCGCCAACCCCAGTGCCAGCCCACAGCAGGTTTTCACCGCGCTGGTGGATGGCAGTGCGACCGGCATGATCAGTAATGCGGGCAACCAGTCCCCCAATCGCCTGTTGCAGGTGGATGAAGACGATGGCGGTACCGTGACGGACCGCCTGCCCACGGCCGCGTTCACTGCCCAGTGCAGCGGCACGGTGTGCCAGTTCGATGCCAGCGGCAGCAGCGATGACAATGGCGTGGCGGCCTGGGACTGGACCCTGGGTGATGGCAACGTGGCCAGTGGCGAGCAAATCAGTCACGACTACGGCACTGCCGGCAGCTTTACCGTGACCCTAACCGTCACCGACACCGCCAACCAGACCGCCAGCATTGATAAAGGCGTGATCAGCGAGGACACCAGCAACCCCTGCCCAAGCTGCACCCGCTATGAGGGCAGCCTGGGGAATGGCAGCTCGGTCACCTTGCCTTCCGGTGGCTTCAGCTACGGTGGCGGCAATGTGGAAGCCTTCCTGTACAGCCCGGCCGATGGTGCCTTCTCGCTGGCCCTGGAGCAACGTAGCTGCTTCCTCTTTTTCGGCTGTAGCTGGTCCCAGGTGGGCAGCGCCCAGCCGCAGAACGGCGTGGCGACCCTGAACGGCTCGGTGGGCAGCGGCACCTACCGCTGGCGCGTCACAGCGCAAAGCGGCTCCGGCGCTTACACGCTGTTGGCAAACCCGCGTTAACCCCACCCCCGGACACGAAAAAACCACCGCTTGCGGTGGTTTTTTCGTTCTCGGGTTAGGCCCGCAGGATCACGCCACGGCAGCATCCTGTTGCGCGTCGCGATTCTGCTCACCTTCGTACAAGTCTTGCAGACGGTCGCCCTGGGTCATCAGATATTCGAAGGCCGCCAGGGACGCCTTGGAACCCTCGCCCATGGCAATGACGATCTGCTTGTAGGGCACCGTGGTCACATCGCCGCAGGCATAGATGCCTTCCTCTGAGGTCTGGCATTTCTCATTGATCACAATCTCGCCGAAGCGGGAGCGTTCCACTACCCCGTCCAGGAAATCACTGTTGGGCACCAGTCCGATCTGCACGAACACCCCTTCCAGCGGCAATTCATGGACGGTTTCCGTGGCCCGGTCCTGATACTCGATGGCACTGACCTTGCCGTTGCTGGCCTTGATTTCACGGGTGGCCGCGTTGCGGTGAATGGTGATATTGGCCTTCTGCTCGGCCTTGTCCACCAGCACCTTGTCCGCTTTCAGCTCGGGCATGAATTCAAACACGGTGACGGATTTGACGATGCCGGCCAGATCCAGTGCCGCTTCAATACCGGAGTTACCCCCGCCGATTACCGCCACGTCCTTGCCCTTGAAGAAGGGACCGTCGCAGTGCGGGCAGTAAGCCACACCATTACCGATGTTCTCTTTCTCGCCGGGCACACCCAGCTCACGCCATTTGGCACCGGTTGCCACGATCACGGTCTTGGTGTCGATCTCCTCGCCGGAGGACAGCACCACAGTCTTGATCTGGCCGTTGCGCACCTCGGCCACTTTCAGGTGTTCCTTCACGGTCACATCGTAGTCGTTCATGTGGGCGTGCAGGGCACCGGACAGTTCCGGGCCGGTGGTTTTCTTCACCGAGATCAGGTTCTCGATATCCATGGTGTCTTTCACCTGGCCGCCGATACGGTCGGCAATCAGGGTGACTTTCAGACCCTTGCGGGCACTGTAGATGGCCGACGCCACGCCGGCGGGGCCGCCGCCGATCACGGTCACGTCCTGCAGCGGCAGTTTTTCCCCGGCGCTTGCCTGGGCGATGGCCGGATCAAACGCCAGCAGTTTGTCGATCAGCTCGGCGGCGGTGACCTTGCCATTGGCGAACAGCTTGCCATTCAGGTACACGCTGGGAACACCCTGGATGTCGCGGGCCTTCACGGTGTCCTGGAACAGGCCGCCGTCGATCATTTCAGTCTTGATGCGCGGATTGAGCAAGGCGAACTGATTGAGCGCCTGCACCACGTCCGGACAGTTGTGACAACTCAGGCTGATGAACACCTCGAAATGCAGGTCGTCTTTCACGTTGGCGACCATGCGCTGCAGGCTGTCATCCAGCTTGATGTCGGTACCTGATGCATGCAGAAACGCCAGCACCAGGGAGTTGAATTCGTGGCCGGCCGGAATACCGGAAAAACGGATACCGGTGTCCTCGCCGTCCGCCTCCAGCAGGAAGGAAAGGGGGCTGCGCAGGGCATCACCCAGGTCCCGTTCCTCGAAGGCCAGGTTGTCACTGACACCGGCGATGTCGGAGAGAAACGTCACCAGTTCATCGCGCTTATCGTGCGCACCGGTCTGCAGCACGAAGGTGATTTTTTTCTGCATGTTGGCTGCATAGCCTTTCAGGGCTTGCAGGATGTCATTCGTGAGCATGTCTGTTCCTTTCCTTGTTCATGGGTGACAGTGCAAAGGGATGGGCGCCCCAACCCTTCTCCCGGTGAGGGAGAAGGACAGGGAGGCAACGGACTGGTTTAGATCTTGCCGACCAGGTCCAGGGAAGGCGCCAGGGTCTGTTCGCCTTCTTTCCACTTGGCCGGGCACACTTCACCGGGGTGGTTGCGAACGTATTGGGCGGCTTTCACCTTGCGCATCAGGTCGTCGGCGTCACGGCCGATGCCTTCGGCGGTGATTTCCATGGCCTGGATCACGCCATCCGGATCGATCAGGAAGGTGGCACGATCTGCCAGGCCCTGACCTTCACGCATCACACCGAAATTGTTGGTGATGGTGCCGGTCTGGTCGCCGACCATGTAGTAGTTGATCTTGCCGATGGTCTCGGAGGTGTCGTGCCAGGCCTTGTGGGTGAAGTGGGTATCGGTGGATACGGAGAACACTTCCACGCCCAGCTTCTGCAGCTCGTCATATTTGTCAGCCACATCACCCAGTTCGGTGGGGCACACAAAGGTAAAGTCGGCGGGATAGAAGAAAAAGATGGCCCACTTGCCTTTCACATCCGCTTCGGAGATGTCGACAAACTCGCCCTGCTTGAAGGCGGTGGCGTTGAACGGTTGGATTTCGCTGTTGATCAGTGCCATGTGGTCAAGACTCCCTAGGTTGGCTTATCGATTCGTTTCAACGAGCAATAGAATGGGGAATCTGCCCTGATAGTTAAATTTGAAACTTCTTATCATGGCGATAGGGAATATCTAACGAACCGCCAGTACCTCCTCAGAACAGGGACAGCTGGGAATCATCCGCTTTGCGGCCGCGGCGAGGGCGACGCCGGCGGCTGCCATGGCGTTGATTGACGGCCCGGCTCTCGTCCCGGAAACCGGCCTGCTGTCGGGCCTGGGCTAGTCGTTGACGGGCCTCGCGCACGGCCGTGTCGAAACACACCAGCGGTGCCGGGTAATCCTGCCCGATCACCACGCCGGCGTCCCGTTGCTGGCGCGGCCCCATCTGCCAGGGCTGATGAATCCAGGTGGACGAGACCTTGCCCAGCTCCGGCACCCAACGGCGAATAAAGGTGCCTTCCGGGTCCAGTTTGCGGGCCTGCAAGGTGGGGTTGTACATGCGCAGCGCATTGATGCCGGTGACACCGGCCTGCATCTGTACCTGGGGAAAATGGATGCCCGGCTCGTAATCCACAAACAGGCGCGCCAGATGCAACGCCGGTTGCCGCCAGTGCAGCCAGAGCGGGTAACAGGCCATGGACACCAGCATGGCGCGCATGCGGAAGTTGATCCAGCCATGGTGGTGCAGATAACGCATGGCCGCATCCACCAGCGGCCAGCCGGTATGGCCGCTCTGCCAGGCCGCCAACCACTGCGGATTGCCCGGTTCATCACGCAGGTTACGCAACAGCGGGTGCACGCTGCAGGTCTCCATGGACACCTGGTCTTCCAGTTTCTGGATAAAGTGGCAGTGCCACCACAGGCGTGACTCGAAGGCGGACAGACCGGCTCGCAGGGCCGGATCCTCCTCCTGCTCCAGCGCTTCCCAAGTCTCCTGCACGACCCGGCGCAGGCTCAGACAGCCCCAGGCCAGATAGGGGCTGATACGCGCGCCGCAGTGCTCCGCTTTCTGCGGGGCACTGATGCCACCGCGATAACCCCGTGCCCGCCGCTCCAGAAAACTCTGCCAGACCGGTTCCGCCGTATCGGTGCCACCATGCTGACGCCCCGGGCAGTCGGAACGGTCTGCACCTCGGGCGATGCGCAAATCCGGCCAGGGATCGGCGGAGGCTGCCGCCTGGATACGGGACGGCAGCGTGGCCAGGGGACGGGTCATGAATTGCTGCCAGTGGGCGCCCCAGTGATCCCGATCCAGACAGGGGCGCTGGACGCCAAAAGGCGCCTCCTCATGCCAGGGAACTCGCTGCTCCCGGCACCACTGCTTCACAGCCCGGTCGCGGGCGTAGGTCCAGGCGCCGCCGTATTCCTCATGACTGTGCAGCACCATGTCACCAAGCCGGTGTTGCAGACTCGCCAGCACGGAGACGGCCTCCCCTTCCACCACCCACAGCGGCAACCCCAGCCGGGCCAGCTGGCCGCGCAGATCCCGCAGGCTTTCCGCCACAAAACGCCATTGCCGCAGGCTGGTGTCCGGCTGCTGCCAGTACGCGGGCTCCAGGATATACAGCGGCAACACCGGGCCTTCCCGGCAGGCTCGGGCCAGCGGGCCGTGATCGTGTACGCGCAGGTCGCGCTTGAACCAGACCACTTGCACCGTCATGCCAGTTTCCGGTCCGCAGCGGGGAGCGGCAGCATGGCCGCCGGGTAATCGGGCAGCGGATCCGCCCGGCCAAAGGTGAAATGCAGTGACAAACACTGACGCGCAGAGAGTGGCCGCAGGGCGGGCAACCAGTAATGCAGATGCTCGCCCCGGGGATCGTACTGCTGGCACTGGCGGGTGGGACTGAAGCGTCGACCGCCCCGGGCGTCGTGCCCCACGCCGGCGATGTAGGCCCAGTTACCCCAGTTGGAAGCCACATCATCGTCCACCAGGTAATGCTGAAACCAGCGGGCGCCCCGACGCCAGTCCAGCCCCATATCGTTCACCCAGAAGCTGGCCAGGTTCTGCCGCCCCCGGTTGGAGGCATAGCCTGTGGCCATCAGTTCGCGCAGGTTGGCATCGATAAAGGGCAGCCCGGTCTCGGCCTGACACCAACGCTGCCAGTATTCCCGGGCCAATAACGATGCCGGTTCTGGCTGTCCCGGTCCCTCGTCATTGAGACCGGCATAGTGAAACACCCGCGCCCCATGCTCCCGCAGCGACCAGTGGTAAAACTCCCGCCACAGCAATTCCACCCGCAGCCATTCACTGCCCGGGTTGGCACCCTGAACGGCCTCATAGTCGAGAATGCGCTGCCAGACCCGCCTCACAGACACATTGCCCCAGGCCAGGTAGGCGCTCAGACGGCTGGAGTAATGTTCGCCGATCAGTTGATTCCGGGTCTGCTTGTAGTGGTCCACGCTGCGGGTTTCAAACAGATAATGTTCCAGCCACTGCAGACCGGCCTGCTCTCCCCCGCTCAGGGAAAAGTAGTCCCGGGAGTTTCGCTGCCAATGCTGGCAGCGTAACGCCAATAGTTCGCGGGCCGGTTCGGCAAAGGCTGGGGGCAGCAAGGGTTGGGCGGCTAGAAGAGACGGCGCAGGACCGTCCGGTGATGTGACCGGCACGCCGTCCCGGGTCTCCACCTTGCGCCGGAAACGGCTGAAGGTGGCCGGGAACGCTCCCTCCCAGGGCAAGGCGCCGGCGGCAAGCAAGGTCTGGGTCTCTTCCTCGACAACCCGGATGCCGGCCTGTCGCAGTGCGGCAATCATGGCGGCTTCTTCCGGGGCCTGGGCCACCGCGGTCACCACCTGCAAAGGCTGGCTGGCATGCCAGTGGCCAAACAGGGTCACCGGGTCCGCCCGCAGACACTGCAGCGCCACCCCCAATTGGGCCAGCCGCGCCTGCAAATCGTCGAGGCTTTCCAGCAGAAAGGCGGACTTGGCCGACCCCAGCCGATCCATACCGTCCGCGTCCGCTTGCAGCCAATGATCGGGCAACAGGTACAGGCCCAGCACCGGCTGCGACAGGCTGGCCGCCCGCTGCAGCAGCGGCTGGTCTTTCACGCGTAAATCCTGCCGGAACCAGACCACGGTAATCATTGCGGCCTCCCCTGACGGCGACAGCGTTCACTGCAGTACACCACCTGCTCCCAGTGCCGCGCCCACTTGCGACGCCAACTGAAAGGTCGCTGGCAGACCGGGCAGGTTTTCTCCGGCAGCGCCGCCTTGTTGCCCTTCCAGCCGCGGCTCACAGAGCCTCCGGGTCTGCCAGCAACTGCTCTGCGCGATCCAGCATGGCGTTTACCTTGGCGGGATCCATGCGATCCAGGTTGCGATAGATCATCCGCATGCGGTGGTTGTGCTGGAACTGGCCGCGATGACGATGAATGAAATGCCAGTACAGGGAGTTGAACGGGCAGCTGTCCGATTCGCTGGCGGTCTTGACGTTGTACTGGCAGTGCTTGCAATAGTCGGACATGCGATTGATGTAACTGCCGGACGCTGCGTAGGGTTTGCTACCCAGATAACCGCCATCCGCATGCATCACCATCCCCAGGGTGTTGGGCAACTCCACCCAGTCGTAGGCATCCGCATACACCTCCAGGTACCACTGACAAATGGCTTCCGGCAGCACCCCCAGCAGCAGGGCAAAATTGCCGGTGACCATCAGCCTTTGGATGTGATGGGCGTAGGCATGGTCCAGGGTGTTGCGCAGTGATTCCGACATGCAGTGCATGCGCGTGTCGCCGCTCCAATAATAACCGGGTAGCGGACGCTGATTGTTGAGCCGGTTTTCTGCGGCATAATCCGGCATCAGCAGCCAGTAGATTCCCCGCACATATTCCCGCCAGCCCAGTATCTGGCGAATAAACCCCTCCACCGCATTGAGCGGCGCCAGGCCATCCCACCAGGCCTGCTCGGCGGCCTGGCAGACCGCCAGCGGGTCCAGCAGGCCAATGTTCAGATACGGCGACAGCAGGCTGTGGAACAGGGTGTCTTCCCCGGTGACCATGGCATCCTGGAAATCACCGAAGTGCGGCAGGCGCTGTTGGATAAAGTGCGCCAGCGCCTGTTGCGCCTGGGCGGCGGTGGTGCCCCAGCGAAAATCCGTCAGGTTGCCGAGGTGTTCCGGAAACGCCTGCTCCACCAGCGCCAGCACCTCCCTGTCGATGGCATCGCGGGGGAAGGAAAGGTCCACGGGCAAGGGGACCTCCCCCTTGTAGGCCTTGCGGTTGCTGGCATCGAAATTCCATTGGCCACCCACCGGTTCATCCCCTTCCATGAGCAGGCCGGTGTGGCGACGCATTTCCCGGTAGAAAAACTCCATGCGCAGCTGTTTCTTGCCACTGGCCCAGCGCTGGAAGAACGCCGGCGAGCAGAGAAACCGACTGTCCTGCAGGCAGGTGACCGGACAGGGCAACTGGCGGGGCCACTGCGCCTCAATCTGCTGCTGCAAACGGTATTCGCCGCAGTGGGTCACCACCAGCTCTTCGGCGGATTCACAGACCGGCACCAGCACATCCAGCAGGCTGGTGTGGTCATGCTCGCCATAGGCAAGGTAGTCCAGTTGCCAGCCCGCCTCGCGCAGGTCCGCGGCAAAGTGGCGCATGGCACTGAAGATAAAGGCAATCTTCTGCTTGTGGTGACCCACGTAGGTGGCCTCGGCGGGCACCTCCGCCATCACCAGCCGGTCGCGGGTTTTGTCCAGCGCCTGCAACGTGGGCAGGGACAGGCTGAGCTGGTCACCCAGAATGATTCCGACTTTCACGACCTCTCCCGCAACATCTGAAAGTTCAAGAATGCCGTCATGGGAGTGGCCGCCGGGTGAAGGAACCCGGCCCGGGTCAATCTGTCCCACCCGGTAAGGACAGACAGGGAGAAAACCCATGGTGCGAATCGTATTGATGGCTGCCAGTCTACTGGTCGGCATGGTCCATGCCGAAGGTTACGACTACATCCGTGGTGATGATGTTTATGAGGAGGACTATCACTACGGGGTAGATTATGACGGCCTGAGCAGTGTGCCGCAGACCCGGCTCGGCGGCAGCAGCAGAAGCGATGATGCCGGCGGGCGGCTCAAGCAACAGGCCCGGGACCTGCAGAAAGAGACCACCCAGCCCTCCATGACGCGGGAGCTGGAAAAGTGGCAGGCGGATGACAGCCTGACACCGCCCAACCTGGTTGAGAAGCCATAAAGGATTGCTGGCGCCTCGTTCACAAGGAGCCAACGGCTTCTTCGCCGTATCAGGCGTCCCGATTGACCAGCCGCAGTTGCCGGTGGCGCGACAGGGACAACCCTTCAAGCTGCTCGAACAACAGAGACAGGGGCTGGGGCCGGCCTATGGCGTAGCCCTGCACGAAATCCACCCCCGCCTCCTGCAGCACCGGAATCATGGCGATGTCTTCCACATACTCCGCCACGGTTTTCACCCCGAGCCGATGCGCCACTTCGCTGATGGATTCAACGATGGTGCGGTCAACGCTGGAATACAGCAGGTTGCGGACGAAACTGCCGTCGATCTTGATGAAATCCACCTGGAAGTGCTTGAGGTAATTGAAGGAACTGAAACCACTGCCAAAGTCATCCAGGGCCACCTTGCTGCCCTTCTCGCGAATCCGCGCCAGTAATTCGCTGGCACTGGAAAGCTGGTTGACCACGGTGGTTTCGGTGATCTCGAAGGTCAGCCGCTCCGGCGCCACCGTGCTGCGGTCGAGCAGATCCTCCAAGAACGGGATAAAGGTGGGGTCATCCAGGGAAGTGGCTGACAGATTCACCGCCAGATGCAAATTGGGCAGCGCAGCCAGCTCGTCACTGAGCGTCACCAGCAGCTGGGTGAGCACCCAACGGTCGATGTGCGTCATCATCTGGTAACGCTCTGCCGCCGGGATAAAGGCCCCCGGGTTGAGAATGTCGCCGTTGCGATCGCGCAGGCGCAGGAGAATCTCATAATGAGAGGCAGCGGTTTCGCCCCCGATGGGACGGATTTCCTGGGCATAGAGCAGAAAACGGTCTGACTCCAGGGACTCGCGCAGCCCGGCGGCCATCTGCAGCTCCAGGTGCCGGCGAGAGGCCTCACTGTCATCCGGGGTGTACACGGAGACCTGGTTACGGCCCCGGTGTTTGGCCGCATAGCAGGCCACATCCGCCCGGCTCATGGCCTCTTCCACGCTGATCAGGTTGCCGTCCAGTTGCACCAGCCCCACGCTGGCACCGATATCGTAGAGAGAATCCTTCCAGGCAAAGCGGATCTCACCCAGGGCGGCAATCAGGCGTTCGGCAATCTGGACCGCCCGGTCTGCCGGGCAGTTGTGCAGCAGCAGGCCAAACTCGTCGCCCCCCAGCCGGGCCACCACATCCTCATCCCGTATCTGTCGGCCAATCACCCGGGCGCACTCTCGCAACAGGGCATCGCCGGCCACATGGCCGGCGGTGTCGTTGACGACCTTGAAGCGGTCCAGATCGATAAAGCACAGGACGCTCTGTTCCACCCCCCCTTCATCCAGAGTCTGTTGCAGGGTGTTTTCGAATTCCCGCCGGTTAGTCAGGCCGGTAAGGGCGTCATGGGTGGCGTGGTAACGGAGCTTTTTCTGCATGGCCCGGCGGGCGCTCACATCACGGAACACCATCACCGCGCCTTTCACTTCGCCGTCGCCGGTCTTCACCGGGGCTGCGGAATCCTGGATTTCATAGCGGCTGCCATCGCGGCTCAGCAGAAAGCAATCCTCGCGCAGAAAGCACATGTCACCGCCGCGCAGGGCCACGGCGATGGGGTTGGTCCGCGTCGGTCGCCCCTCTTCATCGGTGAGCTGCAACACGGTATCCACGGGGGCCCCTTCTGCCTCCCTTTCCCGCCAGCCGGTAAGCGATTCCGCCACCGGGTTCATGAAGGTAATCCGCCCATCATGATCCGTGGCAATGACCCCATCGGCGATGGAATTCAGGGTCACCCGCAGGCTTTCCTTTTCATGGGCCAGGGAATGTTGCATGGCCCGTTCGGCGGTCACATCCCAGTTGGTGCCCACCATCAGCGGGATTTTGTCCGGGCCGATCAGGGTGGTTTCCGCCCGGGCGCGGATATAACGTTCTTCCCCGGCAGGGGTGAGGATGCGAAATTCGCCGTCCAGCTCGCCCGGGGCCTGCATCACCTGTTGCAGACGGGGGCGCAGCAGGGCCAGATCATCCGGATGAATGCGGTCGTACCAGATTTTCAGGGTGCCATCCCCCTCCTGCCCGGGTTTGACGCCATACATCTCGTAGATGCGCTCATCCCAGTCCAGTCGGCCGGTGACGGTGTTGTACTGCCAGATGCCCACACCGCCGGCGGAAAGAGCCAGTTGCAGCTGACGACGGCTTTCTGCCAGGGCATGCTCCGCCTCTTTGGCGGCCTGGATATCCTCGCATTGAACGATCAGATAGCGAACACGCCCGTCCTCTGATACTCCGGCAATAGACAGGCGAACCCAGACCAGCTCACCGGTCCGGGTGATATATCGCTTTTCCAGCCGCAGGCTGTCGACCCGACCGGACAGCAACGACCCCAGTTGCTGCAGATCATTCTGCAGGTCATCCGGATAGATCAACTGCTGGAAAGAACTCTGCAGCAGTTCCTCCTCCCGATATCCGCTCAGCCGGCAAAGCGCCCTGTTTACCGCCAACCACCGGCCATCCGGCCCCATCAACGCCATGGGAATGGCCGAATGCTCCATGGTCAGACGGTAGCGTTTTTCCCGTGCCGCCAGCACAGTTCGGGCGGCACGCTCGCGGCGGAATAAAATGGCCACCAGGGCCAGCACCCCCATGGCTGCCCCAATCAGCAAAGCCTGCATGGTTCACGTCCGTTGTCGGTTATTGTTATCCCCTGCTCACTTTTTGAACTGGCCACTGCGGACTTGCCAGCATCACCTGACAAAGCCGGAACTTTCACCGACAATTGGGTGACTATCAGTGAGCCCCTGACCCGAACATTTGTCCGGCTTGCTACTTGCTGGCCCGCTAAGGAGTATCGCCGACCCGGCTTTGCAGACCATGACGCTCCGCTACCGCGCCCTACAATGCCTGGCCCTGCTGTTCGTGGCCTTTGCCCTGTCCCAGCTCTGGTATCTGGGACAGGTCCTGCGCCTGCAGCACCACAACCCGCAAGGCAGTGCCTATATGGAGCGGGCCAAGGCCCAGGGACAGGTACAGCAATACTGGCGGGACTACGACCAGATCAGCGATTACCTGAAGCGCTCGGTACTGATTTCCGAGGATGCCCAGTTCACCAGCCACAGCGGCTTTGACTGGCAGGGCATCCGTTATGCCCTGCAACGCAATCTGGAAGCCGGCAAGCCGGTGGCAGGCGGCTCCACCATCACCCAGCAGCTTGCCAAGAATCTGTATCTCTCCGGCAAGCGCAGCTATGTGCGCAAGGTTCAGGAAGCCCTGATCGCCATGATGCTGGAAATAGGCCTGAGCAAACGCCGCATTCTGGAGCTCTATCTGAATGTGGCCCAGTGGGGCCACCAGATATACGGAGCGGAAGCCGCTGCCCGACATTATTTTCAGGTCAGCGCCGCCGACCTGAGCATGGTCCAGGCAGCACAACTGGCAGCCATGCTGCCGCGCCCCAACTACTACGATTTCAAGGGCCCCACCGATTACGTCCAACAACGGGCCCAATGGATTCAGGAGCAAATGGCGATAGTGCGCATTCCCGACCCGGGCAACCTGCCACTGCCCCCCGCCTCTGACCCGGAACACCGCCAAGGAACCTCGCAATGAAGCAGTTTGCAGTACTTTGTCTGACCAGCCTGACCCTGCTGGCTTGCAGCGACAACGACAGCACTCCGGTCTCACCGCCGGCCACCCAGGAAACCGGCAATCCGCTGGTGGGGGCCTGGCAAAACGGTGAACAGATACTGGTGCTGGAAGAAAACGGTGACTTTTATCTTCCCGCCGACGAGCAACGCCAGGGCCTGACCTGGGAAAACAACGATGGCACCTTCACCTTCCGCTATCTGGATAACAGTCGACTGGCCGTAGAGACCCAGAGTGCCAGCGGCGAACAGCAACAGAATACTCTCAGCCTGACCTCATCCACTCCTTCCAGCGAAGAGCAGGACCCCGACGCCCTCCCCCTGTTCAGCGGTGACTACCAACGGGCCAACAACGCTGTGGGCCACCTGAGTGGCAAGGTGGAACTGCCTGTGGAGAGCGAGCTCCCCGACAAGGCCGTGCTGACCGTATCCCTGCTCTCCAGCGACAACAACACCGTGATCCGTCGGCTGATGCCCCTCACCAGCGACGCAGACAGCGTGCCTTTTCGCCTCTATTACCCGGCCACCGCAGTGAACGCGGACAGCACCTATCAGGTGAGCAGTCAGATCCTCTCCGATGGCGGCCTGTTCTTCCAGTCGGAGCCCACCCCCCTGACCGTTAACCAGAACCAGTTTGCGGATATCACCCTGCCGCTCAGTGCGGTGATGACCGCCAGCGAAACCCTGCGCGGCGCTCTGGTATACCAGTACGGCACCACCAGCCTGATGCTCTGCAATACCGATCGCCGCCTGCAGCTGGCTGGCCCCCAACGCGAGGACCTGATCGACGCCTACCGGGGTGCCCGCAACTACCCCCTGCAACCCCGCGTGGTCACTGTCAGCGGCCTGCTGCGCAAGATCCCCGGCGAGCAGGAAGGCAGCACCCAGAATGGCATCATTGTGGAAAGCTTTTCCCTGGAAAACAGCAATGACAACTGCCGCCTGCCCGGCGCAGATCTGATCAACACCCGCTGGCAGCTCAGCGCTCTGGGCAACGAGATCCTGGACCCGGCCTCGCAGCAAGCGCCCTATCTGACCCTGGACAGCGAAGGCAAGGTCCGCGGCCATGCCGGCTGCAATGGTCTCAACGGGAGCTACCAGCACGACGACGACAGCCTATCCTTCGGCGCCATTGCCACCACCCGCAAGGCGTGTCCTGACATGGAGGGAGAGCAGGCCTTCCTGCAGGCCCTGAAAGCCTCCCGCCAGTTCCGTATCGACGGCGAGTTGCTCACCCTGTTCGATGCCAACAACCAGCCCCTGGCCGGGTTCCAGGCCATCGCACTGTAACCGCCCGCTGGCGTGTCGGAGGGAACGATCATGCGTGTCCATTACCTGTCCCATGTGCCTTTCGAGCAACTGGGTGCCATGGAAACCTGGTTCCGGGAGCGTGACGTCAGTATCAGCCGGTCACTGCTGTTTCAGGGCGACCCACTCCCTGACATCAGCGAGTTTGACGCACTGGTCGTCATGGGCGGCCCCATGGGAGCGGATGATGATTGCGACCATACCTGGATGGCGCCGGAAAAGGCCCTGATCCGCCACAGCATCGCCGCGGGCAAGAAAGTGCTGGGAATCTGTCTGGGCGCGCAACTGATAGCGCGCGTGCTGGGCGCCCCGGTAACCGCCAACCCGGACAAGGAAATCGGCTGGTTTCCGGTCTACCCCACCAGCGCCGGCCAGTCTGACAGCATCGGCAAACTGTTTGCCGGTGCCCCGCCGGTGCTGCACTGGCACGGCGACACCTTTGCCATTCCTGACGGCGCCGTACACCTGCTGGAAAGCAAAGGCTGCGCCAATCAGGCATTTCGTTACGGGGATAACGTGCTGGGCTTGCAGTTTCACCTGGAGCTGCAGACCGACAATGCCGCCGCCCTGTGCGATGCCTGCCCGGAGGATCTGGCCGACGGTCCCTGGGTGGAACCCCGCGCCAGCATGCTGGCGGACGGACAACGGTTTGAGGATGCCCGACAGTTGCTGGGGCGGGTGTTGAACGCCTTTCTGGGCTAGGCCGCCAAGTCTCACTAACCGCCGACCGTTGAAGCCGCACCCCAACCCGGAGCGCGGCCTCTTCGCTTTCTGCTCACTCGACGCGAGCCCGCGCCGCTGTTAACTATTCACTATTAACTGTTCACTGCCTTCCTGCACCCTGCCCACAGCCGACAGGATCGCCTGCAAGGCAGCCGCAGTAGTATCCGCCGCGGTGGCCACGGCACTCTGCACCGTGTCCCCCACCTGCACCCGCACACAGGCCATGGCGTTGGCTTCGGTGTTGTCACCCAATGAATACTCATCGAAGGACACTACCTTCACCTCGCCACCGATACGCCGGTTGAGCGCATCCACCAATGCCGACATGGCCCCATCTCCACGGCCGGACAACAGGGTCACCGGCTGGCTGGCATCGCCAATGCTGATCTGGGCCTGCACCTGGTCGTTGCTGCGGTTCAGGTCATAGGAGCGCAACATCCACCCCATGGGCACGTTCAGGTAATCACTGTTGAAGCGACGATGTACCCGCTCGCTGGTGATCTCGCCACCATCTTCCTCCGCATCTTTCTGCACCACCCCGGCCAGTTCCTGCTGCAACCAGCGCGGCAGGTCGATACCGAAATCCCGCTCCAGCACGTGGGCGACACCGCCCTTGCCGGACTGGGAATTGATCCGCACCACTTCCTCGTAGCGACGGCCCACATCCGCCGGGTCGATGGGCAGATAGGCCACCTGCCAGATATCGCCTTCCTGGTAGCGGGCCAGGCACTTGCGGATAGCATCCTGATGACTGCCGGAGAAAGCGCTGAAGACCAGATCGCCCGCATAGGGATGGCGCGGGTAGGTCTGGATATCGGTGATCTCCTCCACCAAGGCAACAATCTCCTTCATCCGCGAAAAGTCGATTTGCGGATCGATGCCCTGGCTATACAGGTTCATCCCGGCGGTGACCAGATCCATGTTGCCGGTCCGTTCGCCGTTGCCCAGCAAGGTGCCTTCCACTCGATCTGCACCGGCCATGACAGCCATTTCCGCCGCCGCCACACCACAGCCTCGGTCATCGTGGGTATGCACGCTGATGATCACGTGCTCACGATGCTGAATGTTCTCATGTACAAGCTCTACCTGGTCGGCAAACACATTGGGCGTGCTCACCTCCACCGTGGCCGGCAAGTTGATGATCACCCGCTGACCCTGGTCCGGGCGCCATACCGCATTCACCGCATCGATCACTTCGATGGCGAAATCGGTTTCCGTGGCACTGAAGGTTTCCGGGGAATACTGGAAGCTCCAGTGGGTTTCCGGCTGCTTTTCGGCACAGGCTTTCACCCAGCCGGCAGCACGCTCGGCAATGGCCTTGCAGCCGGCCTTGTCCACGCTGAACACCTGCTCGCGGAAGGTGGGCGAGGTGGCATTGTAGATATGCACGATGGCATTTTTTGCGCCCTTGAGTGACTCAAAGGTACGGGCAATCAATTCTTCCCGGGCCTGGGTGAGCACCTGAATGTGCACGTCATCCGGCACCAGGTCTTCCTCAATCAGGGCCCGACAGAAATCAAAATCAATCTGGCTGGCCGAGGGGAAGCCCACCTCGATTTCCTTGAAACCCAGCTCCACCAGCATCTGGAAGAAGCGGCGCTTCTGCGCCACGGACATGGGCTTGATCAGCGCCTGGTTGCCATCACGCAGATCCACCGCCGCCCACAGCGGCGCTTTCTCGATACGCTGACTGGGCCAGCGACGGTCGGGTTTGTCGATGACCGGAAAGGGCTGGTATTTGCGATGATCAAAGCTCATGTCGAATCCTCAAACGAAAAAGGGGCATGGCCTGCCCCCCGGGTGAACTCCTAATCCAATCCGAAGGGTGTCGGCAGGATTGAACTAACAACTCGTTGTCTGTGATCTCGGGTATCGATCAGCGCGCCGGTAGGCACGGATGGCAGCGAAGAGTGGCGGCCCGCTTTTGACGGTTCGCATCATCGCCCCACGAGAGATACTTTACGGCAGCAAACCGGCAATGTGCTTGCTTTTTTCATCTACAATTGGCTTTATTGGCAATAATATTGCGCAAAAAATGCAAAACAGGACAAATATCATCATGAGCAAGCAGGCATTAGCAAAACTGGACCGCACCGACCTGCGCATCCTGGAAGCCCTGCAGCACAACGGCGGGCTGACCAACCAGCAGCTGGCGGAAACCGTGGGGCTGTCCCCTTCCCCCTGTTCCCGGCGGGTACAGAAGCTGGAAGCTGCTGGCATTATTCTCAAGAGGGAGACCGTGCTGGACGCACGCAAACTGGGCCTGGACCTGACCGTGATCATCCAGATCAGCATGGACCGCCATACCCCGGAACGCTTTGCCAATTTTGAGGAAAAGGTCGCCAGTTACCCGGAAGTGCAGCAGTGCTACCTGGTCACCGGCCAGGAGGCCGACTATCTACTGAAAGTGGTGGTGCCGGATATCGATGGCTACCAGCATTTCCTGCTCAACAAGATCACCCGCATCGAAGGGGTCAGCGGTGTGCATTCCAGCTTTGTCATGCGGCGGGTGGTGGATACGGCGGCGTTGCCGTTGAATTATGTTGAGACATAACTCTCGCACTCGCAAACCCTGACTCCCTTGTAGGAGCACATCTTGAGGTGCGAACAGACGCAATACAACGATTAGGGATGAAACAGCTGCACGTCCAGAATGCATTGCCATCGGCCTACCGCCTCCTTCGCCAAGGCTCGGATTCGCACCTCAAGAGGTGCTCCTACCGTTGCTTCGAGGCCAGGCCGTTGTCACGCGTCAAGCGACGCGCCTACAGAAAGCCCGGCCCAAACTGATATGCTGGCATCATCGACCGCGTTGAATTGCGAGACCATGAAAAACCTGCTGATCGTCGCCCACGCCCCCTCACCGAACACGCTGAAGCTCCGTGACGCTGCCGCCCGGGGCGCTGGTCATGAGGATATCGAGAACGTGTCCGTGACCGTAAAGGCACCGCTGGAAGCAGGGCCCGAGGATGTGATGGCCTGTGATGCCATCCTGCTCGGCACCACCGAAAACCTGGGCTACATGAGTGGCGCCCTGAAGGATTTTTTCGACCGCAGCTACTACCCGGTTCTGGAAGAAAAGCAGGGCCTGCCCTGCGCCCTCTATATCCGTGCGGGCCAGGACGGCACCGGCACTCGCCGGGCGGTGGAAAGCATCGTTACCGGCCTGCGCTGGAACTGGGTGCAGGACCCGATGGTGCTGCGCGGGGACTGGCAGGATGATTTCGAGCAACAGGCGGAAGAGTTGGGGATGTATCTGGCGGCGGGGCTGGATGCGGGAATTTTTTGAGTTGAAAGTTCAAAGTTCAAAGTTGAAAAGCGCAGGCAGGATCATTGGTAACTCAACGGCCCGGCCCGCGCCCAAAGCAAGCGAAAAGCCGCCCCGTCCTTGTCGGCCAGCCCCGGAATCGCGGGCACGGAGGACAAACTCCCTGCCACGCCAATCCGCGTTTCAACTTTAAACTTTCAACTTGTAACTGCTTTTTACCCTTTGCTCTTGTTCACCATGGCCGCCAACACTGCCTTGGCCTCATCCCCCTGCAGCATCTCGCCAAACAGCGCCAGATCTTCCTCCAGCACATCCTGCAGCGGCTTGCTGATCGCCTGGCGCATCAGGCGCTTGCTCTCTCGCAGGGCCCGGGGCGGTTTTTTTGCCAAGGAGGCCGCCCAGCCGCGAGCGGTGGCTTGCAGTTCCTCACGGCTCACGACCTTGGCGATCAGGCCGGCCTCGAAGGCTTCCTGTGCCAGCATGGGCTCGCCCAGCAGCAACATGCGGGCGGCCCGCTGGTAGCCCAGCCAGTCCGGCAACAGCTTGGCAGAACCGGCTTCCGGCACCGCGCCAAGATCCGCAAAGGGGGTAATAAACTTGGCATCCTCGGACGCCACCACCATGTCCATGTGCAGCAACATGGTGGTGCCGACGCCCACCGCATTACCCTGCACAGCGGCCACCACCACTTTCGGGAAGGCATAGATGGCCTTGATGAAATTGGCTGCCTCGCCCACTTCACCGGGCTTGGCATTGAGGAAGTCCACCAGGTCGTTACCGGCGCTGAAGGATTTGCCTTCGGCGGCAAACAGCACCACGCGGATGTCGTCGCTTTCCTCTGCCGCGTTCAGCAGGGCAATCAGATCCCGGTACATTGCGCCGGTGAGGGCGTTCAGTTTGTCCGGGCGGTTCAGGGTAATTTCCATCACCGATTCGGTGTGAGTCACCAGAATCAGATCACTTTCCAGTGTCGGCAAGATCACGACAGCTCTCCCAATCATTATTTGTCGGGCAAGGCTAGCCGCCCGCAACGTCCATGCCAAGGACGAATCCCGACAAAGGGTATTGACCGGCTGGTCAAAGCACCTTAAAAAAGCGCACCTCTTCTGAGATCGTCTCCGTGAAACTGATCACTTTCGATCCTTTCCGCACCCTGGGTCTGCCCGGCGTGCGGTATATCAAGCCGGAACACATGAACCAGCATCGCGACGCCCTGGCGGAAGCGGACTGGTTGCTGTTCCCGGGCTACTGGCAGATCAACAGCCTGCATTACGTGCTCAAGCGGCCGATCTTCCCCAGCCTGAGTAGCTACCACCTCGGTCATGACAAGGTGGAGATGACCCGCGCCCTGCAGACTGCCTGCCCGGAGCATGTGCCGGAGACGCTGATTCTGGCATCCGACAAGTACGGCATCGCCCAGGTCCTGGAACAGTGGCGTTTTCCGTTTGTGGCCAAGTCGGTCCGGTCCAGCCAGGGCATGGGGGTCTATCTCATCGAGAACCGTCAGCAACTACTGGACTACGCTGAGCGAGAATCCGTGCTGTATATCCAGAAGCTGCTACCGATCGTACGCGACCTTCGTGTGGTGGTGGTCGGCGAACAAGTGTTGGCCAGCTACTGGCGTGAGGGAGTGGGCTTCCTGAATAACGTGAGCCAGGGAGGGCGTGTACGCACCGACCTGACAGTGCCGGACAATGCGATTTCACTGGTGGAAGGCATGGCTCGCTATCTGGGGATCAACCATGCCGGGTTCGACGTGGCCATGGTGGATGGCCACCCCTACATCCTGGAATTCAATCGCCTGTTCGGCAATACCGGCATCCCGGATCTCAACCAGCGGGTGCAGCGTGCCATGAGCCACTACCTGCTGGGGGATCCGTCTTCGCCGCCCTCTTCGGACAACAAGGTCTCCGCCTGAGTCCGAAGCAGGTTCTGGTAGCGGTGGGCCAGCTGTTCCACCGGCTGTAATCGCACCTTGTGGTCACCGGCGGCGACCACCTGGGCCTTCTCGGGTTGATACAGGGCTTTCACATCCAGCTCGGTGGCGGCCAACTGCCCTTCCGGGACATTGAGCCGACCAGGCACCCCGGCCACGCACAGGGACCAGGCTTCCTGCTGATCTCCATCAGTGGTCACCAGCGCCTTGAACTCCAGTGCCGGCTTGCCCTGCTGCTTGCGCAACGGGGCCAGCAGGCGCACCACCCGCAGAAACAGAAGACCGGCACAGAGTGCCGAAAAGGCACAACGAGACGCCGGCTCCTGGTAGAAAAACAGCCCGGCCTGATCCCCCACCTTCTGGCCAACCCGGCCACCGTAGATACCTGCCACCTTGTCGAGGATCCGCTGATAATCCGCCAGCACCTCGACCATGGCCGCCTGGGTATAACGCTGACGAATGTGTTCGAAATTGACGATGCTCAGGCGCAGCTGGGCCAGCGGCTCAGCCCCTTCCGGCAGGGGCTCGGTCAGTGCCTGTCTTGATGCCGGCGTGGCCAGCGGAGACGGTGCCGGCGGCTCTGCCGGAGCCGCTTCTGCAGGTTCCGGCGGCGCTGGCACCAGGCGCTGCTGGATCAGCGCTGCCGCCACTCGCAGCAGCAACAGACACAATACCGCCAGCACAAATCCGGCTTCCAGGCGCTGGCGCGGCAGGGCACTGGTATCCCCCAGCAAGGTCAGCGTGCCTGCGAGTTCACCATCGGGCAGCGCCACCGGCACCGAGATAACCAGATCGGAACGAGACACCCCGGTCAGACCCACCTGGATATCGGCCGCATCCTGAAAACGCACACCGGCCACCGGGGCCAGCTGCACGGTTTCCCGGCCGATCAGGTTAATGCTGATGGAATCATCGCTGGCCAGGGCCTCGGCCGCCCGGCGGGCGGTCTGCTCGGCCAGCGCCTGCAGCTGTATCTTGCGCTCCTGCTCCAGACGCGCGGAGAAGTGCTCAAGAAAATAGACACCGACCACCAGCATGGCCAGCAGCATCAGGATCAGCTCGCGCAGCAGGCTTCGCTGTTGCCGAATCCATGGCCGCCATTGTTCCCACAGGGTCATAGAGTTGCATTCCGTAGTATTGCGCTCGCGCGCAGTATAGCGTGACAAACCAACAGGGCGTTGACCGAATCGGCGAACCTTAGCAGCGATGGTGCATCAGCGGACGATTGGCAATGTAAAACATCGCCAATTCCTGATCCCCCAAGACACTGCCGCATGCGGTACCATTTCTGCTACCCTTACGCGGTTTTCGCGGGAGCCACAGCTTCCGCGCTCCGCTTGTCCAGACTTGCCCCCGGGAGCCCATGCGTGCGCGAGATCATTCTGATTCAGGTATCCGGCAGTGACCGCCCCGGTCTGACCGCCGCTTTCACCCGGATTCTGGCCCGTTATCGGCTCAATATCCTGGATATCGGCCAGGCCGTGATCCACGACACCCTGTCGCTGGGTATCCTGGTGGAAACTCCTCCGGACGCGGAATCCTCAGCGGTGCTCAAGGATCTGTTATTTGAAGCCCACAAGCTGAACATCAATGTGCGCTTCCGTCCCATCGATGAGGACCGCTATGAAGAATGGGTGGCCGGCCAGGGCAAGGACCGGCACATTATCACCCTGTTGGCGCGCAAGATTACCGCTGAGCAACTGTCCGACGTGACCGCCACGGTGGCAGACAACGGCCTCAACATCGATAGCATCGCCCGCCTCTCCGGCCGGGTGCATCTGGAGGGAGAATCCCTCAACGAGGACAGCCGCGCCTGTATCGAGATTTCCGTGCGCGGAGAACCGAAGGACGGCGAAGCCATGCGTGCAGCCTTCCTCAACATTGCCAACGAACGCAACCTGGACATCGCCTTCCAGCGGGACAGCGCCTTCCGCCGCAACCGGCGTCTGGTGGTGTTTGATATGGATTCCACCCTGATCCGTTCCGAAGTGATCGACGAGCTGGCCATGGAGGCCGGGGTGGGCGAAGAAGTGGCGGAAATCACCGAGCGCGCCATGCGCGGCGAACTGGATTTCAATGAGAGCTTCAAGGCCCGGGTGGCCCTGCTCAAGGGGCTGGATGAAGGCGCCCTGGAGCGGGTACGCGAACGCATCCAGCTCACCGAAGGGGCGCAACGGCTGATCAGCACCCTGCGCGCCCTGGGCTACCGCACGGCCATTCTGTCCGGCGGTTTCACCTGGTTCGGGCAATGGCTGCAACAGTTGCTGGGCATCGACTATGTCTACGCCAACGAGCTGGAAATCGAGAACGGCCAGGTCACTGGCCGGGTGGTCGGCCAGATCGTCAATGGCCAGCGCAAGGCCGACCTGCTCAAGCAGATCGCCACCCAGGAAGGCATCAGCCTGGAGCAGGTGATCGCCGTGGGCGACGGCGCCAACGACCTGCCGATGCTCGGCGAAGCCGGCCTGGGCATCGCCTTCCGCGCCAAACCCCTGGTCAAACAAAACGCCGAACAGGCCATCTCGACCCTGGGCCTGGACGGGATTCTCTATCTCATCGGGGTCAGGGACAAGGATCAGGCGGAGCTGCTTAAAGGCAGTTAATAGTGAACAGTGAATAGTTAACAGTTCGCGATCTGAGTGTTGTTAATTCTGAAAAGCAAGAGGCCGCGCCCATCGTCTGGGCGCGGCCTCTTGCGTTTAAAGTCAGACAAGGCAAAACCGCGTCGCTGTTAACTATTCACTGTTAACTGTTAACTGATTTACGCCGACTCCGGAATTTGCAACGAATCCATCGGTGCCTGCAGATAGTAGCCCTGCAGGTAATCCACTCCTCCCAGGCTCCACAGGGCCTGCATCTGGGCGGCGGATTCGACGAAACCTACCACGGTCCTGCGGTTGCTTTCTTTTACCCGTTTGACAATATCGGTGAGCCGTTGGCGGCCTTCCGCCTTGGACACGTCCTGGGTGAAAGAGCCTTCGAATTTCACCATGGTGGCCGGAATATGCTGGAACAGCTTGAACGGATCCAGGCCGCCGCCAAAGCGACTGATGGAGATACCGCAACCGGCACTTTTCATCTTCTCGGCAAACACGCCCGCCTGTTTCAGGTAGGTGGTGGCATCGCCTTCGGTTAGCTGGAAGGTCAATCTGGAACCATCCATCTTGGCCGCCCGCATGGCCTTGAGCAGCCAGTCCGCCAGGGATGCATCCGCCAGGGAGCCCCCGTTGATGTTGAACACCAGCTTGACCGGCTCACTCATCGCAGCCGCCGCCCGCATGGCGTTGAGCACCACCCAGCGATCAATCTTGCCCACCAGGCCCTGCTCAGCGGCCACCGGCATGAACTCCCCGGCTTCCATGGCTTCACCCTGCTTCTGCGGCAGATCCACAAACACCTCGAAGAGATGCTCACTGTCATCTTCAAGGTTCATCAGCGGTTGATAATGCAGTTTGAAACTGCCTTGCTCCAACGCCTGACGCAGCAACATGACAATGGCTTCGGAAGAGCCTGCAGCCACTTCGTCCATGGGATCATGCACCTTGATGCTGTTGCCCTGGCCACCGTTTTCCCGCTGGGCCTGGTTACAGCATTTCAGTGCCGTGGTCAGGGTGCCCTGGCCACTGCGGGCATCCTCGCGAACAAAGGCGACCCCCACACTGGCCGTCACATGGATCGTCTTGGCCGCCACTTCCGGCATCAGCCCTTCAATACCGGCGCGCAGACTCTCGGCCAGTGCCTCGGCCTCATCGGTATCCGCAACCGGCAACAAGACGGCAAAATCCTCACCGTCTACCCGGGCCAGTTTGGCATCTCCCACCTGGCCACCCAGCCAGTTGGCAACCGCACGGAGAATATCATCGGCACCATCGATACCCACCGAAGACTGGTGTTGCTCAAAGTCGTCCAGGCGGAGATACAGCACCGTCGCCAGTTGCCCTTCGCGAGCCGCCTCGGCCACCGCATCATCAAGCTGGTCCATAAACCACTTGCGGGCAAACAGGCCGGTAACCTGGTCTTTCTGGCTCATCTCCTGGAGCCGTTCCTGCATTTCGCTCTCGTCCACGCCGCCGGCGCGAATCACGATCTGGGTGCAGGCCTCACCATCATAGGTGCTGGGCGAGAAGGTAAAGGACGCATCAAACTCTTCGCCATCGGTATTGACGCCCTTGCATTCCAGTTCCTGGGTCTGGCTTTCATCCTGGGCACGACTACGCAGTAGCTGTTTGAGCTTGTCATGGTCCGCCGCCGACACCATGTCCATGATAGGAACGCCGGCCAGATCGTCAGCGCTCTCATAGCCAAACAGCTCCACATAGTTGTCGTTGGCGTGAATATGCATGCCATCTAGCACATAGGCGATGGCGTCACGGCTCTGATCCATCAACAGGGCCAACCGCTTTTCCGCATCGTGACGGGCAATCTCGGAGTGCTGGAGCTCCTTGCGCAGACGCAGGTTCTCGACCACCCGGTCCACCATCAGGGTAAGCATATCCCTGTCATTACCGGGCACCACGCCGCTGGCCCCCTGCTGGAGGGCCGCCTTTACGGTCTCGGCAGAAAAGGTATTTTCCAGCAGGATCACTGGCACCGCCTTGCCCAAACGCTTGAGGTGGGCCATGGCAGATTCAAAACTGCCATCGCCGAAGGAAGGCCTGCACAGCATCAACTCCCAGGCGCCACCTTTCAACGCGCGCAGCAAATCATCTTCGCCCAGGGCCAGTTGTGCCCGGGTTGCCCGGCCGGCATTGCGCAGCATATTCATCAGCTGCTCGGCCTCATCTTGGGAATCATGGGCGATCAGTAGGCGGAGATTGTCCAGGGCATAGCTCATGGTGTGAAGACTCATACTGTTTTCGTACGGCTTACCATTGTGCCTGACAACCTTGTCTTGGCAACTTTCCCACAGAAAAAGAGAGAACTGACCGACCTTTCCGGGGAAAGCCGTCTTCTGTTCCGTCTTTTCTGATTATGGAAAGCCGCCCGGCCAATGGCAGAAAACCATCACACAGCATCCTCGCTGTGGCCTTGATAACGGGTCAGAAACGCAACGTCGCGTCCCATTGAATCCTTACAGAGTGGACCAGATGGAATCCAGATCCCCTTCATCATTATCGCTTGCCGGCCTCACCGGTGTGGGGGTTGCCATATCGCGGAATGGATACTGGCTGAACCCGGACGCCCCCTGGGTGCGACGCAACAACTGTACACGACGGGGCTCGCCAGCCTCTACCAGCTCCACTTTGACCCCCTCATTGAAACCCACCGTGGGCAACAACAGGGTGGCGGGCTGACCGACGCCAGCCAGCTCAGGCAACAGGATGGCGCGCATGAAATCACTGTCTTCACCCTGCTTGCGCAGAGCCCGGGCAGCCACTGGCCGCCCCCCGGGAGCCAGTAATTCCACCCCGAAGCGGGCACCATGGTTGGGTAGCTGGGTCACCCAGCGCACCACCGCCAGCATCCAGTGGCTATCCGGGTGGTCCCGCAATCCCAGTAATTCGCCGGTACGCATCAGGCTTGGCGTATTCCCCTGCCAGGACAGGCAATAGCCGCCGGGGCTGGCATTGACCTTCTGGCAGTGATAACTCTCCGGCAAGGTCGCCTCGCTGCGAAGGGAGGAATCCGGCTTGCCGATATCAATGGTTTCATTGGGAAAGTCGGATTGATAGGCCGTCGCCCAGGGGTCTTCCTTCTGCTGCTTTTGCCGGCTACTGACTTTGATATTGCGCAGGAAAGGATTGTTTTCTTCCCCCTCGCCCATCACCGACAAGCTGCCTCGCTCAATCAGGGTTTCAAACGGCACCTTGCCGGAAAGGAAATAGTGCACCCCCACCAGTCCGAAGCACAGTTCGACCTCACCGCTTTCAGCCATGCGCTTGAAAGCCCGCTCCGTCAGCGCCCCCCACACCTGCTGCAGGTGGGACATCATGCTTTCATCCAGACCTTTGGGAACCTGCAGATCGCTCTCCTCGGGGTCATCTTTCCAGGCACTGATTGCCTGCACCAGCCGGACGGAATCGATATAGCGCCAGCTGTCCGTCGCCTGGGAGGCATGGGTGCGGTAAATGGGAGGGCGGTCCGCCTGGAGGTCGAACACGAACAGGTCTTCATCATCACTGGCGGTCTTGATCTCGATCAGCTCTCCCCAGGTGAATGCAGCCTTGTACAAGGCCGCCAGTTCCTGTTGACGTAACTGATTGGGCTTGGCGGTGGCCAGCAACAAGCAACGGGCATAGGCAGACTGGATGCTGGAGTTGCCTTTTTCATCATCCACCGGCGTCGCGGAAATGCCGTGCAGTTCCGCCAGCAGATAAAGCTGGTGCAGTTCCAGCCACAGGTGGCGAGGGCTGGGAAAATACAACTGATAACAACGCAACAGGGTATCGCCAAGGGCGCTGATGGCGCGATGAATTGCCATGGTCACCGCACGCCGGACTGCCTTGTCCTTCAGCTTGCGCATGCCCCGTACCGCCACCAGCTTATAGCCGTTGGCCAGATGCCCTTGCAGGGCCTGAGCCAGACTGGCCACTCGCCGCGCCTTGTCCGGTAATACCAGGGATTGATTCAGGTAATGTTTCTGCAGGGAATCACTGACATGCAAAATGGAAGGACGAACCACTTCCAGCAACTGGAAACGCTGTTTGGAATCGATTTGCAGCCGGTTCAGTTCCTGAATGAACTGATAAAGCTGACGAGCCGTTTCCCCCATGTTCATGATCGGGAGAGCGTCGACCCACTGTTGCAGCTTTTTCGGCTGGTCAGCGCCAAGTGTCAGGTGCGGCAAATCCTGCTCGGGCAGTTTCAAGCGCACCGTCTGGGCTGGTTGCTCCATTGAAGATAATCCTTATCTCGGTGGCACCCAGATAGCTAGTTATTAAGTATTAGTTCTTGTTTTGTATGTGTCCTTCGTCACATGACTTTACGATACCGTTACAAGCCTGTAAACGTTGTGTTGGCAGCGACAGACGGATGCTCTAGCCCGCCAATACGGTCTTTGCCGGCTTCCCCGGCTCTTCCCGTGACAACCTCGGCACCAGAAAGCCGGGTAAGCGGCCACGCAGCTGCTCATGAAGTTGCATAGCGCGAGAATCCGCCACCGCAAAATGCGCCGCCCCCTGCACGGCATCCAGTTGATGCAGGTAATACGGCATCACACCCGCCTCATGGAGGCGATCCGACAACGCTTCCAGCGTATCAACACAATCATTCACTCCGGCAAGCAACACACTCTGATTCAGCAGGGTGATCCCTTCACGCCGCCACTGACGGCAGCGCTCCACCAGCGCAGGACTGATTTCCCGGGGATGATTGGCATGCAGTACCAGGGCCGTCTGCCAGCGGGGGGCCGACAGCAATGTCAGCAACGATTCATCCAGCCGTTCCGGAATCACTACCGGGGTACGGCTGTGAATACGCAGCCGACGCAGATGGGGAATCTCCGCCAGCGCCGCCAGCAGTTCCTGTAAACGGCGATTGTTCAGGGTCAGGGGGTCGCCGCCACTGAGGATCACCTCGCGGATATCCGGGCGTGACGCCAGCCATTCCAGCGCCTGATCCCAACGCTTGCCGCTGAGGTGACTCTGATAGGGGAAATGCCGGCGAAAACAGTAACGGCAGTGGACTGCGCAAGCGCCGGTGACCACCAGCAGTGCGCGGCCATGGTACTTGTGCAGTAGCCCGGGAACCGGAGTGTGGGCAGCTTCCTCCAGCGGATCACTGCTGTATCCCTCCTCCTCGCGCAGCTCCGCCGGCACACTCATCACCTGCCGCAACAGCGGATCATCCGGGTTGCCCGGCTCCATCAGGCGCACATAGCCACGGGGCACACGCAGGGGGAAATCCTGCGCCGCTGCCAGCATCTCGGGCAGGGATTCCGCCTCCAGCTGAAGCAGGCCGAGAAGCTCCGCCGGATCAGTAATCAGGTCCGCTTGCTGGCGCTGCCAGCCGGGCAACTCCCAACCGTCCCTTTCCTGCGTTATCATGGGGGTCTGCTGATGTTTCATTTGCGTCTCTGCTGGAGTTCATTTTTTCGTCCGGCAAGGCGGAAGGAGTGCGGCATAGTCTTTCATATGTAAGTGACTGACAACGCAGCTGGGCGGGCCCTTTGCCTCAACGTCAGGGGGCCCAGCCCTTCGGGTTGTGCCTGCAAGCGCACCACTCGTCGTTACAAGTCGTTCATTTGAATAAAACCAAACATCTCTCCTTGTGCCTAGATTGGTACGCTTGCAGGCACAACAGAGACGCAAATGAAACATTAGCAAACCCCGCACCCTCTGCGACGCCATACATCAACCTTTGGAACAACATTTATGGCCAACTATTCTACCAGTGAATTCAAGTCCGGCTTGAAAGTGATGCTCGATGGCGACCCCTGCGCCATCATCGAGAACGAATTCGTCAAGCCCGGCAAGGGCCAGGCGTTCAGCCGTGTCAGACTGCGCAACCTGAAAACCGGCAAAGTCTGGGATCGCACCTTCAAGTCCGGCGACTCCCTGGAAGGCGCCGACGTGATGGATGTGTCCATGCAGTACATCTTCAGCGATGGCGAATTCTGGCATTTCATGGATCAGACCACCTTCGAACAGAAGCAGGCCGACGATGCCGCCGTGGGCGATGCCAAGAAGTGGCTGAAAGAGGAAGACATCTGCGAGGTCACCCTCTACAACGGTGAACCCCTGTCCGTCACCCCGCCAAACTTCGTGGAACTGCAGATTGTGGAAACCGATCCGGGCCTGAAAGGCGACACTGCCGGCACCGGCGGCAAGCCTGCCACCCTGAGCACCGGCGCTGTCGTCCGTGTGCCGCTGTTCGTACAGGAAGGCGAGATCGTCAAGGTAGACACCCGCACCGGCGATTACGTGGGTCGCATCAAGAACTAGTCGTGACCGACTGGCAACCCACCGCCTCCCTGGCGGCCATCAAGGCGCGCGCCGAGCTGCTGAGCACGGTGCGCGCTTTTTTTGCTGCCCGCCAGGTACTGGAAGTGGACACACCGCAACTGGCCCGCTTCGGCGTCAGCGATCCGCACATCCAGTGCATCGCTGTGCCCGGCTACGGCTATTTGCAGAGCTCACCGGAATACCACATGAAGCGGCTGCTGGCCGCTGGCAGCGGCGCCATCTACCAGATTTGCAAAGCCTATCGGGATGGCGAAGCCGGCGGCCGCCATAATCCCGAATTCACCATGCTGGAGTGGTACCGGCCCGGGTTTGCACTGGATGACCTGGTGCAGGAATGCCTGGCACTCTTCGCCGAACTGTTCATCGGCGCTCCGTCAAAGACTTACCGCTTCCGCGACCTGTTCCGCCAGGTCACCGGCCTGGACCCGCTCACCGCCAATGATTCAGACCTGATCGTCCATGCTGAATCCCGGGGCGCACCGAAAGGCCTGAACAAGACCGCCGCCGTGGACTACCTGATGGCCACCCGGATAGAAGACGCGCTTCCCGCTGAACAGCTTTCCGTGGTCACCGACTTCCCCGGCTGGGCCGCCGCCCTGGCACAGACCCGTACGGACAACGATGGCGCCACCGTCGCGCAACGCTTTGAAATCTTTTATCGGGGCCTGGAACTGGCCAATGGGTATCAGGAGCTGACCGATGCGGGAGAACAAAAGCGACGCTTTGAACAGGACAATATTCAGCGTGAAGCCCATGGCCTGAACCCCATGGACGCCGACCCCTATTTGCTCGACGCCATGAACGCCGGCCTGCCCGCCTGTAGCGGCGTCGCCATGGGCGTGGAGCGACTGTTGATGGCACAACAGGGCAGCGGCAAAATCCACGACATCATCGCCTTCCCCTGGCCCCGCGCCTGACCCCCCGCCGAAGGAGCGTCGCTGGCGGCGCGATTACAGAGCAAGGATCAAAAACCCGTTCACCACAGAACACACAGAGAAAACCTCCTTTTTCTCTGTGAACTTTGTGGGCTCTGCCGTAAACCGTCTTTTCCGGTTTTGGGTTATCGCGCCGCGAGCGACGCTCCTACATCGAGATCCCGGCACGGGAAACCATAAAAAAGCCGCCCCAACTTCCGGGCGTGGCCTCTTTCCTTTCAGCTCGCAACACGATCGCCCGCGTTGCAACTTTTAACTTTTAACTTGCAACTGCCCTTACGCCACCGCCGGTTGCGCCACTGAATTCGCTCTGGCCGCCGTCTCCGCAATCAGGTCACCAATCCGGTCAATGGCTGACGGCGGGAAGTCGTGGCCCATGCCGGGAATAATCACCAGCTTGGCACCGCGAATATGGCGGGCGGAGGCCTTGCCGCCGGCGGGACGGATCAGCGGGTCGGCGCCGCCGTGGATCACAGTGGCCGGGCAGCGGATCTGTTTAAGGTGTTTGGTCAGGGCACCGGTGGCCAGCACGGCCAGGAACTGGTTGCGAATACCGCGCGGGTTGATGCCGCGGGCCCAACACTCCCGATACATGGCTTCCAGTTCGTCACGGCCCTGGGGCAGGGTGCCGGCCAGCTTGCCCATCATCTCCAGACCAAACGCCACAAACTGGTCTTCCGTTTCCACCTTCACTCCGGGGGCCACCAGGGTCTTGAGGGCGGCGGGTTTTGGTAACGGCAGGTAGGGGCTGTTGTTACTGGACATGATGGAGGTCAGCGACAGCACCCGGTCAGGATGGGTGGCCGCCATCAACTGGCTGATCATGCCGCCCATGGAGGCACCCACAAAATGCGCCCGTTCGATGTTCAACGCATCCAGCAGCCCCACGGTGTCGGCCACCATGTCGTGCAGGGTATAGGCACTGTCTACCGACATCCCCACGGTATAACGCAGCAACGCCACCAGCGGCCCCTGCTTGAACGGTTTGCGAATGCGGGTGGATTTGCCCACATCCCGGTTATCGAAACGGATCACCCGATAGCCACGCTCAACCAGGATATCCAGCAACGGTTCCGGCCAGAACACCATCTGTGCCGAGAGCCCCATGACAAAGACAATGGGCTCCCCGTTTTCCGGGCCACGACTCTCGTAAAAAAGCTCGATTCCGTTACTGCTCACCGTGCCAGACTGCATATGTGACCTCTTCTTTGTTCTACTGCGAGCTGCTCAACATAGAAAAGCTCCAGGCAAACCACAAGCATACCCACTCCGATTGGCCCGATGGCCCCTTACACAGTGATGGCACGCCACAGCATATCGAACAGCACCCCGTGCTGATCCGCCATGCGGCCGGGGCGACCCCGGAGCAGGTGCATCTGGGAAATGCGCAACAAGACCCCGTAAAAGAAGTCCAGCAGGATCGGCGTGGCCACCTGACTATTGAGGATGCCCTGCTCCTGACCCTCGCGCAGCACACTCAGGAACAGCTCGGTCAAGCGCTGCTGCCCCGGGGTGGTATCGCTGCCCCAGCGGCCCGGGTACACCGAGTTGATCATCATCCGGCCCATCTGCGGATTGCGGTCGAAAAAGTCCAGCACCACCCAGAACACCTTGCTGAGCCGATCGCGGAAGGTATCAATGCCGGCCAGGTGATCCAGCATACGCTCAGCCAGTTGCTCCAGGCCGTGATGCAGGCAGGCGCTGAGCAGCGCCTCCTTGCTTCCCTGCTTCTCATCACCGTAGTAACGGTACAGGGTCTGCAGGCTGCAGCGGGCAGCGCGGGCGATTTGCTGCAACGTCACCTGATGGAATTCCGAATCCGCAAACACCTGTACGGCAGCCCATTCAATGCGCTGCCGCACCGCCGGGTCCTGGCGGGATTCGGGAAGCACTGCCGTCCCGTTCTTCACCGGTTCATTTCCTTTCACTGTAATTATTATTACACCACTGTCAGACAGCGTCCGCTGCGACGTTGACTCACTGCCAAGAGCCTTCTAGTCTCGACACACTTTGTCACCATTCAATGTCACATTTTGTGTAATAAAAATTACACCGTGACCGGCAACCCCTGCAAGGAGTCTGGAATGCCTGTTCGCAAAATGAAACTGGCCGGCCGCAGCGGCCGCGTGGCCGTGGTGGATGGTCTGCGCACCCCGTTCGCCCGGATCGCCACCCACTATAAAGACCTGAACGCCATCGACCTGGGCGCCATGGTCGTGAAAGAACTGATGGCCCGCAACAACCTGGACCAGCGCGATATCGAGCAACTGGTATTCGGCATGACGGTGATGATCCCGGAAGCCCCCTTTATCGCCCGGGAAATCGCCCTGGCGCTGGGGATGAATACGGTGGACGCCTACTCCATCACCCGCGCCTGTGCCACCAGCTTCCAGACCGCCGCCAGCGTGGCCGACAACATTGTCGCCGGTTACACCGACGTGGCTATTGCCGGCGGCACCGACTCCACCAGCTGCGCCCGGGTGCCGCTGTCCTCCGAACTGAGCGCCGTGCTGCGCGATGTGAGTTTTGCCAAGAGCATGAAAGATCGCATCAAGCTGCTCAGCCAATTGAAGGCCAAAGACCTGCTGCCCCAGGCGCCGTCCATTACCGAATACTCGGTGGGCGAAACCATGGGCGAAAGCACCGAGAAAATGGTCAAGAAATGGGGCATCAGCCGCCAGGAACAGGACGATCTGGCCCATGCCTCCCACAGCAATGCCGCCCGCGCCTGGGCGGAAGGCCGTCTGGACAAGCAGGTAATGACCGCCTTCCTGCCGCCCAAGGCCACCCCGCTGAAGGACGACAACCTGGTGCGCAAGAACTCCGAACGGGCCGGCTACAGCAAACTCAAACCGGTCTTCGACAAGGTATCCGGCAGCGTCACCGCCGGCAACAGCAGCCCCCTCACCGACGGTGCCGGTGCCCTGTTGATGATGAGCGAAAAGAAAGCCAAGGCCCTGGGCTACGAGCCGCTGGGTTACATCCGCTCCTACGCCTTTGCCGCGCGCACCCCGAAAGACGATCTGCTCATGGGCCCGGTGCTCGCCGCCCCCATGGCCATGGCTCGTGCCGGCCTCACCCTGGACGACCTGACCCTGGTGGACATGCATGAGGCCTTTGCCGGCCAGGTGGCCTGTAACCTGAAAGGGCTGGCCGACGACGACTATGTCCGCAGCCAGACCGGCCTCGCCGCCCTGGGCGAAGTGGACCGCAGCAAGCTCAACGTGAACGGCGGCTCCATCGCCTATGGCCACCCCTTCGGCGCCACCGGCGCCCGCGTCATCAGCCAGGCCCTGTATGAACTGCAGCGTCGCGGTGGCGGCCTGGCCCTGACCACCGCCTGCGCCGCCGGCGGCATCGGTGCCGCCATGGTGCTGGAAGCGGAATAAACAGCGGAACAAGGAGATTCCCATGAGCAAGACACAACGTGCCTTTACTCTCAAACCGCTGGATAACGGTGTGGCAGTACTGGAAATCAATGTGCCCGGCGATACCCAGAACACCCTGAAAGCGGAGTTCGCCGACGATTTCAACGCGGCCTTTGCCGACATCGAAAAAGCCGCCCCCAAGGCCTTGGTGCTCTACTCCACCAAGGCAGGCTCTTTCATGGCCGGCGCCGATATCAAGCTGTTTGAAAACGCCAAGACCGCCAAGGAAGTGAGCGACCTGTCCATACTGTGCCAGCAGACGTTCCAGAAACTGGAAGACCTGGATATCCCGGTAGTGGCCGCCATCAAGGGTGCCTGCCTGGGCGGCGGCATGGAGCTGGCGCTGGCCTGCTCCTACCGTATCGCCGCTAGCAGCAGCGATACCGTACTGGGCCTGCCGGAAGTGATGCTGGGCCTGCTGCCCGCCGGCGGCGGCACCCAGCGCATGCCGCGTCTGGTGGGTATCGCCTCCGCCCTGGACCTGATGCTCACCGGTCGGCAACTGAAAGCCAAGCCGGCGAAAAAAATCGGTCTGGTGGATGAAGTGGTGGAAGCCGTGGCGGTCTACGACCGGGCCGTGGCACGGGCGCTGGAACTGGCGGATGCCAAGGAAGAAAGCGGCGTCAATTTTGCCAGTTACTTCAGCAAGGATGGCATTACCAAAGCGGCGCTGGAACAGAACAGCCTGGGCCGCAAGATGGTCTTCGATCAGGCCCGCAAACAGACCGCCAAGAAAACCCACGGCCTCTACCCGGCTCCGCCAGCCATCATCGATGCGGTGGAAGCGGGCTTCGAGGACGGCATCGAACAGGGGTACGCCACTGAAGCGCGGCTGTTTGGCGAGCTGGCCATGTCACCGCAGTCGAAACAGTTGCGCGGCATCTTCCACGCCACCAACACCCTGAAGAAAGAGACCTTTGTGGCAGACGGCGTGAAAGCCCGGAACATGGAAAAAGTCGGTGTCCTCGGTGCCGGCCTGATGGGGGCCGGCATCGCGCTGACCACCATCAACAAGGCCAAGCTGCCGGTACGCCTGAAAGACCGGGACGACAAAGGCCTGGCCCACGGCGTGAAATACGTCAGCGAGTTCTACAACAAGCGCACCAAGAAAGGCGCCATGAGCGCCGCCGATGCCAGCGCCGAACAGGGCCGCATTTCCTACACCGCCGATTACAGCGGTTTCAAGGGCCTGGACCTGGTGGTGGAAGCCGTATTCGAAGACCTGGGTCTGAAACACAGGATGCTCAAGGACGTGGAAGCCAACGGCAACAAGCACACGGTCTTTGCTTCCAACACCTCTTCCATTCCCATCACCGAGATTGCCAGTGCCGCCGAGCGTCCGGAAAACGTGATCGGCCTGCACTACTTCTCGCCGGTGGAAAAGATGCCCCTGCTGGAAATCATCACCACGGACAAGACCGCCCCGGAAGTGACCGCCGGCTGCGTGGCCTTCGGCAAGGCCCAGGGCAAGACCGTGATCGTGGTGAAGGACGGCCCGGGCTTTTATACCACCCGTATTCTTGCGCCCTACCTGAATGAATCCACCCGTCTGCTAACAGAAGGCGTGGATGTAAAAGCCGTGGACAAGGCGCTGGTGCGCTTTGGCTTCCCGGTGGGCCCCATCACCCTGCTCGACGAAGTGGGGGTGGATGTGGGCACCAAGGTGGGCCCGGTACTGGAAAAGGCCTTCGGTGAACGTATGGCGTCACCGGATGCCGCCGGCCTGATGATCGAAAACGATTATCTGGGTCGCAAGAGTGGCCGCGGTTTCTATATTTATGAAGGCGTGGCCAAGGGTGAAAAGCCGGTGAATACCGCGCTCTACGAGCTGATGAATGTGAGCCAGGAAAAGGACGCGGACGACGAAGAAATCGTCAGCCGTTGCGTCTGGCTGATGATCAACGAAGCCGCCTACTGCCTGCAGGACGGCATTATCAGCGATCCCATGCACGGCGACATCGGTGCCATCTTCGGTCTGGGCTTCCCCCCCTTCCGCGGCGGCCCGTTCCGGTACATGGACAGCCTGGGTCTTACCAATTCGGTACGCACTCTGGAGCGACTTGCCGAACAGTTTGGCGACCGCTTCACACCGGCTCCGCTATTGATAGACATGGCGAAAAAGAAACAACGCTTTTACCCGTAAGCGTCCGGCGCTTGTTTGTTCGCGCCCGTAAACGTTCGTCCTGCCCTGCAGGGCCTAACAACCTCAAAGGAACCACAGCATGTTTCAACAAGTGATGAACTGGATGCGGGACAACAAGATTCTCCCGCAGATTTCCGACACCGAACGCCAGGCCCTGGAAGCCGGCGATGTATGGATTGATGGTCAATTCTTCGGCGGCAAGGTGGACTTTGAAAAAATCCTCGCCGAAAACTATGACCAGCTCCCCGCCCACGAACAGGCATTCCTGGACGGCCCGGTGGAAGAGCTGCTGAAGATGGCCGACAGCTATGAGCTGTCCCGTACCCGCAAGCTGCCGGACGATATCTTCAAGTTCATGGCCGACAATGGCTTCTTTGCCATGCAGATCGCCAAGGAATACGGCGGCATGCCCATGTCCACCCAGGCGAAATCCTGCATCATGGCCAAGGTCAGCTCCTACTCCGGCCTGCTCAGCGCCATGGTGGTGATTCCCAATTCCCTGGGCGCCGCAGAGCTGCTCGGTCACTACGGCACCGATGAGCAGAAGAACTACTATCTGCCCAAGCTGGCCAAGGGTGATTTCATTCCTTGCTTCGGCCTCACCGAACCCACTGCGGGTTCCGACGCGGCCTCCCTGAAAGCGGAAGGGGTAGTGTTCAAGGACGATGACGGCGAAGTGAAATTCAAGCTGAATTTCCGCAAGCGCTATATCACTCTGGCGCCGGTGGCCAACCTGATTTCCCTGGCCGTGCGCCTGCACGATCCGGAGAACCTGCTTGGCAAGGGTGAAGAGCCGGGCATCACTGTGGTATTGATTGAAAAAGGCGCCAAGGGCACTGAAGGCCTGCACATCGGCGACCACCACCAACCCATCGGTGAACACTTCCCCAACGGCCCCATTGTCGGCCGTGATGTGATCGTGCCGGCCGGCAATGTGCTGGGTGGCGTGGAATACACCGGCATGGGCTGGAAGATGCTCATGGAAGCCCTGGCGGGTGGACGCATGGTGTCCCTGCCGGCCACCGGTGTCTGCGGTGTACGCCACGGCGCCATGATTGCCGGCGCCTACTCCATGGTGCGCCAGCAGTTCGGGATTCCCGTGGGTCGCATGGAAGGGGTGGAACACAAGATCGGCAAGGCCGCGGGTATGACCTACGCCTTTGACGCTGCCCGGGTATTCGGTTGCTCCGCCGTCGACAACGGTATCCAGCCGCCGGTGATGTCCGCGGTGATGAAAGCCTACTCCACGGAAATGGGCCGCGAGATCGGCACCGATGCCATGGACGTGACTGCTGGCTACGGCGTCATGCAGGGCCCCAACAACACCATGGGTCGCCTGTACAACTCCGCCCCGGTGAGTGTCACCGTGGAAGGTGCCAATATCATGACCCGCACCCTGATGATCTTCGGTCAGGGCGCCACCCGCTGCCACCCCTACGCCTACAAGGTTGTCCAGGCCGTGGAAAACGAGGACGTGGCCAGCTTCCGCAAGAATCTCACTGGCTGGATGGTGCAGTTCCTGCTCGGCATGGTAATGACCCTGGTACGCGGCGTTACCCGCGGCTGGTTCACCGTGAAGGTGCCGAATGTGGAGCCGAAGACCAAGAGTATCTACCGTCGTCTGGGCTGGGCCGCCACCCGCTTTGGCCTGCTCACCAACCTGGCCATGTTCTTCGTGGGCGGCAAACTGAAAGCCCGTGGCAACCTGACCGGTCGTTATGCGGATGCGGTTGCCTGGTTGTACATCACCACCTCTGCCCTGCGTCGTTTTGAAGCCGAAGGCCGCAAGGCGGAAGACCTGGCGCTGGTGCAGTATGCCGGTGAATACGGTTTGACCCAGATCCAGAAAGCCTTCGAAGGCATCTATGAAAACTTCGGCGGCCCGGTGGGTGTGATCCTGAAAACCGTGGGCCGTATCTGGCTGGGTCTGAACCCGCTGGCCAAGCTGCCCGATGATCAGCTCAGCCACAAGGCCGCGCTGGCTCTGCAAAGCTACGGCGATCAGTACAAGCGCCTTGTCGGCGGTAACTACATGCCGGAAGAAAGCGATGAGGGTCTGGGTCGCCTGCTCAAGGCCTTCCGTCTGACCACCGAAGCCGAGCCGGTTCGCAACAAGATCCGCGCTGCCCAGAAAGCCCGCAAACTGGGCCGTGGCA
Organism: Alcanivorax sp. NBRC 102024; assembly: GCF_001602235.1. NCBI lineage: Bacteria > Pseudomonadati > Pseudomonadota > Gammaproteobacteria > Oceanospirillales > Alcanivoracaceae > Alcanivorax > Alcanivorax sp. NBRC 102024. The sequence goes on from NZ_BDAS01000007.1 coordinate 117,417, forward strand.
AGGTGGAGGAGATCGCTGCCGAGGCGGCCCAGCAAGGTGTGATCAGCGATGCGGAACTGGCTCTGCTGAATGACGCCACCGCCGCCTGCATGCTGGCCATTGAGGTGGATGTGTTCACCAAGGATGAGTACTACGGCGCCGGCGGCATCCCCGCCATGAGCGCCACCGGTGACGGTGGTGTGGAACAGCCGCCGGAGTACGAGCTGGCCAAAGCCGTAGGCCAGTAACGTCCCCGATACCGAACGCCCGCTCCGGGCGTTCGGTTTTCTTTTGCCCGGTTCCATTCCTTTGCACTGCCACCCGGCAATGCAAAGGAATGCTGCCGCCACAACCCACAGGATAATCCATGAACCCACTACTGGACGGCCTGACGGTCCTTGACCTGTCCCGGCTGCTGCCCGGCCCCTTCTGCTCCCTGACCCTGGCCCAGCTGGGTGCCGAGGTAATCAAGATCGAGGAGCCGGATGGCGGCGATTATGCCCGGGAACTGTCCCCGGAATTGTTCGATATCGTCAACCGGGGCAAACAGTCCCTGACCCTGGATCTGCGCCAGCTCGACGACGTGGAACGATTCAAGGCACTGGTAAAAGACGCTGACGTGGTCCTGGAATCCTTTCGCCCTGGCGTCATGGATAAGCTGGGTTGTGGTTACGACACTCTCAAGGCCATCAACCCGCAACTGGTCTATGCCTCTCTCACCGGTTACGGCCAGACCGGCCCCTATGCAGACCGCCCCGGCCATGATCTGAATTACCTGGGCTATGCCGGCGTGCTGGACCAGACCGGCCTGCCCGGCAAACGCCCGGCCATGTCCAACGTGCAGATCGCCGACCTGGCCGGCGGCGCCCAGAACTGCGCCATCGGCATTCTTGCGGCGGTGATGGGCGCCCGTCAGAGTGGCGAAGGCTGCTGGGTGGATGTGGCCATGCTGGACGGTGCCCTGGCGCTGCAGAGCATGGCCCTGGCCACCCACCACCAGCACGGCAACAGCCAGCCCCGTGGCAAGGACATGCTCACTGGCGCCCTGGCCAACTACAACGTGTACCGCTGCCGGGACGGCAAGTACCTGGCGGTGGGCTCCCTGGAGCCCAAGTTCTTCATGGCATTCCTGAAGGAAATTACGCCGGGATTTCTCTGGAAGAAAAAAACCGGAAAGAAGAGAAAGACATCGGGGCATTCCAGTGAAAAACCACAATCTTCCAGCGGCGGCAACGATGCCCTGACCAAACTGGCCGCCGACCCGAAGAAACTGCGCCGCCTGATGGTGCCGGTGCGCTGGGCCATTCAACTGATTCTGCTTACCCGCACCCGGGATCAGTGGGATGCGCGCCTCGCCCACAAGGACACCTGCGTGTCCGGCATTCTCACGCTGGAAGAGGCCCTGGCCAATGAACAGGTGCAGGCCCGCGGTCTGGTCACTAACAACCACAAGGGCCCGGTATTGCGCTCACCCATCCGCTTTGTAGGCGCCCAGACCCGGGATGGCGACAGTCCCGCCCTGGGCGAGCATAACCCGCTGTTTGCGAATCAGGAAAAACGCCGGGCCTGAGCCCGGTTCTGACCCGATCAACCCTGCTACTGTCTGGCAAAACGTCATACCGTAGTGAAAAAAGAACAAATACGGAAAACCCATGAGCATTCAGGCCAAAATCATCAAGGCGGTGACCCGCCGCACCATCAAGCGCCACGGACTCAACCAGGAGCAATTGGTTCGTCACCTGCGCAAGGCATTTAACAACACGCCAACGATTACCCTGCTGCCCCGCAAGGTGACACTCAAGCAGATCCGCGAGCCCCAGTTCGAGGGTGACCACCTGGGTGTCAGCAATCCGTCCACCACCGTGCTTTACCTGCATGGTGGCGCCTATATCGGCGGGGTAACCCGGACTTATCACAACCTGGCCGGGCGCCTGGCCAAGCAGCTGCATGGCGAAGTCTATCTGCCGGTATACCCGTTTGCGCCGGAGCACCCGTTCCCGGAAGCCGTAAACCGGGTCATGGAGGCCTACGAATACCTGCTGGCCCTGGGCAAGAACCCCAGCGACATCGTCATCGCCGGGGATTCTGCCGGTGGCGGCCTGACCCTGGCCACCCTGCTGCACATCCGTGACAAGGGCCTGCCCCAGCCTCGCTGTGCGGTGCTGTTTTCTCCGGCCAGTAATGCGTCACCGGATGACAAGGTCATGGACGCCCTGGACCCCAGCGATGCCATGTTGTCCGCGGATATCATTCGCACCGTGATTGATATCTACATCCCCAACAAAGAGGACCGCACACACCCCTATGCCTCTCCTTGCCTGGGCGACTACCAGGGCGTCTGCCCCATGCTGATTACCGCCAGCACCGACGAGGTGCTCTATGCCGACGGCAAACAGGTTCGAAAGGCTGCGGAAAAAGCCGGGGTGCGGGTGAAATGGATCGAACGGTCGGGGCTGTTTCATGTCTGGCCGATCATGGTTCCCTTCCTGCCGGAGGCCAACCGGGACCTGAAACGCGTGGTCGAGTTTATCCGCACCGCCTGATTTTTTTGGTCATTGCCGCCACCTGAACACTGGCGTTAACTGATTATTCCAACAACAGGGAGGCGGCATGACCGAACTGCCCCGCATTCATCAGGACGATTATTGCGACGAGGACCTGCCCCGGCTTACCCAGCCCTGGTGGCAGACTTTGCCCACGGGTTTTCATGCCCTGCCGGATCACTTTCTGGCAGACAACGATACCCGCTGGCGGATCGACTACACCGCCGGCATCGACACAGTGGCGCGGACCGGGCTGGCCAGCATGGCCGGCGCCGCAGCCCTGCCCGCCACACTGAATCTCTCCCGGCAAAAGGAAGAACGGGCGCTGGTGGATTTTTACCGCCCCTTTCTCCAGGAAGACGATCCCAATACGTTCTTTAGCCGGCCCACACAGACGGCAAACATTGAACGTATTCCGGTGGCCCCCTATCACTTTCAGCCGGAGGATGGTGAGGCCCATACCCTGCGCTTTCGCTCACCCTTCGAGCCCAGAAACCCGGCGCTGCGTGACCGTTACCTGAGCCACCGTCGCAACCGCACCGCCTGGGCCCAGCACTGGCGTCACCATGGCGAACCGCGCCCGACACTGATCATGATCCACGGCTTTGTGGCCGACCCCTACTGGCTCAATACCCGCTGGCTGGCGCTACCCTGGTTTTACAAGCAGGGCTTCGATGTCTTGCTCTACACCCTGCCGTTCCATGGACGCCGCAAGGGCCGTCTTGCCCCGTTCAGCGGCGCCCAGTTTTTCAGCCAGGGCATGGCCCTACTCAACGAAACGTTCGCCCATGCCATCCATGACCTGCGTCTGTTCATGGATTATTTGCGTGCCCAGGGCACGCCGGCCATGGGCGCCACGGGGATCTCTCTCGGCGGTTACACCACCGGACTCCTGGCCGCACTGGAAGACGACCTGGCCTTTGCCATTCCCAATGTGCCACTGGTCAGCATCATGGACCTGATGCAGAGCTGGTTCCCGATCAACCTGCAGGTGGGCCTGATGAAAAAAGTCTACGGCACGGACCTGCAGGGCCTGCGCGAGATTACCGCCTTGCATTCCCCCCTGACCTGGCCATGCAAGGTGCCGTCCAAGGGGCGTATGGTCATCGGCGGTGCCGGCGATCGCTTCGCCCCGCCCAAACACAGTCACCTGCTGCACCAGCACTGGGGACATTGCGACCTGCACTGGTTCCCGGGCAACCATCTGCTGCATCTGGATCAGGGGCTTTATCTGAAAGCCATGCGGGATTTCATGAAGGCGGCGCTGGGGGAGACGTCAGCGGCGGTGAATGCCTGAATCCCCCTTCCCCGTTGTAGCCATGCTTGCCCCCAAGGGGATCTGCAACATGCGAATGGGGTTGGGGTAGCATCCTGGCGGAGTGCTTTAGGTAGACCTGTCGAGTTTTGAAATGCCTGATCACCCTGCGGGCGATTTCCGCGCAAGCACGGTTCGCCATGCAAGCATAGGTTATTCGCTTCGCTCACCCTTCGGGCCGCACGGAACTACGTGCGTTACTCCGCTGCGCTCCGTTCCTACAGCGGCTTCGTAGATATCTCGGAACCTGAGGAACTTTTGGCCTTGCCCCATCCAACCAGCGTAGCTTGTAGCTTGTAGCTTGTAGCTTGTAGCTTGTAGCTTGTAGCTTGTAGCTTGTAGCTTGTAGCTTGTAGCTTGTAGCTTGTAGCTTGTAGCTTGTAGCTTGTAGCTTGTAGCTTGTAGCTTGTAGCTTGTAGCTTGTAGCTTGTAGCTTGTAGCTTGTAGCTTGTAGCTTGTAGCTTGTAGCTTGTAGCTCCTACGACTTGTCGGTCTTGAACAACGCCGCCGTGCCCGCACCGCAGGACACCACGGTTTTCATCATGCTTTCCACGCCGATTTCCGGGTGCAGTTCCACCAGGCTCTCATGTACGTGGTAGATAAACCCGCTGGTGGGGTTGGGCCCCGTGGGCACGAACACCGTCACATGACCATCCCCATGTCGCGACGTGACCAGGGCCGTCACCGACACATCCGTGTCCCGGCCATACAGCCACACCCGCGCCACTTCTCCGCGACTGAACGGGCTGTCACTGCTGCTACCCATCAACTGGCCGATCACTTCCTTGACCGTCTTGTAACCCGGCAGCCGGGTCATCACATTCTCTTCCCACTGCTGCCACAGCCAGCTTCCCAGACGGGTGGCCACCAGGGTCCCCACCAAAAAGCACAGCACCAGCACCGCCAGCACTGACAACCAGTCGGCCACAAACTTGGGCAGATCGAAGGCGCGGATAAAGACCGTGGTAAAGGGAGCGATCATTTCCGTCACCGTCTGGTAAATCCAGCGGAAGAAAAACACGATGATGGAAATCGGCAGCAGGATGGTCAGACCACCCAACAGGGACTTGCGAATAAAAAACCAGATGCGGCGATTGGCGCTCATGGATTATGCCTTCCTTACCGGTTGTATGGGCGACGCTCAATCGCGGCTGCCAGGGGGCTCGTACCAGATGCGATTGATAAACAGACAACGCTCACCGGTGGGGGTTCGCACTTCCACCTCGTCATCCACCTGTTTCTTCAGCAAGGCCCGTGCCAGTGGCGCATCGATGCTGATGTAATGCTTCTTGGCATCCGTCTCGTCCGGGCCCACCAGGCGATAGGTTTCGGTCTCGCCCTCATCGTTTTCCAGTTCCACCCAGGCCCCGAAAAACACCCGGCTCTGGTCTTCCGGCAAGCGGTCCACCACGGTCATGTCATCCAGGCGCTTGCTGAGAAAGCGTACCCGCCGATCGATCTCACGCAGCTGCTTCTTGCCGTAGATGTATTCGGCATTCTCCGACCGGTCTCCCTGGGCAGCGGCTTCCTGCACCGCCTGGGTCACCGCCGGGCGCTTTTCCTTCCACAGATACTGCAACTCGTCGTTAAGCGTTTTATAACCTTCGGCGGTGATGTACTTGGAAGCCGGAATCCCTTTTGGTCGCCAGCGGCCCATGGGGTTATACCTCGAAAATTCGATCAATCTCGCGCAGCCCCTTGAACTCCAGCGTATTGCCGGTGGGGTCCTGCACGAAAAACGTGCCCTGCTCGGCGGGCTGGCCCACAAAACGTTCACGGGGCTTGAGCAGGAATGGCCAGTCATTGTCGTAAATGCGTTCCACCAGGGTTTCCCAGCGGGGGAAATCCAGCACCACGCCAAAATGAGGCATGGGCACCGGGTGGCCATCCACCTCACTGTAGCCCTGGATCGGAGTCAGGTCTTTGCCCTTGTGCAGAGACAATTGATGGCCATGCAGATCGATATCCACCCAATTGGGGGCATCCCGACCCCGTCGGCCACCCAACACACGGCAGTAAAAGTCTGCCGATTCTTCCAGGTCATTCACCATAAAGGCCAGATGAAAGGCCGGCTGTTTTTCCATCGTCTACCGCTCTTGCTAAACTCTCGTCATTCCGCCCGATACGGAACCTTTGTTCGCCTGCGTCGGGCGCCCCATGTTACTAGAGGACTCCGCCCCATGTCTGTCACCCGCGCTCCCTGGCCCGCCACCCGTCTGCGCCGCATGCGTCGCGACGACTTCTCCCGTCGGCTGATGCGCGAAAACACCCTCACGGTGGACGACCTGATCTATCCGGTGTTTGTGCTGGAGGGAAAAAACCAGACCGAGACAGTGGCGTCCATGCCCGGCGTGGAGCGCATGAGTGTGGATCTGCTGGTCCGGGAAGCCGAGGAACTGGCCAGGCTTGGCGTACCGGCCATGGCCCTGTTTCCAGTCACCCCGGCAGAGGTCAAAACCCTGGACGGTCAGGAGGCCTGGAATCCGGATGGCCTGGCCCAGCGGGCGGTGCGCGCCATCAAGGCGGCGGTACCGGAAATGGGGGTGATCACCGACGGCGCCCTGGACCCGTTCACCACCCACGGCCAGGACGGCATCATCGACGACAGCGGTTACGTGCTCAACGATGTCACTGTGGAAGCCCTGGTCAAACAGGCCCTGTCCCAGGCGGAAGCGGGTGCTGACGTGATAGCGCCCTCGGACATGATGGACGGCCGCATCGGCGCCATCCGCGACGCACTGGAAGCCAACGGACACATCCACACTCGCATCATGGCCTACTCCGCCAAGTACGCCAGCGCCTACTACGGCCCTTTCCGTGACGCCGTGGGCTCCGCCGGCAACCTGGGCAAGGCCGACAAGACCACCTACCAGATGGACCCGGCCAATAGTGACGAGGCCCTCCATGAAATCGCCCTGGACCTGGCCGAGGGCGCCGACATGGTGATGGTGAAACCGGGCATGCCCTACCTGGACGTGGTGCGCCGGGTGAAAGACGAGTTCAAGGTGCCGGTGTACGCCTATCAAGTGAGCGGCGAGTACGCCATGCACATGGCCGCCTTCCAGAATGGCTGGCTGGACCAGGACAAGGTAATGATGGAATCCCTGCTGGCCTTCAAACGGGCCGGCGCCGATGGCATTCTCACCTACTTCGCCAAGGCGGCGGCGCAAAAACTGGCCGGGGCTGGCTAGTCTCTGTTCACAAACTGACCAGCCGGGCAGGCACAGCAGCCAGCCCGGCCAATGTCTTCTTGCTGCCCTGGCATACACTTCCCGGGTTTTCTGCCGATTCTTTCTTTGTGTCGGGTCTCTGACCCCGGGAGTTGTTATGCGTACTCTGATCCTGATCGCCACCCTGAGCCTGTCGAGCCTGGCCAGCGCGGAAGGCCGCGCTCCCACTGACCAGGAGATGCAGGAGCTGGACATCATCCAGCAATCCTGGATTTTCCAGGGCTAGAAAATAGCCAGACACAAAAAAGCCGGCGCATGCGCCGGCTTTTTTATTGCCCTGAAATCGTTCAGAAACGATAACGGGCATTGGCGGTGACGGTACGGGTCTCACCGTAGCCACAGTCATAAACGGTTGTCGCGAACTGACCGCGACACCAGGACACGTATTCCTTGTCGGTCAGGTTCTGCACGTTGACGCTGAAGTCCCAGTCGTTGACAGCATAACCCAGCATGGCGTCGTAAAGGGTGACAGAAGGTACCTTGGGAGCAGCCCCGACACCATCCGCAGAACCGGCATAATCAAAGCCCACGTTGTCGCCCACGTAACGCACACCGGCACCAAAGCGCAGACCGTTTTCCAGTTCGTACTTGCCCCAGGCAGAGGCCAGTCGGTCTGCGATATAGGGCAGGCGCTCACCGGACTGGTCATCCACCACACGCAGGTCGGTATAGTTGGCCAGCAGCTCCAGGTTGCCCAGCTGCTTCTTCACTTCCACTTCCCAGCCTTCGGACTTGGCGCCCACCTGTTCAACGCTGTCTTGACCGGGAGAAGGCACCACACGATTGGTTTCTTCGATATAGAAATAGGCCGCCGAGGCAGACAGATCACCCGCGTCGTTCAGATACTTGAACCCGGCCTCCTGCTGCTCACCGGTGGTGGCCGCAAGGCTGCTGCCATCGTTCGTCCCCAGATTCGGCACAAACGCTTCGGAATAACTCACATAGGGAGACAGACCGAAATCGAACTGGTACATCAGGCCCAGGCGACCGGTGGTTTCGCTGTCATCACTTTCCCTATTGGCATTATCCACAACGAAAACCTTGTTGGTGGATTCGTCGTGGCGCAAGGCACCGGACACCACCACATTGCCGATTTCCATATGGTCAATCAGGTAAACCCCGGTCTGGCGAATGGCATTATCGTTACGATCTTCCGGGTCCAGGGCGCTGTAGACCACATTGCCATACTGGGGGTTGTAGAGGTTGATCGTGGATGTTGCCACAACATCAGAGAAATAGTTGCCCTCTTCCCACAGGGCATCCTGGTAATCAACACCCAGCGCCAGGGTATGGCGGGTCACCCCCAGGTCCATCTTGCCTTCCAGGCGCACATCGAAGTTGCTGACATCGGTGGCACGATCCGCCATGTGCATGGTGCGCTCAATCGTTCCATCGGCACTTATGGTGCCGCCAATGGCCGCCCAGTGCTCCCGGGTTTCCGTCTCGGAACTGGTGTGGCGGGCGGTAGCCGCCAGGTTCCAGTTGTCAGTCAGACGCTGGTCCACGAACAGGGTGACTTCGTTCTGGGTACGGTCATAACGGTCCCAGCTCGGCTCACCGACAAAGGTCTCCACCGGAATGTCGCCCTTGACGCCCGGCAGCAAGGTGCCTTCCGCCGGCAGGAACTGGGCGGAGATGCCGCCATTGTTTTCCTGGGCATTGAACAACAGGGTGACGGTGGTGCTGTCCGTGGGCAGCCAGGTAAAGGACGGAGCAAACACAAAGCCATTGTCGTCCACATGATCCACCTGGGTACCGCTTTCACGCTTGAGCGCAACCAGGCGGTACAGCAGCTTGCCATCTTCGGACATGGGGCCGGTCACATCGGCGGCCAGCTGTTTGCGGTCGTAGGAGCCCACCTGCGCCCAGATTTCGCCCTGCTTCTCCGGTTTGGGCAGCTTGGACACCGTATTCACGATCCCGCCCAATTCCGCCTGACCGTAGAGCACGGAAGACGGCCCCTTGAGCACTTCGATGCTTTCCAGGGCATAAACGTTGGGCCGGGCACTGTTGTAGGAACCATAAACAGAGCGCAGGCCATCCTTATAGACGGAGGCATCCAGGCCACGCACCTTCACCCAGTCACCGCGAGTATCGAAACCGAAAGCACCGGAATAGACGCCGGAGGAATACACCAGCGCGTCCTGAACATTCTTGGCGCCGGTATCCTTGATGAACTCTTCATTTACCACGGTAATGGCATAGGGGGTCTTTTCCACCGGCACATCCAGCTTGCCCGACTGGGCAGCCCGGTCCTCGGTGATATAGCCCTCACCCTCAGGGACGTCGGCATTTACCTGAACGGCAGGAATAACATGGCTGTCGGCCTCATCGGCCTGAACAGGAATGGTGGCAACCAGCAATAGGGTGCCGAGCATCGGCGTGCCCCAAAACACGCGATTTCGGTAATTCATCAGAAACTCCCAGAATAAGGCAAGCAATAACAAGAATGATTCGCATTATATTTCATTGCTTAACCCGCTGAAAAGCCCCGGACAACGCCAAAATCAACGCTTACGAACCTAATTCAACTCTGCAGCACCGGGTAACCCGGCAAAAAGGGGCGTCTGCAGGACGCACAGACTGGATGTGAACAGCCCCCGGGGGAGCCTTTGCATGAAGCCCTGCATGATCAGCGTGGACTGAAGTATGCTGGGCATAATTCAGGGGTCCCTTTCCCGGCCAGGTAACATAAAATCTTTTTTCGGCTGTCATTGCCGTGTCACATTAATGTCATGCAATAGGGAACCCCGAAAACGGTCCCGTCAGGACGACGCCATGAATGACATTGCCAGCGAACACAGCGCCATCGACCTCAATAACCCGGATTACTATTTCAACCGGGAGTTGAGCCTGCTGCAGTTCAACCTGCGGGTACTGGAGCAGGCCATGGATGACAGCCATCCGTTAATGGAACGGCTGAATTTTCTGCTGATTTTTTCCAGCAACATGGACGAATTTTTTGAAATTCGTGTGGCCGGGCTGAAGAACAAGCTGGAAACCCAGACCGGCCAACCGGGCCCCGACGGCATGCTGGCCGAGGAAGTGCTGAGGGAAATCAGCCGCATTACTCACGAGGCGGTGGACCGTCAGTACCACATTCTCAACAACATCCTGCTGCCTGCCCTGCGCGAAGAAGGGGTGGACTTTCTGCGCCGGGAAGACTGGACCGAGGCCCAGGCCGAGTGGGTGAAAAAATATTTTCGCGAACAGATCTACCCGGTATTGACGCCCATCGCGCTGGATCCGTCCCACCCGTTCCCGCGGCTGGTGAATAAAAGCCTGAACTTTATCGTGCCGCTGGACGGCAAGGATGCCTTTGGCCGCTCCACCGGCCTGGCCATCGTGCCTGCGCCCCGTTCCCTGCCCCGCCTGATCCGCATCCCTGACGAGATCAGCGAAGGGGGCGACGACAACTTTGTGTTCCTGTCATCCATGATCCACGCCCACGTGTCGGATCTCTTCCCCGGCATGAAAGCCACCGGCTGCTACCAGTTCCGGGTCACCCGCAATGCGGACATGGAAGTGGACGAGGAAGTGGAAGATCTGGCCAGCGCCCTGAAAGGGCAATTGCTGTCGCGCCGTTATGGCGACGAAGTGCGCCTGGAAGTGGCGGACAATTGCCCTCGCCACCTGATCGACTATTTGCTGGAACAGTTCGAGCTTGCCGAGATTGATTTGTACGAGGTGAATGGCCCGGTGAATCTGGCGCGCATGTTTACCAGCGTCAATCGCCCGCGCCTGCACTACCCGCCTTTTTCGCCGAAGCTGGCACCGGCGGTGAAAAAAACAGACACCATTTTCGACGCCATGGACCAGGGGGATATTCTGCTGCATCACCCCTTTGAATCCTTCCAGCCGGTGGTCAACCTGCTGGCAGAAGCGGCCCGGGATCCCAAGGTGCTGGCCATCAAACAGACCCTCTACCGCACCGGTACCAAGTCAGAAATCCTTGATCATCTGGAAACCGCCGCCCGTAACGGCAAGGAAGTCACCGCCATCGTGGAACTGCGGGCGCGCTTTGACGAAGAATCCAATATCGAAGGGGCCCGGCGCTTGCAGGAAGCCGGCGCCATCGTGGTGTACGGGGTGGTGGGCTACAAGACCCACGCCAAGATGTTGCTGGTGGTGCGCCGCGAAGGCGATGGCATCAAACGCTATGTGCACCTGGGCACCGGTAATTACCACACCAAGACCACCAAGCTGTACACCGACTACGGCCTGATGACCTGCGAGAAAGGCATCTGCCAGGACGTGCACAAGATCTTCCAGGAGCTCACCGGCATGGGCAAGGCGGCGCGGCTCAAGCAGCTGAAGCATTCGCCTTTTACCCTGCACCCGTCACTGATCGAATGGATCGACTTTGAAACGCAGCAAGCCACCGCCGGGAAACCGGCGCGGATCATTGCCAAATTCAATTCCCTCACCGAAGAGAAGATCATCCAGGCCCTGTACCGGGCCAGTCAGGCGGGGGTGGAGATTGATCTGATCGTGCGCGGTATCTGTTGTCTGAAACCCGGAATCCCGGGGCTCTCCGAAAATATCCGGGTGCGCTCGGTGATCGGACGTTTCCTGGAACATACGCGGATTTATCACTTCCACCATGGCGGCGAGGATCTGGTGTATGGCTCCAGTGCCGACTGGATGGATCGCAACCTGTTCAACCGGGTGGAAACCTGCTTCCCGATCAACGACCCGGTGCTCAAGGCCCAGGTAATTGAACAGGGCCTGCACTATTACCTGCGCGACAACAGCCGCGCCTGGCTACTGCAACCCGATGGCAGCTACCTGCGCGCCCAGCCCGAGAATGGCGAGCCAGTGTTCATCGCTCAACAGACCTTGCTGGAAACCCTGGGCGGAAGCTGAGTTTTTCCTGGATATGTGAGAATGGACAGTCGATAACGGCGCGGATTGGCGTCGCGGCTGTTTTTGCAGGCAAGAGGCCGCGTCCAAGCGTTTGGGCGCGGCCTCTTGTGTTTCAGAACGGGATGCCCTTTCCCGCGAGTGATCAATTATCCATTAACTTCAACTCATAGCCGCCAGCACGGAAATAGTCCTGTTCCTGCTCCAGATCCGCCAGCGTCAGCGGATGCTCTTCCAGCCAGTGACGAGGGAAACGCAGGCTGAGCGTCGTGTCCTCGGCGTTGAGAATCATCTCGGGTATGACTTCGTCGCAGCGGGCATGGTGCAAGCGGGCAGACAGTCGCAGCACCAGGCAAAGCCGCAACAGGCCCTGCTGCTCATCGTCGGGCAGTTCCGAGAGCGCAGAAAGAGGAAGTTTGCGGCGGTGGCCGCGCACCAGCACTGCCACGGCCTGCTGCTCCTGGCGGGAAAACCCGGGCAGGTCTGAATTGGTTACCAGATAGGCACCATGTTTGTGGAACTGGCTATGGGAGACCGCCAGGCCCACCTCGTGGAGCAACGCCCCCCAACGCAGGGTGTCCGCCAGCTCGTCATCCTCCAGTTGCCAGCTCTTGGCCACCTGACGGTACAGCCCCATGGCCGTGTCGCAGACGCGCTCCGCCTGGGTGCGCTCCACATGATGGCGGCTCATCAGCGACTGGATGCTGCGTTCGCGCACATCCTCGTGGGCGAATCGACCCAGCAGGTCATACAAGAGACCTTCGCGCAGCGCGCCACCGGACACTTCCATCTGATCAATGCTCAACTGCTCGAAGATGCCATAGAGAATCGCCAGCCCGGAGGGAAAGATCGCCCGGCGATCCTCGCGCAGCCCCTTCAGATCCAGCTGCTCCACCTTGCCGGCCTTGATCACCTTCTTGCGGGCCTTTTTCAGGCCCTCCATGGTGATGCCGGTCTCTGACCAGCCGTTGTCCACACACACCTGGCTGATGGCCTTGATGGTGCCAGACGCCCCCACGGCCTGCTGCCAGCCCAGACGGCGATAGTTGGCGTGGATGGACAGCACCTCCTGCCGGGCGGCGGTGACGGCGCGGTCGAAAGCCTTTTCGCTGATACTGCCGTCGGCAAAGAAGCGCTGGGCAAAACTGACACAGCCCATGTGCAGGGATTCTGTCTCGGTGGATTCAAAACGCTCACCGATAATCAGCTCCGTGGAGCCGCCACCGATATCCACTACCAGCCGCTGACCGGCATCATCCGCCAGACTGTGCGCCACCCCCAGGTAAATCAGACGGGCCTCTTCGCGGCCGGCCACGATCTCGATGTCGTGGCCCAGCACCGCTTCCGCCCGGTCGATGAATTCCCGGGCATTGCGGGCCTGACGCAGGGTATTGGTGCCCACCACCCTTACGCTGCCGCGGGGAATCCCGGCAATGCGCTGGGCAAACCGGCCCAGGCAATCCAGCGCCCGTTCCTGGGTCTCCCCGTCCAGCCGGTTATCCCGGTCCAGACCGGCGCCCAGCTGCACTTTCTCGGACAAACCGTCCAGAATCTGGACCTCACCGTGGACCTGTCGGGCCACGACCATGTGAAAGCTGTTCGATCCCAGGTCAATGGCCGCCAGATGCTCGCCATGTTCCATATGCACTCCTTTCCCGAAAGGCCACTGCCCTTTCCCTGCCCAGCCTAGCAGGCTGCCGGTAGACGCAGAATTGAAAAACGTCCCGAATTCTAACCGAATATCATGGCGTTACGGTGTCATAGGCAAACTCTACCGCGATAATTCACTCACTCGCTTGAAATTCAGCACCCACGACCTGATATTATCCACCATCGCAACAGCCCGCCCGTCGGGCCAGCTAACCCCCTATTTCAGGAGAATTCAATGAGCGGCGAGATTATCAACGTGACCGACGCGGACTTCGAAGCCCAGGTCATCAATGCAGACGGCCCGGTGCTGGTGGATTACTGGGCACCCTGGTGCGGCCCCTGCAAAATGGTCGCGCCGATCCTGGAGCAACTGGCCGGCGAGTACGGTGACAAGCTGACCATTGCCAAGATCAACATCGACGACAACCCGGAAACGCCCAAGAAGTATGGCGTTCGCGGCATTCCCACCCTGACCGTATTCAAGAACGGCAACGTGGAAGCCACCAAGGTTGGCGCCCTGTCCAAGAGCCAGCTGACCGCATTCCTGGACAGCACCCTCTAAGCAGATCGCACCCTCTGTCCGTTCCCCCGCCACCAGGCGGGGGAACGGCGTTTTATTTACCACGCGCAAATACTAGACAGCCTGTTGTTCGGGTGGTAGATTCCAGAACCAGCTTACAACAAGCACCCCCTTAGCAAGTCCTTCGGAACCTCTGGTTACCTTTATATTCCTGATGGCCCCCTTTAAGGCTTGCCGGGCCAGATTCCGAATAAACCGGATGCTCAACTCGAATAGTCAAAACAATCGCTGCACTCCCGTAGTGCACCCTCTCAATTCATTCAAAGACACCAAACTAGACGCCAATGAATCTTTCTGAACTGAAGCAGAAGCCGATTGGAGAACTTCTGAACATTGCCAAGGAACTCGGTCTCGAGAACCTGGCAAGAACCCGCAAACAGGACGTGATCTTTTCCATCCTCAAGCGCGCTGCCAAGAACGGCTCCGACATCTACGGAGACGGTGTGCTGGAAATCCTGCAGGATGGTTTCGGTTTCCTTCGTTCCGCCGAGGGCTCTTACCTGGCAGGCCCGGACGACATCTATGTCTCCCCCAGCCAGATCCGTCGCTTCAATCTGCGCACCGGCGATACCATTTCCGGCAAGATCCGGCCTCCCAAGGATGGCGAACGTTACTTCGCCATGCTCAAAGTCAACGAGATCAACTTCGACAAACCGGAAAACGCCAAGAACAAGATTCTGTTCGAAAACCTGACCCCCCTGTTCCCCACGGAACGGCTGGTGATGGAAATCGGCAACGGCTCCACCGAGGACATCACCACCCGGGTCATCGATCTGGTGGCCCCCATCGGCAAAGGGCAACGCGGCCTGATCGTGGCCCCGCCCAAAGCCGGTAAGACCATGCTCCTCCAGAACATCGCCCAGTCCATCGCCCGCAACAACCCCGAAACCCACATGATCGTGCTGCTCATCGACGAGCGTCCGGAAGAAGTGACGGAAATGTCACGGACCGTGCGCGGTGAAGTGGTGGCATCCACCTTTGATGAGCCACCGGCCCGTCACGTCCAGGTGGCCGAGATGGTGATCGAGAAGGCCAAGCGACTGGTAGAACACAAACAGGACGTGGTCATCCTGCTGGACTCCATCACCCGTCTGGCCCGTGCCTACAACACCGTGCAGCCCAGCTCCGGCAAGGTACTCACCGGTGGTGTGGACGCCCACGCCCTGGAAAAGCCCAAGCGCTTCTTCGGTGCCGCCCGTAATATCGAGGAAGGTGGCAGCCTGACTATCCTGGCCACCGCCCTGGTGGACACCGGTTCCAAGATGGACGAGGTGATCTACGAAGAATTCAAGGGCACCGGCAACATGGAACTGCACCTGGATCGCAAGGTGGCTGAGAAACGTGTGTTCCCGGCCATGAATATCAAGAAGTCCGGCACCCGTCGCGAAGAGCGTCTGGTGGGCGAGGACGAACTGCAGAAGATGTGGATCCTGCGCAAGGTTCTGCATCCCATGGACGAGATCGGCGCCATGGAATTCCTCATCGATCGCATGAAGCAGACCAAGACCAATCTGGAATTCTTCGAGTCCATGAAGCGCAAATAAGAGGCGCTTCCCGCAACACACAACCCCCCGCCCCGGCGGGGGTTTGTTTTTTGGGGCCCACTAATAGCCGCTGTTGGAGCTATGCTTGCATGGCTCCAACAAAGTGCTCAGGTTATTTATTGGCGCCGAACTCAACGACCTGAGAGTCTTTTCCGTTCTTCGGAAAAGCGCGGGGACTTTCCAGGTTCTCCCAATCCAGGCGTAGCGTGTAGCTCACGACTCGCCGCTCACCCCCAGCCTGCTATACTCGCAGCACAACCTTTCTGGTTATCCAAACAACAAGGAACGTCATGAAATACCGCGACCTGCGTGACTTTCTGCAACAGCTAGAACAACTTGGCGAGCTCAAACGCATTACCGCACCGGTGAACCCGAACCTGGAAATGACCGAGATCTGCGACCGCACCCTGCGTGCCGGCGGTCCGGCACTGCTGTTTGAAAACCCGGTGGGCTTCGGCACCCCGGTGCTGGGCAACCTGTTCGGCACGGAACGTCGGGTGGCGCTGGGCATGGGCCGCGAGTCCGTTGAGGAGCTGCGCGAACTGGGTGAACTGCTGGCCTTTCTCAAGGAACCGGAACCGCCCAAGGGCATGCGTGATGCCTGGGAAAAACTGCCGATATTCCGCAAGGTGCTGAGCATGAGTCCCAAGCTGCGCGGCTCCGGGCCCTGCCAGGAAAAGGTGCTGGAAGGCAACGACGTGGATCTGTACCAGTTACCGATCCAGACCTGCTGGCCCGGCGATGCAGGCCCGCTGGTGACCTGGCCGCTGGTGATCACCCGGGGTCCCAACAAGGAACGCCAGAACCTGGGCATCTACCGCCAACAATTGATCGGCCGCAACAAGCTGATCATGCGCTGGCTCAGCCATCGCGGTGGCGCCCTGGATTTTCAGGAGTGGCAGCAGCAACATCCCGGTGAGCCCTTCCCGGTGGCAGTGGCCCTGGGCGCTGACCCGGCCACCATCCTCGGCGCGGTCACCCCGGTGCCGGATACCCTTAGCGAGTACGCCTTTGCCGGACTGCTGCGCGGCTCGAAAACCGAGCTGGTGGAATGTATCGGTAATGACCTGCAGGTCCCCGCCAGTGCCGAGTTCGTCCTGGAAGGCCATATCTATCCGGACGAGATGGCCGAAGAAGGGCCGTTCGGTGATCACACCGGTTATTACAACGAGGTGGAGCGCTTCCCGGTCTTTACCGTGGAGCGCATCACCCACCGCCGTGATCCGATCTATCACAGCACCTACACCGGCCGGCCACCGGATGAACCGGCGGTGCTGGGCGTGGCCATGAACGAGATCTTCGTACCGATCCTGAAAAAGCAGTTCCCGGAAATCGTGGATTTTTACCTGCCCCCGGAAGGTTGCTCCTATCGCATGGCCGTAGTGACCATGAAGAAACAGTACCCGGGCCACGCCAAGCGGGTAATGATGGGCGTGTGGTCATTCCTGCGCCAGTTCATGTACACCAAGTTCGTGATTGTCTGCGACGACGACGTCAACGCCCGCGACTGGAAGGACGTGATCTGGGCCATGACCACCCGCATGGACCCGGCCCGGGATACCCTGCTGGTGGAAAACACCCCCATCGACTATCTGGATTTCGCTTCTCCGGTATCCGGCCTTGGCTCCAAGATGGGCATGGACGCCACCAGCAAATGGCCCGGCGAAACCGACCGGGAGTGGGGCCGCGCCATCAGCATGAGCCCGGCAGTGAAGCAGCGGGTGGATGAGATGTGGGAAAGCCTTGGGATCAGTGAACAGTGAACAGTGAACAGTGAACAGTGAACAGTGAACAGTGAACAGTGAACAGTGAACAGTGAAGGCTGCCCGGCCCGCATCCCTAGTCAAGATTTTGTTGCGCTTTTAACCTGCGAGGCCGCGCTCAGAGTCTGGGCGCGGCGGCGGAGCTGGCAGAACCTTCTCACGCCGTCCGCGCAGCTGTTAACTATTCACTATTAACTATTCATCGCCTTTCTTGTACGATGGTGCCAAATAACAAAAGGACGCACCATGGCCTTGTTAGATTCCATTGACCGACGCAGTTTCCTGAAAGCCCTGGCCTCGGCCGGGGCCACGGGGGCATTGGCCCCCCAGGCCCTGCTGGCTGAGACCGGGAAGGCGCCAGCCTGGCAGAACTGGTCCGGTAACCAGAGCGCCAACCCGGCCAACCTGGTATTTGCCACCAGCGAATCCCAACTGCGTCAGACCCTGCGCGACAGCAGCGGCACCATTCGCCCCTTCGGCGGCAGCCATTCATTCAGTGCCGTGGTGCCCAGCGATGACACCCTGGTATCCCTGGAAGCCTTGGCCGGACTGCGGGGTCAGGACGGTGACATCTTCACCTACGGTGGAGGCACCCGACTGGCCATGGCCAGTGCCCAGGCCAACGGCCTGGGCTACAGCTTCAGCAACGAGCCGGATATCAACCTGCAATCCCTGGCCGGCGCCATTGCCACCAGCACCCACGGCACCGGCAGCAACCTGCAGAGCCTGTCCGGCCAGGTGGAAAGCCTGCGGCTGATCCTCCCCGACGGCGAGGCCCTGAGCCTGACCCGGGAAGACGGCGACACCTTTCTGGCCGCCTGCTGCAGTGTCGGGGCCCTGGGCGTGGTCAGCGAAATCGGTTTTCGACTGGAACCTGCCTACCGGCTGAAGGAGCGCACCTGGACCCTGCCCCTGCAGGAAGCCATGGATTTCGTGGAGAGGGAAAAAGACAACTTTCGCCACATCGAATTCTTTGCCTTCCCCCTGGGCGAACAGGCCATCGTCAAGACCATGGAAATCACTGATGACCCCACCGACAGCAGCGAACGGGAAGACAGCAACGACCTGCTGGAGCTGGTCTGCAAAGTGGCCATGCGCGCTGGCTGGCTGACCCCTAACCTGCAGAAGCTGGTCACCCTGTTTGTGGAAGACAGCACCTATACCGGCCCCGCCCACAAGGTGTTCGCCAACCGCCGCACGGTGCGATTCAACGAGATGGAATACACCGTGCCGGCGGAAGACGGCATCGCCTGCCTGCAGGAAGTCTGCGAGACCATTCGCAAGCAGGATATCAATGTGTTCTTCCCCATCGAGTTCCGTTATGTGGCCGCCGATGATCGCCTGCTGTCCATGTACCACGACCGCCCCGGCGCCAGCCTGTCCATCCATCAATATTTCGCCCAGGACTATCAGCCCCTGTTCACGGCCGTGGAGCCGATCCTGCGTCGCTATGCGGGCCGCCCCCACTGGGGCAAGCTGCATACTCTGGGCCAGCGGCAACTGCGCGAGCTGTATCCCGCCTTTGATCGCTTTCAGGCCGTGCGCCGGGAACTGGACCCACAGGGAAGGATGCTCAACCAACACCTGCAAACCCTGTTTGGAGCAACCGGATGAAACGCCGTGGTTTTCTCATCGGGCTGGGCGCTCTCGCCGCCGGCGGCTGGCTGCTGCGCCCGGAAAATCAGGGGGCGCCGCATACCCCCTACTTCCAGGCCATCAACGACAGGCTGAAAAAAGACGGGCCCGGTCGGCCATTGATGCTGGTGGACCAGCAACGGCTGGTGCGTAATTGCCGCACCCTGAAAGCCATGCTGCCGCCCCGCTGCGCGCTGCGTATCGTGGCCAAGTCCCTGCCCAGTGTGCCGATGGTCCAGACCGTGATGCGCGAAACCGGCAGCAACCGTGTCATGGTGTTCCATCAACCGTTCATGAATGCCCTGGCCGACGCAGAGCCCGGCGTGGACATGCTGCTGGGCAAGCCCATGCCGGTCCAGGCCGCCCGACAGTTCTACAGCGAAACAGGTAGCGCCTTCGATGCGGAGCGGCAACTCCAATGGCTGATCGATTCCCGCCCGCGGCTGGAGCAATATCTGCAACTGGCCACCGATCTGGACCGGCGCCTGAACATCAATCTCGAAATCGACGTGGGCCTGCACCGGGGCGGCCTCACCGACCCGAACCAGCTCGATGCAATGATCGCCCTGATCCAGGCCCACCCAGACCGACTTCGCTTCAGCGGTTTCATGGGCTATGACGCCCACGTGGGCAAGCTGCCCGCCTTTATTCAAAGCGCCGAGGAAGGCCACCGGGAAACCGAGGCCATCTACCAACGCTTTATCGAACGCCTCTACCAACTGGCACCCGCCTACCGGAATGAGACCCTGTGTTTCAACGGCGGCGGCAGCCCCACCGTCGGCCTCTACGACGACAGCACCGTGGTCAACGAACTGGCCGCCGGCTCCTGTCTGGTCAAGGCCAGCGATTTTGATCTGCCCCTGCTGGCGGATTTCGAACCGGCGGTGTTTATCGCCGCACCAGTGCTCAAGCAATGGGACGGCCTGAACCTGCCCGGACCGTTACCGCTGGGTGAGCTATGGCAACGCTGGGACCCGAACCGCCGCCAGACCTATTTCATCTACGGCGGTTACTGGAAGGCCACCCCGGTGTCACCGGCGGGCATTCGCGAGAATGGTGTCTATGGCCACAGCACCAACCAGATGATGTTCAACGGCAGCCCGGATACCGCCCTGCAGGTGGACGACCAGCTGTTCCTGCGCCCCACCCAAAGCGAATTCGTGCTGCTGCAATTCGGCGACCTGGCCGTGTGGCAAGACGGCGCCATCCAGGACTGGTGGTCACCGTTGCCCCAGGGCCAGGGCGCCTGAGCCGCCCCGACACCAGCCTCCCACTGACTCCCTTCTCCTCTTGACCACCGGCACCGAATTGACGGTCCCGGTGGTCACTGCCTGCACGTTGACCGTTACATTAGGCACTGATACATTCGACAAAACTTGACGTCGTCTAGATTTAACGTCGCCATTGCCCGGCAGGAGTACTACATGACAACCACAACAACAGTGGCAAGCCAGGGTATAAACCTGCAGGTTTATACCTTCGGAGAGAGCAGCAAGCCCCCCGTGGTCCTGGTTCACGGTTACCCGGACAACCACAGTGTCTGGCAGCCCGTAGCCGAGCGACTGGCCAGGAAGTACTTCGTGATCAGTTATGACGTGCGCGGCGCCGGTGCCTCCGACGCGCCCCGCAAGCAGGCGGATTACCGCATGGAGCTGCTGTCGGCAGACCTGAAGGCCGTCGTCGACGCCACCCTTCCCGGGCGGGATTTTCATTTGGTGGGCCATGATTGGGGCTCTATTCAGAGCTGGGAATCGGTCACCGCCGAGGGGCCGCTCAAGGCCCGCATCAAATCCTACACCACCATCTCCGGCCCCTGCCTGGATCATATGGGCCACTGGATGCGTCGGCGCACGCTGAATCTGTCTCCCTCCGCCAAGGCCAAGGTGTTCAAACAGGCACTCAGCTCCTGGTATATCGGTTTCTTTCACCTGCCGGTACTGGCTCCAAGTGCCTGGCAGGGTGGCCTGGACAAGCTCTGGCCCCGCTACCTGAAACACCGCGAGAACGTGCAGGAGCCGGACGCCAATCCCACCCAGGGAAAGGATGGCAAACACGGGGTGCAGCTGTATCGCGCCAACTTCCGCAACAAGCTGATCAACCCGCAAGACCGCCACGCGGCCTGTCCAGTCCAGCTGATCGTGCCCACCCGTGACAACTACGTGGGGACCCAGCTGTTTGAGGACCTGCACGAGTGGGTGGACGAGCTGTACCGCCGGGATATCAACGCCAACCACTGGGTACCGCTGAGCCATCCGGACACCATCGCCGCCTGGATTGGCGATTTCGTGGCCGGAGTGGAAAGCGGCAAGATGCCTGGCGCCCTGCAGCATGCCCGCGTTCGTCCGGAAAGACAGGGCCTGCCCCTGTATGGCAAGACGGCGGTTATCACCGGTGCCGGTTCCGGCATTGGCCGGGCCACCGCCCTGCGCTTTGCCGCAGAGGGCGCCGATCTGGTGTGCGTGGATATCAATGAAGACAGTGCCGACGCCACCGCGGAACAGGCCCGGCAACGGGGTGCCACCGCCTGGCCCCGCAAGGTGGATGTGGGCTCGGCCCAGGCCATGCAGCGGCTGGCCAACTGGGTGGAGAAAGAACTGGGTGGTGCGGACATTGTGGTCAACAACGCCGGCATCGGCATGGCCGGCGGTATGCTGGAAACATCCACCAAGGACTGGGACCGCCTGCTCAAGGTCAACCTGTGGGGCGTGATCCATGGCTCACGATTGTTTGCCCGGCAAATGATTGACGGCCACCGCAAGGGGCACATCGTCAACGTGGCCTCCGCCGCCGCCTTCGCCCCCAACCGCAAGCTGACCGCCTACTCCACCAGCAAGGCCGCCGTGCATATGCTCAGCGAATGCCTGCGCGCGGAGCTGGCCGAACACCATATCGGCGTCAGCTCCATTTGCCCCGGCTTTGTGGCCACTGGCATTGCCAACAGCACCGTCTACGCCGGCCTCAGCGACGAGCAACAGGCCGAAAAACGCGCCAAAGCCGACGCCTTGTACAAGCGCCGCAATTTTTCCCCGGACCAGGTGGCCGCCGCCATTTTCGATGCGGTGCAAAGCAATCCGGCCCTGTCCCTGGTGGGAGCCGAAGCCTGGACCACCCGACTACTCAGCCGCTTTGCCCCGGTACTGTCCCGGCAGGTAGCGCGTCTGGATATTACCGCCTGATTTGATGACGTGTTGACCAAACAACGGGAGAACAATAGCCATGAATAGCCCTGTGCGCCATCAACTGAAAGCCCGCCGTGTGCAATTCGATTTCGACAATACGCCTCTGCACTGGCTAAAGGATGATCCGTTTTCCACCCATATCATCAACGGCATCCACCTGCTGCTGCCCGCCGGAGAGCTGTGGTTCTGCCGGGTCTACAACCAGGCCCTGCCGCTGGTCAGTGATGATCAGTTGCGCGCCGACGTGGAAGGGTTTATCCGCCAGGAGGCCGTGCATTCCCGGGCCCACAGCAAGGCCCAGCTTTATCTGGAGCGCCATGGATTGAGCGTGGATGAGTACGTGCAGCGGGTGGAATGGCTGTTTGGCACTTTTCTGGGGGAGGCACCTTTCGGACTCACATTCCTGCAGCGCAAGGCGATTCAGAAGCAATGGCTGGTACTGCGTGTGGGGCTGATCGCGGCCATCGAACACTTCACTGGCGTGCTGGGTCAGTGGGCCATGGACAACGACACCTGGGAGCAGAACGGCGACCCGGCTATGGTAGACCTGTTCAAATGGCATCTGGCCGAGGAAGTGGAACACCGCACCGTTGCCTTCGATCTGTTCGAGCACCTGTGCCAATCCCAGCTCGGCTTCTACGTGAGCCGACAGGCGCTGATGGCCATCGTCTTTCCGCTGTTCATCTACTTTATTTCCGAGGGCGGCCGCAGCCTGGCACGCCAGGACCCGGATCCCCAGGTGCGCAAGCTGGGGCGCACCCTGATCCCGAAATTACTGCTGCAACTGGAACAGACCGGCAAGCAAACCCGGAACGTGCCCACTTTCACCTTCCTGATCAACGCTACCCTGCGCTGGTTGTCTCCCCGTTTCCACCCGATCCACGAAGGGGACACGGAGCAGGCCCTGGCCTACCTGGCACGCTCGCCGGCGGCACAGGCAGCAGCCATGCACTGACACCATCGCTGGCAGCGCGATATCCCCAACCTACGCCACCTGATCTGTGCAGGTCCGCGGCGATAACCAAAAAACAGAAGCGAGTGACGAGGTTCGAGTTACGAAAAGCCCTTCGCTCTTCGTAACTCGCTTCTCGCCGTCCGCCTACATCGGCACCTTGTCGAACCAGGGCGCCGCCTCTTCCAGCTGGGCCGCCAACGCCAGCAGCTTGCCTTCATCCCCGTGACCACCGACGAACTGGGACCCCAGCGGCAGACCGGTGTTTCCTGACGAAGTGTCGCACCAGTGCAATGGCACCGACATGGCCGGCACCCCGGTGACATTGGCGAACTGGGTGTAAGGCATGTACTTGAAATTTTCCAGCGCCATCTGCTCGATCATGCCGGTCTTCATCAGCAGTTTTTCACCGCCCACCTTGAGCAGCATTTTCAGAGCGCTCTGCTGCCAACCCGGGGTGGCCATTTCCCCGATTCGTGCCGGGGGCATGGCCAGCGTTGGCGTCAGCCAGAAATCGTACTGCTCCAGGAAGGTATCCAGCGCGATCATGTACTGTTGCCAACGGGTCTGACACTTCACGTATTCATGGGCAGGCGTCGCGCGGCCAAAGGCGGCAATGGCCAGGGTATCCAGCTCGAACCCGTCATCACCGCAGCCGGTCAGTGCCTTCACTTCATCCACTTCGGCGGCGCACTGGCCAAACCAGACGGAGAGCCAGTCCATGCACATCTGTTTGGCATCCATTTGCGGTTCGGCCTCGACCACCTCATGGCCCAGTTCCCGTAGCAGGGCCACGGTTTTCTCTACCGCTTTGACTGCTTCTGCGTCCACCGGCGTCCCCAGGGGCGACGCCGTGGAATAACCGATCCGCAATGTGCCGGGGCGGGATGCAGCCGCCGCCTGATAGGACTGTTGCGGGGGCGCGATATGGAACAGGCTGCCGCGCTCATCGCCATGGGTGAGGTCCAGCAACAGGGCACTGTCGCGCACTGAACGGGTCAGCACATGGTTCACCGCTATGCCGTGCATGGCTTCGGTGAAGGTGGGCCCCCAGGGGGTACGCCCGCGGCCGGGCTTGAGTCCGAACAGACCACAGCAGGCCGCCGGGATACGAATGCTGCCACCGCCGTCATTGGCACCGGCCACCGGCACGACACCCGCCGCCACCAGGGCCGCAGACCCCCCGGAGGAACCACCGGGGGTATGATCCAGATTCCAGGGGTTACGGGCCGGGCCATAGGAGTCCGGCTCGGTAATCCCCTTGGCGCCAAACTCGGGAGTGTTGGTGCGCCCGAACGGCACCAGCCCGGCGGCTTTCCAGCGCGCCACCAGGGTGGAATCCCGGTCCGCGCGGATGTCGTGCTTCTTGCGCGCCTTGTTGCCCTGATAGCAGGGTGCACCGGCCATTTCCTGGAACAGGTCTTTCACCAACATGGGCACCCCGGCCAGCGGACCTTGCAGCGGTGCGGCGGCCCGTTCCCGGGCCTGTTCATAGAGGGGAATAATCAGCGCATTCAGGGAAGGGTTCACCTGCTCCGCCCTGGCGATGGCCGTGTCCAGCAGCTCAGCGGCGCTCACCTCTCCCCTGGCCACCAGCTCCGCCAGCCCCATGGCATCAAATTGACGATATTCCTCAAACTTCATGCGTGTGCTCTCCCGAAAGCGTTCGATTTTTTTGCGACGGTCGCAAGGCGACAATTCACTTACTGTGGCATAGTCTGCCCTGCCAAGTGGGCCAAAGCTTGTGTGTTTACGTTGTAGGGGCAAAGCATGAAAGCGATCGGTTTCAACCAACCCAGAACCATTGATGATGTGCACGCGCTGGAGGATATCCAGCTGGATCTGCCATCTCCCGGCCCCCGGGACCTGCTGGTGTCGGTGCAGGCGGTGTCAGTGAATCCCATTGATACCAAACTGCGCCAGCGCCCGGTGGACCAGGGTGGCTATCGGGTACTGGGGTTTGATGCCGCAGGCGTGGTGGAAGCGGTGGGCGCCGAGGTAAAGAACTTTCAACGTGGTGACCGGGTCTGGTACGCCGGGGCCCTGCAGCGTCAGGGCAGCAATGCCCAGTACCAATGTGTGGACGAGCGGCTGGTGGCGAAGAAACCGGACAGTCTGGGCATGCAGGAAGCCGCGGCCCTGCCACTCACCGCCCTGACCGCCTGGGAAGCCCTGGAAGACCAGCTCGGTTTTCGTCCCGGCGCCTGCGAGGGAAAAAGCCTGCTGGTGATCGGCGGCGCCGGAGGGGTGGGATCCATCGCTATCCAGCTGGCCGCCCGCCATTTCGGCCTGACCGTGATTGCCACTGCCGGACGTGAGACCTCCAACAACTGGTGCCAGGCCATGGGGGCGGATCACATCGTCGATTACCGCAAGGATCTACTCCCACAACTGGAACTGCTTGGCCACCCTCAGGTAGACGGCATTCTGGTCACACAGAGTCTGGATGACTACTGGCACACGGCCTGTCAGGCCGTGGCCCCCTTCGGCGGCATCTGCGCCATCGTCGATGCCCGTGCGCCCCTGGACCTGAACCCGCTGAAACCGAAAAGTGCCCGCTTCTGCTGGGAGTTCATGTTCACCCGCGCCATGTTCGCCGCCGAGATGCCCCGCCAGGGCCAGATACTCGACCAGCTGCGCACCCTGGTGGATGCCGGCACCATTCAAAGCACCGTCAGCGAAGGACTGGGGCCGATCAATGCCAACAATCTGAAGACCGCTCACCGCAAACTGGAAAGCGGGCAGACGATCGGCAAGCTGGTGTTGGCGGGGTGGGAAAATAATTAACAGTTAACAGTTAACAGTTACGCGTGAAAAGATGGGTTTGATCTGTAAGGCAAGAGGCCGCGCCCATAGTTTGAGCGCGGCCTCTTGCGTTGAAAAAACAACCCACACAAATCGCGTCGCTGTTAACTATTCACTGTTAACTCCCAACCACTCCCCCATCATCCTTGGTAATCACCACTGTGGCCGACCTTGGCCGTGTCTTGCCGTCGCTGGCGGGAAAGCTGAGGGTGGGATGCTGGACGTTGATCCACAGGGTGGTGCCGTCGGGGGTGCCGGTGATGCCGGTGATCTCGCAGCCCTTGGGGCCGACCAGAAACCGTTTCACCTCGCCGCTGTAAGGGTTGGCGCAGAGCAGCTGGTTGGTGCCCATGCCCTGATGGTTCGGGCTGTCCTCGTCGTAGTCGGTTTCAATCCAGAGTCGTCCGGCCGGATCGAACCATAGCCCGTCCGGTGACGAGAAGATGTCCCCCTGGATGGTGCCGATCTGATTGGCAGGCACGTCGCTGCCTTGCGGGTAGCCAGCGAGCAGAAAGATTTCCCACTGGAACGTGGTCGCTGCCGGGTCATCGCCTTTCTCACGCCAGCGCAGGATATGGCCATGCTCGTTCTCCCAGCGCGGGTTGGCGCTGTTGATGGGCTGGCCCTCCTCCCGGCCACGTTTGTCATTGTTGGTGAGCGTGACATACACCTCGCGGTTATCCGGTTTCACCGCTACCCATTCCGGTCGGTCCATGGTGGTAGCACCCAGCAGGTCGGCGGCGCGGCGCGCCTCGATCATCACCTGGGCCTGGCTGTGAAAATCATTGTCGGGTGTCAGCGGCCCCTCACCAAACACCAGCGGTTTCCACTGGCCCTTTCCCCTGTCGCCGAATACGCCCACGTACAACGTGCCGTCATCCAGCAGGTGCCGGTTGGCTTCCCGGTCATCCGGTTGGTAACGGCCAGCGGGGACAAACTTGTAGATGTATTCGCCCCGGGTATCGTCGCCGAAATAGAACGCCATGCTGCCATCCGGTGCCACCGATGGGGTGGCACACTCACGGACCAATCGGCCCATGGCGGTGCGTTTCACCGGCGTGCTGTCCGGGTCGAAGGGATCAATCTCCACCACCCAGCCGAAACGGTTGGGCTCATTGACGTGCCCCCCGTGTGACTGGTCCGCATAGGGCGTGGCATCAAAACGCGGGTCCACGGACTCCCAGGCGAAGTATTTGCTGTTCTGCCCCTGGCTGAGCCGGTAGCGCTGATGAGCCACGCGGGTGGCGTAGTCTTCCCGGTCGCGATTGACGAAATAGTTGGGCCAGTTTTCCTCGCAGGCCAGATAGGTGCCCCAGGGGGTAAATCCCAGGGCACAATTGGCGAGGGTCCCCAACACCGTCCGGCCATCCGGGTCACTGGCGGTTTTCAAGGCCGCCGTGCCCGCCGCTGGCCCACGCAGGCTCATGGGCGTCATACCGGTAATGCGGCGGTTGTAGGGAGAGTCCATGACCCTGTCCCAAACACCGTCCGGCTGGCGGCGGATCTCGATCACGCTGACCCCATGGGCCGCCTGTTCCTTCTTCACTTCCCCTTCAGGACGGAAACGCCGCCCATCCGCACCGTCCCGAAAGGTGGACCCGGCCGGGTGGAGAAAATTCAACGACACTTTTTCATGATTCATGACCAGCAGGCCACGTTGATTGGGCGCCTCCGGGAAGGGAAAGAAATGCATGCCATCGTGATTATCCCCCGCCTGCTGCATCTGGTCGCGCCAGTCATTGGAGGCATCCGGTTGCCAGGCGGGAGCCCCGTCACCGACCGGGTCGCCCCAGGCATACAGCACCCGGGCGGAGTACCCCTCCGGGACCGCCACCCGATCGAACGTCATGTCAGTCTGCGGCGGCAATGGCGTAAAGCCGATAGCCGGCATGGCCGGCGATACCCCCTTGGGCGACGAGGCATCGCAACCGGACACCGGAACGGTAAAGAAGCCGGCCACCGCAGCCCCCAGCCCCCCTTTCAACAGTTGGCGACGGCGAGGTAGCTCGGGGCCCCGGCAGTCCCGTGCCACTGGCTGATCATCCTGGGCTTCCAGGGCATCCACACGTTGCTGTTCATTCATGACCGTTCACCGTGATTCCGACAAGCCAAGCGTAGCGTCGATGGCATGCCAGGGAACCAGTTTGAAATTCTGCGGGGCATCGGGCAGGCGATTGCGGCCATCCTGTACCACCAGCAGACCGTCAGAAAAGCCACCGCCCAGATCCGCCGAGGTGACCGCCAGGCCGTCGGTTTCCGACGCACCGTCAATGCCCGCTTCCGGGTCCATGCCGATCCGGAAACGTCCCCGGTAGGCATAGGGAGGCTGCGCATCCACCAACACATAGCTGTTGTTGCCCTGGCTGGAAATCACCAGGTATTCCTGGTCGCCGCGGCGGTAAAGCGACAGGCCTTCGATATCCGCTTCCAGGTTTTCTCCCTTGGCAATGACCTGCTCTGCCGCCACGCCCTGGTCTGCCCCGGCATGAAAAACCCACACGGCGTGATCTTCTTCCCCGACAAACAATCGCTGGTGTTCATCATCGGCCACACAGCCTTCCGGCTGGCTGTCCACTGTCAGGGTGCGCACCCGCTCACCGGTGATGGTCATGTCCGTGGGGGTGAGCAGCCACTGCTCGATAATGCCGCTCTTGCCATTGGCAAAGGCGTAAACGCCCTGCGCATCGCGGTACAGACAGAGGCCATAGATTTCTTCCAGGCCGCTGGCAATTTCGCCCGCGTCGCTCAACTCACCGCTATCCCGGTCGATCAGAAACAGGTGCAGGGAGTTATGGTCCCGATTGCTGGCCACCGCCAAGTCCACCAGTCGCTCGTTGACACGCAAGCCGTAACGCACGTCCACGTTATTCAGGCGCCCCACGGGCAGAAACTGGGTGGTGTGGCCGGCCAGGTCATACACATACAGCCCCGCTTTCTTGTCGGTACCAAGAATCCGGCTGGCCCCCGGGTTGGAGGGGTGCACCCAAATAGCCGGGTCATCCGCCGCATCGCCGAAACGGGCCACGGCATCGGTTTCCACGGTCGGCAGCACAGTGGGAATGACCGGCGGAACGTCATCCGCGGCATCCCACGGCAGGGTGATTCTGCGCACGCCTTGCTGACCATCGTCCAGTACCCAGGCCGTCAGTTGGCCGTTGGCCACCCGTGCTGCCAGCCGCTCCGGCTCTTCCAGATCCGGCACCGCAAACTGCTGCGCCGTGCCGTCAGTGCGATACACAGAAAGTTGCCGGGCCTGCGCATCCAGCAACAGCACGCCACCGGGAATGGCTGCCACGCCGCTGGCACTGGCCACGATATCGCCCCGTGGTGCCAGCACATCCACCAGTTCCCGTTCCGGGTCCTGCTCCGGGTCGGCCCGGTAACGCCACAGCCCCACCCCTTCTTCACTGACATAGAGATGTGCGGTCACATCATTCACGCTGCAGTGCTCCGCCTCCGGTGGCATCACCAAATGACGTAGCCGTTGCGGCGCCTTGCCCGACAATAGCCATTGGTCGGCGCTGCCCCTTTCATCCAGCAGGAAAACCGACAACAGGGACTGGGTATCCCGGTACAGGCAGAAACCGTTGACGGCATACTCCGGCGCCGGCAAACGCTGCTGCTCCTGCAGCTCGCCCTGTCGCCACTGGAACAGCACCAGCTGATTGCTGCCCGTATGCAGGGTCACAAGCTGCAAGGTACCGTCCGGGCCGCTGCGCACATCCAGGCCCTCAAATTCACCGCGGGCCTGCTGGTGGCCATCAATCGTCAGGTTGCCCTGTTCCGTAATGATCAGGACATGGCCTTTTGCCATCGCCATGGCCCGGGGCTGCCCCATGCCGGTTTCGGTTTCCCACACCGGCGGTGTCAAGGTTGCCTCCGTAACGGCAGGCTCAGTGCCGGTTTCACCGCTACAGGCCGTCACCAGCAGTGCAGCAGCCAGCAATCCAATGCGGTTCATCATGCTTTTTCCTTTTTTCCAGATTTCGCAAAAAAACGCGC
This sequence comes from Alcanivorax sp. NBRC 102024, assembly GCF_001602235.1. NCBI lineage: Bacteria > Pseudomonadati > Pseudomonadota > Gammaproteobacteria > Oceanospirillales > Alcanivoracaceae > Alcanivorax > Alcanivorax sp. NBRC 102024. The sequence continues at coordinate 147,457 of NZ_BDAS01000007.1, forward strand.
AGGCCATACCGGCCTGCGCAGAGCGCCTGATAACCGTTGATCAGAAGTGTTTGAGTGCCAGGCCCAGTTTGTAGGTGGGGCCGTATTCCTCGTATTGGGCGTTGAATTGCTCACGACCGGTATAGGCATAAAAGGGCTCATCGTTGATATTGATCGCCTCGAAGGTCAGCTGCAGTTCCTCAGTGAGGAAGTAGTGACCGGTGAAGTCCAGCTGGATATGGTCATCGGTGTAAATGTCGTAACGCTTGTCCAGCGGATCGCTCACCTCCTGCAGGAACTTGCCGGTGTAGTTGGCGGCCAGGCGCAGGCTGAGCCGCTTGTCTTCGTACCCCAGCACCAGGTTGCCGGTCACATCGGACTGGCTGGGCAGGGCGATATCGCGGGAGACCGACCTGCCGGCATCCTCATCATAGGCCTCGATTTCCGCCGTGGAATCCACAAAGGTGGCATTGGCGCCGATCAGCATGCCATTGAAGGGGGCCGGCAGTTCCGTCAGTTGTTTGGAGTAGGCCAGTTCCAGGCCATAGAGGCTGGCGTCGTTGCCGTTTTCAAAGGTCTCCGCGTCCGAGAAAGCCTCGAATCCCGGCGACCCACCCTTGTCGGTCAGGTAAGCAAAGTTGTCGATATCCTTGTAGAACGCGAAGGCGGAGACGACGCCGGCCCGGCCCATGTAATGCTCGATGCCCAGGTCCAGATTATTGGACGTCAGCGAATCCAGATCCGGGTTGCCGAAACTCGCCTCGTCGCCGTCGATTTCAAAACCCGGCGACAACTGTTCAAAGGTCGGGCGCACCACGCTGCGGGTGAAGGCGGAGCGGACGATGGTATCGTTGCTGAGCTGGTAGCGAAGATGCAGTGCTGGCAGCCAGTGATCCTCGTCATTCTCGTGCTGCTCGGCGGTAATCACTTCATCGGTGGAACCAAAACCGTCCGCTTCGAAATCAGCGCGCTCGTAGCGCACACCCGTGAGGATGCGTAGCTGCTGGATATCAACGGTACCCATCAAATAGGCCGCCTGACGGTCTTCGCGGATTTCATAATCCTCGATGGCGGAGGCGATGACATCAAACTCACCGGGACCGGCGGTCAGGGAGTCGGCCTTGTCCGGATCCACACCACTGCCGAAGTTACCCAGAGCATAGTCCACATCGGTGCTGAAATCCGAGAGCACCGCATCGGGCTCGTAGATCCAGACATTCACGTCACTGTCTTTTTCCCGCTGGCTGATCTTGGTGCCGAACTTGATGGATGCCGGGTTATTGTTCCAGTAAAGCTGGCGGGTGAAATCCAGCGCCAGGTCACCCTGCTTGTCCGTGGTCTTGCCTTCGGTCTCTTCCACTTCATCCAGCTCGTAGTTGGCATCGTCATAGAAACCGGTGGGATAAAGCGCCGACGGTTTACGGGTTCCAGTGAAACCCCCGTCCGGAAATTCTGCGGCAAAGACCGTGCTGTCCGCATGCCGGGGTTCATCTTCCTCGGCGGTGCTGTAGCCCACCCGAAAATCGGTGATCCAGTCCCCGGCATAGTGCTGGCCACCCAACACCACGGAGTTGATTTCCTGGGTTTCTTCCCGGTCCTTCAATTCCTTTTCCACTTCTACCAGACCGGTCTGGCCCGGTTGCTGGGCACTGTCGAAGGAGAAAATATTGGCCTGACGCACTTCATCGTCACGGAAACGGCTGTGCAGCGTGCGCAGGTATAAACTGGTATCGTCGTTGAGCAGGTAATCCATGTTCAGCGCCACCCCGAGTCGCTCGCGGGTGATGGTGTAGTCACGCTGTTCCAATTCCTCCAGCGCATTGCCGCCATCGAAATCCCAGGCGCCGCCGGTCTCCACATTATCGGAGCCGAAATCCCGCTCGCCCCAGCTTACCGCCCCGGCAATGCCGAAATTCTTTTCCCCGTCCCCCACGGAGAACTGGTTGCTGGCCGCCACCGCCAGCTCCGGACTGGTCTCTTCCGTGTTGTCGTCATAACTGCCGGCACCACTGAGCGAGTAGAAAAGGCCGTCGCGGTCGAAGGCCGACAGGGTATTCACTTCCACGGTCCCGCCCAGGGAATTGCCGTCCATGTCCGGGGTCAGGGTCTTGACCACGGTGAGAGACTCCAGCAGGTCAGCGGGAATCACATCCAGCGCCACTGCCCGGCGACCGGCTTCCGGCGCGGGAACCTGAATACCATTGACCTTCACCGCGTTGAGATCCGGCGCCACGCCACGGACACGAACGAAACGCCCCTCCCCCTGGTCACGTTCGATGGACACACCCGGCAGACGTTGCAGGGATTCCGATACGTTGGAATCCGGGAAGTCACCGATATCATCCGCCTGCGTGGTGCTCTCAATATTGTCAGCCGCCCGCTGCCGGGATAACGCCTTGTCCACACTGGCTGCCTGACCGATCACCTGGATGGTCTGTAGTTCGTTGGTGGAGTCAGCTTCCTCCGCCAGCAGCGGTGAGACAGCAAGGCCGATGGCAGAAGCCAGAACGGCACGACGAAAAATTCGATTCAGCGTTTTTTGACAGGACATCATTTCCCCCGGGCCAGGCCCTTGCGAATTGGCAATGACCGGCACGGTAGGTCTGCCCCGTGTCACTTTGGTTACAGGTGTCGCGCAGAACCTTGCCAAAACCGGCAATCCGGGCTGCCCGGAGCCACTCTTGAGCTGATCGCACCCCTTCCCCCTCCTGTTTGACGGGCAATCTTTGGCGTTTTGTCGTTTTTCTGGCGAACCGGACACACTTGTGTGAGCTGATCTGACCGGTCAGGACCGCCAGCTCCTTTTCATCAAAATGACATGCACAGCGCGTAGGAGTGCCAGCATCAACTGCAAAGGATGCCCCCCGTGAGACACCTTCTGACATTGCACTATCGCTCCCTGCTGGCGGTGCTGGTCATGACCAACCTGGTGCTGCTGATGAACCTTGGCGCCGGGGACATCAAGCGCTGGGACGCGATTGTCTGGCTGGATATCGCCGGCGAGGGCGGGGCCGCCCTGCTCGCCCTGATCTGGATCGGCCTGATTCTCAACAGCCGCCCCACCGGGCGGGTCACCCGTTTGCTGGTAGCCGGGCTTGCCGCCATTTTTCTCAGCTATTGGCAGGATGTACTGGATGAGTTTGTTCAGTTATCTCCTTCCATTACCTGGGATCACTGGCTGGAATCCGGTGCCATGCCGATGGGCATGATATTGCTGACACTGGGCATCTATCACTGGCACCGGGAGCAACAGGCCATCAATCGGCAACTGCGCAAGCGCGAGCGAATTTTCCGGGAGCATCGCAATTTTGATGCACTGACCTCGCTGAGCGACGCCCGCTACCTGCGTGAGCAACTCTCGCTGGAACTTCAGCATCGAGAGCGCACGGTCTCGCTGATCATGATTGATCTGCACTGTTTCGATCACAGTCGTCGCCTGCTGGGTGGCGCGGACAGTGATCGGCTGCTGCGCGAACTGGGAGAATTGTTGCTGCTGAACCTCAGACGGCAGGATCTGCTTTGCCGATATGCCGGTGACCGCTTTGCCGTGGTGCTGCCCGCGACGGAACGCACTGTCGCGGAAAAACTGCGTGGGGAACTGGAGCAGGCGACTCACAGCTTTGCCTTCAAGACACGACGCGGCGAAACCCACGCCGTGACCGTCCACTCAGGGTTGGCGGTTTCCCACGACGACGACGCGGACAGTCTGATCGAGCGAGCTAACTGCAGCCTGTCGCAGGCTATCCGCCGCACACACCGGGCTGCCTGACCATGACAGGTTATCTGTGCGACCAGCGCTTTATCACGGCCCATCACTTGCCGGCAGTGCTGATTGATCTGGCTCAGGACCAGGGGGAAGACCTGCATCGGCTGCTTCGCCATACCGGCTTATTCCCGGAACAACTGGTCCGTGGCGAGGGCCGGGTCAGCGCACACGAATACCTGCAGCTGATCCATAACACCCGGCAGCGCTTGACCGATCCCGAGCTGGCGTTTCGTTATGGGCAACGGCTTTTCCCCGGCCATTACGGTGCCGTCAGCGCCTTGCTAGGCAATGCGGAATCACTGGCTGAGGCACTGTCGGTTTTCACGGACTTTCCGGCACTGATTTCCCCGCTCCTGGCATGCCGACTCACCGTTACCGATGAGTACCTTTGCCTGCAGTGGCTGGACAGTTGCGGCGCCAAGACACAATGGCGCTTTCTGGTGGAAGCTGCCATGAGTGGAGTGGCTTCGCTGACCCGCTGGTTGAGCGGCACCCCCCTACCCTGGCGCTTTCAATTCAGTTACCCCTGCCCTGCATGGCCAGAGCAGTATCAAGTGCATCTGGGCGAACCGCTGCATTTTGCCGCGCATATGGATGCCATGATTCTGCCGCGACATTACCTGAAAGAACCTTGGCCGCAGGGCTCACCCACCGCCTGGCTGGCCGCCCGACAGCAATGCGAGCAGCTGATGGATCTGGTCGGCAGCCGATACAGCTTTCGCCATACCCTGTACCAATTTCTGCAGACTCGACTGGACCAGCCGCCCTCCCTTCAGGAAAGCGCCGCGCATATGGCATGTAGCCCGGCTACCCTGAAACGCAGACTCAGCCAGCAGGGGTGCCACTATCAGCAGTTACTTGACGAAGTCAGACTGCACCAGGCAATCCACTGGCTACAGTTCCATGGCGACAGCCCCGAGCAAATCTGTCGGCGACTGAACTTTTCTGATCCCACCAATTTCCGCCGGTCCTTCAAACGCTGGTGTGGGTTGACGCCCTCGGCCTGCCGTCAATCCCTCCTCGCCACCATGGGGATGAAACCGGGAGGGTGACAGGCTGTCGCTATGGCATCCTGGAGGGGCAGACACTGCCAGCCGGCAAGGTTTCCAGCGTTGTCAGGCAAAGAATGGGCTGGCGGGACAGAGTGCGATCCAGCAGAGCCGGCCAGGCCTGGGGGTTGGCCATGGGGCGAGGCAGTTTATAACTGGGTAGAGCCTGCCAGACGCCCTCTTGCTGTTCCGCCAGCACAAACTGGAAGGGGTGCAGACCCGGTACGCCCAGGCGAATATCCGTGGCCAGCAACTGGTCCGGTCCGGCTTCCACATCCATAAAGCCCCGGGTAAACCAGGCCAGCTTGCGCCCCGCCGGGACCTGCATGGCCTGGGCGTAATCCTGCGGTGAACGGGGAAAGGTTTCCACCGTCAGGGCATCGCCGTTATCCAGCACGCCGGTGACGATCTCCAGCCGCTGCTGTTCGCCCAGCACCGTCACCCGCCACAGCAGGGTGGAGAAAGGCATGGGCTGCACCAGACGCGGCGCCTCACTCAAGCCCCGTTCCGCCAGCGCCGGCATCACCCGCTGCGTCATCCATTGCTGGGCCACCAGGCTCCAGCACAGATACAGGGAGGACAACGCCAGCCCCGCCGCCAGGGCCTGCCTGGCGGGTGGGCGCCAAAGCGCCACAATGACACCAATCAACAGGGGGAGGGTATATAGCGGGTCAATAATGAAAATACTGCTGATTGCCACCGGATCCCCCAGCGGCCAGAACAGGCGGGTCCCGTAGGTGGTAAAGGCATCCAGTAACGGGTGCGTCAGCAGACACAAACCCGTGAAGGCCCACCAGCGCCACACACTTATCGCCGGGCGCCAGCGCTGCAGCCCCCAGGCCAGTAGCAGGGAGGCGGGCAGCAACACCAGCAGGGAATGACTGAAACCGCGATGCTCGGTGAAGTTGGCCACCGCATCGCCGTAATCGATCAGCACATCCAGGTCGGGCAAGGTGCCCAGCAGGGCGCCACCCAACAACGCCGAGCGCCCCAGTGTGCGGCCCATGACCGCACCGCCCACCGAAGCACCCAGAACCACCTGTGACAAGGAATCCATCAAACCGCCTCTGGCAAAATCAGCATGCTAGCTGCGCCATCGCCAGCAGGCCGTCAAGGCTGCGGACCGATCAAACGCCCCACAAGCCTTTCAGGCTGTTCAGCACCTGCCCGGTGACACCTTTATCACCAAGAAAGCCCAGGATTTTCGGTGCAAACTGGCTGACCATCTCCGGGCTCATGCCCAGGGCACTGAACGCCTTGGTGACACCCTGCATGCTGGAAATATTGCCCAGCATGGATGACGCCAGACCGCCGCCTTCCCCGCCGCCAAGCAGAGAGCCCAGCCCCGGCACCTTGTTCAGCACACCGCTGAACTGGTCCGCGGACAGATTACTTTGCGCCATGGCCAGCAAGGCACCGGCCCCGCCTGCGGCCTGCTGACCGGAAACCCCCAGCTCCGAGGAAAGGGAATCGACCAGTGCCCTGGCTTCACCGGATACCGCCATGCCGCCATTCACGCCGTCCAGCGTGCTGTTGGCTGAATCGCTGGCCTTGTTGATCCCTTCATTGGCAGTGTTGGATGCCTTGTTGATACCCGCATCGGCACTTTCGGAGGCCTTGTTCACCGCCGCATTGGCAGAGTCCGTCATCTTCTTCAGATCAAACGCCTGCACCGGGGATGCCAGCACCAGACAGAAGGACGCACCCAGGATCCCGACTCGCAACATCTTCATACCTTGCTCCTTAATCATTGATTGCACTTCCTGTTGTGGCCATAAACCTTACCGGCTCCGCATACCCGAAACCAACGGTTTATGGCCTCCTCATGACTCCGTCGACAAACATTTTTCCAGCAGGTGCAGCAGGCACGAGACAAACGCCCTCAGTCTTCCGGCACGTTGTAGTGGAAGCGCGGCAAATGCCACTGATAACGAATGGCCAGCAGGCGCACCATAAAGCCCGCCGTTACCGTCACTGCCGTGGCCAGCCAGGCCGCCACCTGCCACTGCAGTAACAGCAGATACAGGCAGGCCGCGCCCAGCGAGACCACCGCATACAATTCTTTCTGAAAAACCAGTGGCACCCGGTTGCAGAGCAAATCGCGAATCACCCCGCCAAAGATACCGGTAATCAGCCCGGACAGAATCGCCACCGGTGCCGCCAGCCCCATATCCAGCGCCACCTTCACGCCAATCACCGTGAACACCATCAGCCCCATGGCATCCAGGATCAGAAACAGCATCCGCAAACGGCGCATCAACGGCGCCACCCAGGTGGTAATCAGCGCGGCCATGGCGGTCAGTGCCAGATACTCCGGATGCGCCACCCACACCAGCGGATAATGGCCGAGCAGCACATCGCGCATGGAGCCACCGCCCATGGCGGTGACACAGGCCACCATCACCACCCCGAACAGGTCCATGCGCAACCGCCCCGCCGCCAGGGCACCGGTCATGGCTTCGGCGGTGATGCCGATCAGATAGAGGCTTAATAACATGCTCAGAGACTCCGACTACTCAGGCCATGATGCCTGAATCCAGGCCGCGGTGAATTCGACCTTGGTGGCTGACGTTACTCAGGGAAGCCCATGACTGCCGGGGAGTGGGTCGGCTCAGGCCTGGGGTGTCAGGCGGATGGATTGCTTGTCGATCACGATACGACGCTCCTTATAGAGCCCACCGATGGCCTGCTTGAAGGCGTTCTTGCTGCAGCGGAAAGTCGCAAAGATATCCTCCGGGCTGCTCTTGTCTCCCAGCGGCAGTTCGCCGCCAGCCTTTTCCAGAGCGGCCAGGATCTGTTCGCTGAGCCCTTCGCTTTTCAATGCCCCGGGAGGATTCAGTGACAGGCTGAGCTTGCCATCATCGCGCAGGCGCTGCACATAGCCGGTGACCCGTTGACCGGGCCGCAGGGGAGCACGCAGCTCCTGTTTGGCAATCATGCCCCAGCAACGGTTATCCACCACCACCTTGTACCCCAGATCCGTGCCATGGGCTGCCACCAGGGACACTTCATCACCCTGCTGGTAGTCATCGCTGGTATCGTCGAGAAACCGGTCCAGCTGGGCGCTGGCCAGCAAACGGCCTTCGCGGTCGGTGGTCACCATTACCAGCACCCAGTCGCCTTCACGAATCGGTCCTTTCTGTTCCGCAAAGGGCAACAGCAGGTCCTTGGGCATGCCCCAGTCGAGGAAGGCCCCCACCTTGCTGGTAGAGACCACTTTCAGCGACGCCACCTGACCGTGCTGGACGCGAGGGGTACGCAGACTGGCCATGGGGCGGCCCTGTCCATCGCTGTACAGAGTGACCAGCACACTATCACCGGGGCCGAGATTCTGGCCTTCGACTTCCCGGGACGGCAACAGCACCTCGCCCAGCGAACCGCCGTCCAGCAGCAACCCGTTATGGATCGGCTTGATGACTTCCAGGGAGTGGCGAGCGCCAAGTTTGGTGGATGCGGTCATGGTTCTAGCCTGTTTGGTAAGGGGGCAGGCTTGGCGCCTGAACGGAATAGAAACGAAGGTGGATTACGCCTGCGGCTAATCCACCCTACGATGTTACCCCAACCGCCTGTTGGAGCCATGCTTGCATGGCGAATGGGGTTGGCGGTGGCACGAAACCGGTATTATCTGGATAAGCCTGTCGAACGCTGAGATTCCTGATCGCCCGTTGGGCGATTTCCGCGCAAGCGCGGTTCGCGCTCTGGAAGGGCGCTCCTACAGCAGCCTTGTAGAAAGCACCGGGGCCAGGGAACTTCCCATACCTTTCCCATCCAACCGAGCGTAGCTTGTAGCTCGCGCTATGCGCCCTACCACATCAGATCGTCGGGAATCGGGAAGTCCTTGTAGGGATCATCCTCATCCACGGCATTTTTGCCACGCTCGTTGAGCAGTAGTACGGCATTCTCGTCGCGCTGGCGAATCTTCTCCGCCACCACGGTGGGCACCAGCTCATAGCCATCGCCCAGTGCCACAATGGCAATCTGACCCCGCTCCAGCTGGGCCTGCTGTTTGGCGGTGACCCAGGCCTTCTTGATCTTCTTGTCCTGCACGAACTGGTAGGCCACATCACCGTGCTGACGGTCCAGACGGCTTTGTTCAATCATCTGCTTGATCTGGGCGGCGATCTCTTTCTTCTCGCGCTCGGCCTTGCGGGCGGCTTCGCGCTGACGGTCCGCCTCGGCTTTTTCTTCCCGCTGGCGGCGGGCCCGTTCCGCCGGGTCTTCCAGTTCAATCTCGCCACGCTTGGCCTGGTTGGCCTCCTGGCGCTTCTGCTGCTTGGCACGGCGGGCCTTCTTCTGGTCCGCCAGACCGGCTTTCATCAATTGTTCTTGCAGGGAGTTGGCCATGTTGCGCTCCAAACTCAACGACGATTCTGGGTTAACGGGGAGGCTGGCGCCGCCCCCAGCAGGGGCTGGGCCCGGTGGAACCGGGTATCGTACCCGGGCTGCCACGGGAATACGCCCTTGGGGTCGGGCCAGACCATCTGCAGGGCCGGATACGGGGCCGGCAGGCTCTGGTAAAACCAGTTGGCGAAGCCCAGGTATTCCTTGTAATGCGGAAAGGCCACCGGCAGGAACATGACCTCCAGACCGTCGGCAATGTCGTTATAGAGCCGGTAGGGCTGGTAGGGCTTGTTGAGTCCGCGAATCCGCACCGCGGCGCTGTCCAGCAAGCGGCTGGCCAGGGAATCCTTGAGCCCCAGCACGATCAGTTCCGGGTGATTCAGGTTGAGAAAATGTCCCACACTGAAGGTGTACCCGGGCTGCCCGTCACCGCCAGGCACCGCAAAGTGGTGCCATCCCTTACGCTGGATATCCGCCAGCAGGTCCTTGTCTTGTGCATCTTCCGGAGCCGGATAGCGGAACTTCCCGGGCATTTCATCTAGAAACATAGGTAACTGTCAGCAGGCGCCGGGGCGAACCTGCCTGGCCCCGGCCAATAAATCGTAATTGTTGTGGGCATGGTACCAGAATCCCTGTGGATTTGGTGACACCCTTGCAGACCTGCAATACTGACTTTTCACCCACAAGCAGGAGTTTCCATGAAACGTATCAGTCTGCTGGCTGCCGGCCTGTTGGCCGCGCCCCTGGCTTGGTCGGCACCGGGCATTGCCGTTTATGGCGGGGGTTACAGCTGGGACACCGAGTTTGAAGGCACGGTGGCGTCCGGTGGCGAAGATATCGATATGCAGGACGACCTGGGCTTTGAGGAAGCCAACCAGCAAGTGCTCTATCTGGGCGTGGAGCATGCCGTGCCACTGATCCCCAATGTGCGGGTGCGCAGCCTGGATCTCTCTGATGATGCCAGTAACCGCCTGCAACGGACCTTTGTGTTCAATGGCCAGCTGTTTGTGGCCAACACCAAGGTGGAAACCGACATTGATCTGGATATCCTCGACGGCACCCTTTACTACACGCCGCTGGATAATGCCCTGAAAGTGAATCTGGGGCTGACCGTCCGCAAGATCGAGGGCAGCATCAGCCTGGACAACCTGCTGGTCAGCACCACCAAGAACTTCGATGAAACCCTGCCCATGCTGCATGCCTCAGGCCGACTCAACCTGCCGGTCCCAGGCGTCTACGTCGGTGGCGAGATCGATACGATCAGCTACGACGGCAATACGCTACGGGACCTGACCGCCCGCATCGGCTGGCGTTCGGATTTCCTGCTTGGCGTGGAGCTGGGCTACAAGCATATGGATCTGGAGCTGGACGACGTCAGCGATCTGGACGCGGATCTGGATATGGGTGGCCCCTATCTGGCGGCGTCACTCAGCTTCTAGGTCACTGATAGCCGAGATAGTCCCTCGCTTTGGCATTGCCCCTTTGCCGCCGCGCAAACGGGCGCAATGCCTTTCGCTCCTCGTCACTCGTTACTCGCTTCTCCCGTCTGTGCCACGGCACAATTGTCCGCCCCCGCCATTTCCACCAGACGCGCATCCTTTTGCGCCCAAAGCTCACTGACCCACTGCTGTATTTCCGCCCGGAACACCGGGTCTTCCTGATAGTCACTGCGCCACAGGGCCGCATCCAGGTCCCGGGTCTGCACATCGATAACCACCCGTGATACCCGCCCGCACAGCAGGTCCCAAAACCCGGGCGGTGTGCCTTCGGGATACAGGATGGTCACGTCCAACAGGGCATCCAGATTGTCCCCCAGGGCGGCCAGCACAAAAGCCACACCGCCGGCCTTTGGCTTGAGCAAATGCCGATAGGGAGACTGCTGATTGCGGTGTTTGTCGACGGTAAAGCGAGTGCCTTCCAGGAAGTTCACCACCGTCACAGGTATCCCCTGGAATTTTTCACAGGCCTGACGGGTAATCTCCAGATCCTTGCCCTTCAGATGCGGATTCCTGTCCAGGAACGCCTTGCTGTAACGCTTCATGAAAGGGTAATCCAGCGCCCAGAACGCAAGCCCCAGAAACGGTACCCAGATCAGTTCCTTCTTGAGGAAAAACTTGAAGTAAGGCGTCTTGCGATTGAACGCCTGAATCAGCGCAGGGATATCCACCCAGGACTGATGGTTACTGATCACCAGATAGGAGGTGTCACCGCGCAAATCCTCCACGCCGCGCATCTCCCACTGGGTGGGGGTCATCAACGCAAAGATGCCCTTGCAGATTTCGGCCCAGGTTTCCGCAATGGCCATGACCACCGAGGAGCAAACCTGGCGGGCTCGTGAACCTGGCAGGATCACCTTGAGTAGCGCCACCAGCATCATGGGGCCAATCAGTATCAGGGTATTGAGCAGCAACAATAGTGCGGTAATAACGCCCGTGATCGTGGCAGCCATGGTGACACTCCAACTCGTTTCCCTGTTATAGAGGGTATTAAACCCGGTTCTCGCCATCACGCAAGTCTGCTGACCCGTCCCGGGAAGCGGCAGCGCGATCCATTGACCTGCCGAAAACCGGCGCACAAAAAAAACGGCACGCTGTCGGGCGTGCCGTTTTTTTCACCGGGAAACGCGCTACTCGCCTTTTCGCTCCACGGCCATATGGTCCACATTCTGGAACCCCCGCGGCAGCTTGGCACCACGGCGACCCCGCTCTCCGTAGTAGTGCTCCAGATCGCCGGCCTTGAGGGTCAGGTGACGCTTGCCCGCATGGATGGTGAGCGCATCCTGCGGCCCCAGCACCTGCATGTCCTGCACGAACTCCACCCGATCCGCCACCCGGGCACCGGGAATGGACATCATCTTGTTGCCCTTGCCCCGTGCCATTTCCGGCAATTCCTTCACCGGGAACACCAGCAGACGTCCCTCGTTGGAGACCAGCGCAATCAGGTCATCGTCCGTGGAGGCAATCGGCTTCGGCGGCAGCACCCTGGCCCCCTTGGGCACCGACAGCACCGTCTTGCCGGCCTTCTTGTTGGCCAGCAAATCCCCATAACGCACCACGAAACCGTAACCGGCATCGGTGCTCATCAGATAGGCATCCTTTTCCTTGCCCATCACCGCCGCCATAAAGCTGGCGCCGGACGGGGGATTGACGCGACCGGACAGGGGCTCGCCCTGGCCCCGGGCGCTGGGCAGGGTATGCGCTGGCAGGGAGTAACTGCGCCCGGTGCTGTCGATAAAGCACACCGGCTGATTGGATTTACCCTGGGCCGAAGCCTTGTACTTGTCGCCGGCCTTGTAGCTGAGGCCCACCACATCCACGTCATGGCCCTTGGCGGAACGGACCCAGCCCTTTTCGGACAACACCACAGTGACCGGATCGGCACTGACCAGGTCGGTTTCGTCCAGGGCAGACGCCGCATCACGCTCCACCAGTGGCGAGCGACGGTCGTCGCCATACTTGTCCGCGTCTTCCTGCAGTTCCTTGGCCACCAGTTTCTTCATCTTGGCCATGGAGCCCAGCGTGGCTTCCAGGGATTCGCGCTCTTCATTGAGCTCGTCCTGTTCGCCACGAATCTTCATTTCCTCCAGCTTGGCCAGGTGGCGCAGTTTCAGCTCGAGGATGGCTTCCGCCTGACGGTCGGTAATACCGAAGCGCTCCATCAGTACCGGCTTGGGTGCATCCTCGGTACGGATGATATGAATCACTTCATCGATATTGAGGAAGGCTACCAGCAGGCCTTCGAGGATGTGCAGGCGCTCCAGCACCTTGTCGAGACGGTGCTGCAAACGACGGCGCACGGTGACCATGCGGAACTGCAGCCACTCGTTGAGAATCATGTCCAGGCTTTTCACCTGTGGCCGGCCATCGATGCCGATCATGTTCAGGTTGACCCGGTAATTCTTTTCCAGATCCGTGGTGGCGAACAGGTGGCTCATCAACTGGGGAATATCCACCCGGTTGGAGCGCGGCGTGATCACCAGACGCGTGGGATTCTCATGATCCGATTCGTCGCGCAGATCGCTGACCATGGGCAGCTTTTTCTTCTGCATCTGATCCGCAATCTGTTCCAGCACCTTGGCGCCGGACACCTGGTAGGGCAAGGCGGTGATAACGATATCCCCTTCCTCGCGCTCATACACAGCACGCTGCTTGAGTGAGCCCTTGCCTTCCGCATACATGCGGATGATGTCGTTCTGGGGAGTAATCACCTCCGCCTCGGTGGGGAAGTCCGGCCCCTGGATGTACTGCATCAGGTCATCCAGGGACGCGCCCGGATCCTTGAGCAGATGAATACAGGCGTTGGCCACTTCGCGCAGGTTGTGCGGCGGAATATCGGTACTCATACCCACCGCGATACCGGTGGTGCCATTGAGCAACACATTGGGCAGACGAGCGGGCAGCAACTTGGGCTCGTCCATGGTGCCATCAAAGTTGGGCACCCATTCCACCGTGCCCTGCCCCAGCTCGGCAAGCAGCACTTCCGCATAGGGGGCCAGTTTGGATTCGGTATAACGCATGGCGGCGAACGACTTCGGGTCGTCCGCACTGCCCCAGTTGCCCTGACCATCCACCAGCGGATAGCGGTAACTGAACGGCTGGGCCATCAACACCATGGCTTCGTAACAGGCGGAATCGCCATGGGGGTGGTACTTACCCAGCACGTCGCCCACGGTACGGGCGGACTTCTTGTACTTGGCAGTGGCTTTCAGGCCCAGCTCGCTCATGGCGTAAACAATACGCCGCTGAACCGGTTTGAGGCCGTCACCGATATTGGGCAACGCCCGGTCGAGAATCACGTACATGGAATAATCCAGGTACGCTTTTTCTGTGTATTCCCTTAAGGGAAAACTTTCAAATTCGTCTGCCATTTTTGCTCGCTATATTCGCTCAGGTCTGACGTCGGACGTCTGAAGTCGAACGCCAGGACCGGTTATTCTTTTGCGCCAGACGTCCGACCTCAGACGTCCGACCTGCCGCAGGCATCACACTTCGGCCAGATTGCCCTTCTCTTCCAGCCAGCTTTTGCGATCGGATGCGCGCTTCTTGCTCAGCAGCATATCCATCAACTGGTGGGTATCGTCACCGCCGGCCACTTCCAGGCGCACCAGCCGACGGGTGTCACGGGCCATGGTGGTTTCACGCAGTTGCAGCGGGTTCATTTCGCCCAGGCCCTTGAAGCGTGTCACGTTGACCTTGCCACGTTTCTTTTCCGCCTTGATGCGATCCAGCACCCCTTCGCGCTCTTCCTTGTCCAGGGCGTAGTAGACGTCCTTGCCCACATCGATGCGGTAGAGCGGCGGCATGGCCACGAAGACATGGCCGTTCTTCACCAGCGCCGGGAAGTGGCGCAGGAACAGGGCACAGATCAGGGTGGCGATGTGCAGGCCGTCGGAATCCGCATCGGCGAGGATGCACACTTTGCCGTAACGCAGACCGCCCAGGTCATCGCTGCCCGGCTCGATACCCAGCGCCACGGCAATATCGTGAATTTCCTGGCTGCCCAATACTTCCGCAGAATCCACTTCCCAGGTGTTCATGATCTTGCCGCGCAGGGGCATGATGGCCTGGTATACCCGATCCCGGGCCTGCTTGGCGGAGCCCCCCGCCGAGTCCCCTTCCACCAGGAAGATTTCACTCTGGGAAGGGTCATCGCTGGTACAGTCGGCCAGCTTGCCGGGCAGTGCCGGGCCACTGGTGACTTTCTTGCGGGTCACTTTCTTGGCAGCACGCAGACGCTTCTGGGCATTGTTGATGCACAGGTCCGCCAGCTTCTCGGCCTCATCCGTGTGCTGGTTCAGCCACAGGGAGAAGGCGTCCTTGACCACGCCGGACACAAACGCAGCGGTCTGCCGGGAGCTGAGCCGCTCCTTGGTCTGGCCGGCAAATTGTGGGTCCTGCATCTTCACGCTGAGCACGTAGGCAACCCGGTCCCAGATATCTTCCGGAGTCAGTTTGACGCCGCGGGGTAACAGGTTGCGGAATTCGCAGAACTCGCGCATGGCCTCCAGCAGCCCGGAACGCAGCCCGTTTACGTGGGTGCCGCCCTGGGGAGTGGGGATCAGGTTCACATAGGATTCCTGCACCAGCTCACCGCCTTCCGGCAACCACATCACCGCCCAGTCCACCGCTTCGGTTTCGGCACTCATGGCGCCGTTGAACGGCTCATCCGGCACCCGCTCCCAGCCGCGGCCGGATTCCAGCAGGTATTCGATCAGGCCATCGGCAAACTGCCAGCTGTCCGTCTCACCACTGATCTGGTTGTCCAGGGTCACCAGCAACCCGGGGCACAGCACCGCCTTGGCCCGCAACAAATGCTTGAGCCGGGACACGGAAATTTTCGGCGAGTCGAAATACTTGGCATCCGGCCAGAAACGCAGGGTGGTCCCCGTGTTGCGTTTGCCGACGGTGTCGATCACTTCCAGATCGCTGCGCTTTTCGCCGTCCCCGAATTCCATCCGGTGCAACTGGCCATCGCGTTTGACCAGGATTTCCAGCTTGGTGGACAGGGCATTCACTACGGACACGCCCACCCCGTGCAGACCGCCACTGAACTGGTAATTGTTGTTGGAGAACTTGCCGCCGGAATGCAGCGTGGAAAGAATCACTTCCACACCCGGTTTCTTCTGCACCGGATGCATATCCACCGGCATGCCGCGGCCATCGTCTTCCACTTCCACACCGCCATCCTTCAGCAGGGTGACCTTGATGGATTTGGCATGGCCGGCCAGGGCTTCATCCACCGAGTTATCAATGACTTCCTGGGCCAGGTGGTTGGGGCGGGAGGTATCGGTGTACATCCCCGGACGCTTGCGCACCGGGTCGAGGCCCGACAACACTTCAATATTTTCGGACGTATAGGTATTGGACATAGAGTATCTTGCTTTCAGGGTCAGACGTCGGGCGACTGACAAACAGTTTGTAGCGTCAGACTTCAGGCATCCGACGTCAGACTTACACCGCAAAACCGCAGTATCAGCGGAATGAAGGCGTCAAAGTTATCAAAGCCGTGGCTGCCACCCAAGCCGCAATAGCGGTGACAGTCCCCGTAATAGTCCCAGCCGTCTTCCCAGTCGAGGGTTTCGTCACCGGTTTGGGTGAGCAGAAGCAGGTTTTCCGGCTGGCTGATGGCCGGCACTTCATACCGCTTCAGCTCGTCCAGCCAGGCCGGGTTGAATTCCCAGGCCTCGCCGGTGTGATAGTTATGCTGGATACCTGTGTATTTGTCCAGTAGTCGCCAGGGTCGAACCGCAGGATTTACGATTGCCGCCCGCAAATCATGGTGCTCGGCCAGCCAGGTGGCATAGAAGCCCCCCAGGGACGAGCCCAGCAAGGCCACCGGCCCGGCACCGGCAATCACCGCATCCAGCTCCGCCATGGCCGCCTTGGGTTCCACCGGGAGCGCAGGCACATGCAGGCGCTCAGGACAGCCGGCCCGTTCGAACACCTCCCGCAGCAAGGAGGCCTTGTGAGAGGCGGGAGAGCTATTGAAGCCGTGAATGTAGATGAGGGAGGTTTCTGGAGCCATAGGAATTCAACAGGTCGAAGAATGAAGCAGTGAACAGTGAACAGTGAACAGTGAACAGTGAACAGTGAACAGTGAACAGTGAACAGTGAACAGTGAACAGTGAACAGTGAACAGTGAACAGTGAACAAGGCTGCCCGCCCAGTCAGCGCAGTCAAGTCTTTTCTCTTTAAACGCAGGAGGCCGCATCCATCATCTGCACGCGGCCTCCAACATACCAGCCCGGAACACCGCCGTCCGCGCGCTGTTAACTGTTAACTGTTCACTGTTAACTGAATCAGTAGCCCTTCACCGAGAAGTCCACCTCAAAGGTAATCCCCTCCACCCGGCTGACGGCGGTATCAATGCGGCCATCCGGGTACAGGTCCAGCCAGCGGTAACCGGGATTGCTCTCGTCCACGGCGAAGTCTTCGCTTTTCGGTTTGAACTGCACACAGGTGCTGGGCACGGCCAGCAGGCGGACGCCATTGCGCTGGTCATCGTATTCCTGGTGCACGTGACCCCAGATAATGGCGCGCACACGGGGGTGGCGGTCTATGACGGCAAAAAACTGCTCGGCGCTGCCCACCACCTGAGTGTCCAGCCAGGCGCAGTCCATGGGCACCGGATGGTGATGCAGGCAGACCATCAGGTGTTCACCACGGGCGTTGGCCAGGACCTCATCGAGAAATTTCAGGTCTTCGTCAAACAGGTCACCAGGGACTTCGCCAGGAATGGTGGAGTCGAGCATGACAATGGTCCAGTTGCCGATCTCCAGCACACAGGGACTCATACGCTCGCGGTCACAATCCAGGGCCTGCAGCATGGGGGCCGGTTTGTCGTGGTTGCCTTCCAACCAGTAAACCGGCGCGCTGAACGATGACAGGGCCTGACCGAGTCGCTGGTAGGATTCAAAGGAGGCATCCTGGGAGAGATCCCCGGTGGCCAGAATCAGGTCCGGGCTGGGCTGCTCGCGACGGATCAGTTCCAGCACTTTTTCCAGACTGAACTGGGTATTCAGACCCAACAGCTTGCCTTGCGTATCGGCAAACAGATGGCAGTCCGATAACTGCACCACTCGAAGGGGCTGCAACTGCTGCGTCAAGATCCCCGCTCCCGTCCTCGATTTATTATTCCCGTTTGGGGGGCCAAACACCGCCTCCCGAGCATTCCCTCAATACTCTTCAATCACTTATAACCAAGATGATGGCACTTTTCTAGGAAAGACGTTCCAGATCAGGAAGTGGTTAGCAATTCTTTACAGCCGCACGCATTCCGGCAGCATTCAGGAATTCCCGGTCACTCGCTGGCGCCAGTCCTGACCGCCATCGCGCCCATGATCATGGACATGACGCAGCCACTCGGCCAGAAAGCGGTTCCATTGCACTTTTTCATCACGCTGGTGCATATGGCGGTTGGGGTAGGCATAGCGGGCATTCACCCGCCGGAAGGGACGCGCCTCGGTGACTTCCGCCAGCCGGGCATCGTGATAAAGCCGCACCGTCAGCCGTGATGCCGGTAGCACATCCAGTAATTCCTGGTCTTCCAGGCGCACGGTGGTGGTGTAGGGAGAGCGCTCCAGCACTCGCATCTGCAAAGTGTGGGTGTGGTGGCTGTGGCCCAGCTCCACATTCATGCTGTCGCGCTCTCCCATGGCATTCATCAGCGGCAACATGCGGGCATAGTTTTCCTCGCACTGACTCATCAGCGCGCGGAAATCCAGCCGGTAGCGGTCGCGTCGCTTCATGCGCTTTCCCAGGCCGCATCCAGCCGGTCGCGGTGCAAAAGCAACCACTGCAAGGCAATCAGGGATGCCGCGTTATCCACCAGGCCAGATTCCAGCAAGGTGGGAATTTCGGCCACCGGCACGGTCACCGCACGAATATCTTCCCCCTCGTCCGGGCAACCAAAGATGCCGCCTGCATCAGCAAGATCCGCATGCCCCACAAACACCTGCAGACGTTCGTTGGTGCCACCCGGGCTGGGCATGTAGGCGGCAATGGACTCCATTTCCCCCAGGGTAATACCGGCTTCCTCCACGGCTTCGCGGCGGATCAGGTCGGCGGCGCTTTCCCCGTCCTTGTCGGCGATGCCGGCGATCAACTCCAGACACCAGGGAGACTGCCGCCACTCCAGTGCCCCCACCCGGAACTGCTCCACCAGCAGGATTTCACCCCGACGGGGGTCATAGGGCAGCACCGCCGACGCCCGGGGACGCACGAACAATTCCCGGCGCACCGGCTTGCCCCAGCCACCGTTATATTGCTTGTGGCGCAGGGTCAGGGTGTCGACCCGGAAGAAGCCCTGGAACGGGGTATCGCGCTCCAGGATTTCCACGTCATCGGGGCCAAACGGCGGCGTCAAATCACTCATTGGCTTCATGGTAAAGGGCACTGCCCTTTTCACGGAATTCCCGGGATTTTTCTTCCATGCCCGCTTCTGCCTGCGCGACCTGGGCACGGCCATCACCATAGGTATCGCGCACTTCCTGGCTGATCTTCATGGAGCAGAACTTGGGCCCGCACATGGAGCAGAAATGCGCCACCTTGTGAGCCTGCTTGGGCAGGGTCTCGTCGTGGAACTGGCGCGCCCGGTCCGGGTCCAGTCCCAGATTGAACTGGTCTTCCCAGCGGAACTCGAAACGGGCCTTGGACAAGGCATTGTCACGCAACTGGGCCCCCGGGTGGCCCTTGGCCAGGTCCGCCGCATGGGCAGCAATCTTGTAGGCAATGATGCCCTCTTTCACATCTTCCCGGTTGGGCAGCCCCAGATGCTCTTTGGGCGTCACATAGCAGAGCATGGCCGTGCCATACCAGCCGATCATGGCGGCGCCAATGGCGCTGGAGATATGATCGTAGCCAGGGGAGATATCAATCGTCAGCGGGCCCAGGGTATAGAACGGCGCTTCGCCACAGTGCTTCAGTTGCTCGTCCATATTGGCCTTGATCATGTGCATGGGCACGTGACCGGGGCCCTCGATCATCACCTGCACATCGTGCTGCCAGGCAATCTTGGTCAGCTCACCCAGAGTACGCAGCTCGCTGAACTGGGCCTCGTCGTTGGCATCGGCAATGGAACCGGGCCGCAAGCCATCGCCAAGACTGAAGGTCACGTCATAGGCCTTCATGATCTCGCAGATGTCTTCGAAGTGGGTGTAAAGGAAGTTTTCCTTGTGATGCGCCAGACACCACTTGGCCATGATCGAGCCACCACGGGAAACGATGCCGGTAACCCGGTTGGCGGTCATCGGCACATAACGCAGCAGTACACCGGCGTGGATGGTGAAGTAGCTCACCCCCTGCTCGGCCTGCTCGATCAGGGTGTCACGGAAGATTTCCCAGGTCAGGTCCTCGGCAATGCCGTTGACCTTCTCCAGTGCCTGATAGATCGGCACGGTGCCGATGGGCACCGGCGAGTTGCGCAGGATCCATTCACGGGTTTCATGAATATTGTCGCCGGTGGACAGGTCCATCACCGTGTCGCCGCCCCAGCGGGTGGCCCAGGTCATCTTGGACACCTCTTCCTCGATGGAGGAGGTCACCGCCGAGTTACCGATATTGGCGTTGATCTTGGTGAGGAAATTGCGGCCGATGATCATCGGCTCGATTTCCGGGTGATTGATATTCACCGGAATCACTGCCCGGCCCCGGGCCACTTCGTCGCGGACAAATTCCGGGGTGATTTCTGCCGGAATGCTGGCACCGAAATCCTGCCCGGGATGCTGTTCGGTGGGCAGCCCCGCTTCCCGATGTTCACGCAACCGCTGGTTCTCGCGGATGGCAATAAACTCCATTTCCGGGGTAATGATGCCCTGGCGGGCATAGTGCATCTGGCTCACATTCTTGCCGGCTTTGGCCCGGCGCGGGGTGCGGGTGTGCTCGAAGCGCAGGCCCGCCGTTTTCAGGTCGTTGGCGCGTTTGCGGCCGTAAACACTGGTCAAACCGTCCAGTTGCTCGGTATCATCGCGCTCCTGAATCCAGTTCAGGCGAATCGGCGCCAGCCCCTTCCGAACATCAATGGTCACGTTCGGGTCGGTGTAAGGGCCTGAGGTATCGTAAACGGTGACAGGCGGGTTATCCTCGAACTTTCCGTCTGCCAGCGGGGTCTGACTCTGGCGAATTTCGCGCATCGGGACACGAATGTCCGGACGCGAGCCGGTGACATAAATTTTTTGCGAACCGGCGATAGGCTGGCAGGATTCATCAATGGTACTAGCGGTGACGGGGCGCTGATCGTCTGGCACGTCGGCCTCCAGAATACTTGGGAAAAGACAGGAATGGCGGACACTATACGCCAGCGCCTATCGGCCAAACAACCGCGGTGCCGGTGTGACAGAAGCCGTATCAATTTTCTGTACCAGCCAGTACTATAATGACCAAACTCACCCAGGAAAGAGTGCACCAGAATGAAGCGCAGCCCAACCAAGATTCTCGTTCTCATGCTGACCTCGCTGGCCAGTTCCGTTCACGCCGCCGATCTGGTCCAGATCGCCAACGCCGCCTGGAGCTATGACGGCACCTGGCGTGCCGCCCGCATGAGCTGGGACGCGGATCAACAACTGCTGGTACAGGGCCGCGCGGCATTGTTCCCCACTGTCTCCGCCACTTATGGCCGCTATGACACAGAGCGGGATTTGAAGGATCTGGGCGTCACCCAGGAATTCGGCACCGAGACCACCACGGTACAACTGACGCAGCCATTGTTCCGCGTGGATGCCTGGTACGGCTACAAAGAAGCCAAGTCGAGCACCGATATTGCTCAGGCCAATTTCCAGCAGGCCCGGCAGGATTTTGTCCTGCGCGTGGCCCAGGGCTACTTCGGCGTGCTGCGCGCCTGGGACACCCTGGTGTCAGCCAAGGCTGAAGAAAAAGCCATCGGTCGCCAGCTGGAACAAACCCAGGAACGCTTTGACGTGGGACTGGTGCCGGCCACGGATGTGGAGGAGGCCCAGGCCACCTATGACCTGACCCGGGTCAATCTGATCGTGGCCCAGCAACAATATGATATCGCCCGTGACCAGCTGGAAACCCTGACCGGCCAACGCTGGGAAACGCTCTCGGAGCTTAAAGAGGATCTGCCCGTTGAGGGCCCGCAACCGGCGGACATGAATGACTGGATCGACAAGGCCCGCGCCCAAAATCCCCAGGTTCTGGCCGCCCGGTTTAATTCCGAATTGACCGAAAAAACAGCCAAACGCCAGTTGGGCGCCCAGCTTCCCCAGGTTCAATTCGTCGCCCAGTACCAGAATGCCAACTCCATCCCTGAAGATAATAGCGCCACAGGCTTCTCTACCGGCATCAACCCGGACAGCGACACCAAACAGATCGGGGTGGAAGTCACCATGCCCCTGTTTCAGGGTGGCGGCCTGAACAGCCGTCGCAAGGAAGCCTCCCTGCGCGCGGATGCGGCCGTCTATGAGTACCAGCAGGCCCTGCGTGACATCATCCAGCAGGCTCGCAGCGCCTACCGCACGGTGGAATCCGATGCCCTGCGCGTGAGCGCTCGCAAACAGGCGATCCGCTCCGCCCGCTCGGCCCTGGAAGCCACCCAGTCAGGCTATGAGGTCGGCACCCGTAACGTGGTGGATGTGCTCAACGCCCAGCAAGCCCTGTTCGCTGCCGAGCGCGACTACGCCAACGCCCGTTACGACTACATCATCAATTCACTGACCCTGAAATCCACCACCGGCGATCTGCAACAGGGCGACCTGGCGGCCATCAACCAGTGGCTGTCAGAGACCGACACCCTGAACATCTACCAGCCGGATCTGGAAGGCCGCAGCGACGCCCTGGTACCGGACGCGCGATACTGAAAGAGCAATTAATAGTTAATAATGAATAATTAATAACGACGCGCTTACAGCGCATGCCCTGCTGAAAGCAAAGAGGCCGCGCCCAACTCTGGGCGCGGCCTCTTTGCTTTCAGGATAAAAAAACGTTGTCTCACGAAACTATTAATTATTCATTATTAACTATTAATTTCCCGACCAACCCCAGCCCTTTCTCCAGTGCCCCACGATTGGCTTCGACAACCGCCGCCGCTGCCTGCCCCTGATGCTGGCGTTGCGCCGGGTTACGGAACAGGCCCTGCAGGGTAATGGCCAGGGCATCCGCATCCTCCACCAGGGTCAGGGCGCCAGCGTCATCCAGCAGCCCCGAGATGGCGGTGAAGTTGTGCAGGTGTGGGCCAGTCACAACCGGCTTTCCCCAGCCTGCGGGTTCCAGCAAATTGTGCCCCCCCACCGGCACCAGGGAACCGCCCACAAAGGCCACGTCCGCCACCCCAAACAGCATCAACAGCTCCCCCATGGTATCGGCCAGGTACACCTGGGTGTCCGCGGTGACGGTGTCCTGTTTGCTTCGCCGGGCCAGCCCCAACCCTTGCTGACGGATCAACTGGGCGACGCCGTCGAAACGCTCCGGGTGCCGCGGCACCAGCACCAGCAAGGTCTGCGGCGCCGTTTCCAGCAACGCCTTGTGCGCCGCCAGTACCGGCTCATCTTCCCCGGGGTGGGTACTGGCGGCGATCCATACCGGGCGTTCACCAATCATCGCGCGCAAGGCGTCCGCCCCCTGACGCACGGTGTCGTCCAGTGTCATGTCGAATTTCACGCTGCCGATGGCATGCACCCGTTCCGGCCAGGCCCCCAGGGCCACATAGCGCTCCCGTTCCACCGGGGTCTGCACGGCCAGGGCATCAAAGCGGGCCATCATCGGCCGCACCAGGCGGGGAAACTTGCTGTAGCCCCGGTAGCTTTTCTCCGACAGGCGCCCGTTCATCAGCATCAATCTGGCACCGTGACGTTTCGCCGCTGCACACAGGTTGGGCCACAGTTCGGTTTCCAGCACGATCACCATTTTCGGATCAAAAGCGCGCAGAAAACGGTTCAATGCCGTGGGCAGCTCCCAGGGGCAATACACATGGGTCACCCGATCGCCGAACAGGGCTTTCACCCGCTCCGAACCGGTGGGTGTGGTGGTGGTCACCAGCAGCGGCATCTGCGGATAATCCGCCAGCAACCGCTCGATCATCGGCACCGCCGCCAGGGTTTCCCCCACCGACACCGCGTGCACCCAGAGACTGTTTTTCAGGGTCCCGGGGCGATACCCCCAGGCCATGCGCTCCTTCCAGCGCTGACGGTAGGCCGGCGCCTGCCGCCCCCGCAGCCACAGCCGCAGGAACAGAAAAGGAAGCAGTAAATACCAGATGACAGAGTAAAAGGTTCGCATAGGGTTTCTTGTGTCGGACGTCGGACGCCGGACGTCTGAGGTCCGGCCCGTCTATGCTAGCATAGCGGCAACTTTCTCCGATGGTGAGCCATGAGCAACTCCCCTCTGAAACCCGACATTCTGATCTTCGGCGGCGGCATCGCCGGCCTGTGGCTGATCAACCGGCTCAACGCGGCCGGTTACCAGTGCCTGCTGCTGGAAACCGACACCCTGGGCGGCGACCAGACCCTGGCCAGCCAGGGCATTATTCACGGCGGCCTCAAGTATGCCCTGGGCGGCAACCTGTCCAGCGAGTCGGAATCCATCGCCGCCATGCCGGACCGCTGGCGCGCGGCCATGGCCGGCAACGATCCGGTGGACCTGCGCCAGCTGCAGGTACTCAGCGACACCCAGCACATGTGGTCCAGTGGCTCAGTGGCCTCGCGCATGACCAACTTCTTCGCCAGCAAGATGCTGCGCGGGCGCATCGAAAAGCTGAAGCGGGACCATTTCCCCTCCGCGCTGGCGGACAAGGCCTTCAAGGGCAATGTCTACAAGCTGGATGATCTGGTCATCAACACCGAATCACTGATCGACACCCTGGCCGCGCCGGTGCGTGAACGCCTGCTGGCCTTCGACAGGGAACGCGATTCTCTGGAATGGGGAGAGCAGGGATTGAAGGCGGTGACTGTCAATGGCCAGCGTATCGAGCCGACGTTGACCATCCTGTCCGCCGGCAATGGCAACCCGGCACTGCTGGACGGCGCCCACCAGGCCCGCCTGCTGCCAGAGGAACACAGCCAGCTGCGGCCACTGAAAATGTTGCTGGTGAAACACGATCTGGGGCACCGCCTCTATGCGCACTGTGTCGGCACCAGCAACAAACCGGTGCTCACCGTCACCACCCATGACTGCCCGGACGGCAAGGTGGTCTGGTATCTGGGTGGCGACCTGGCGGAACGGGGCGTGGAACGCAGCGATGAGGAACAACTGGCCGCTGGCCGCGACGAACTGAAACACCTGTTCCCCTGGCTCGATTTCAGCCAGGCCCAGTTCGCCGTTCTCAACGTAACCCGGGCCGAACCGAAACAGCAGGCCCTGGTAAAACCGGATAACGCCTACGCCCACCGCGACCACAACCTGATCGTGGCCTGGCCCACCAAGCTCACCCTGGCCCCGGACCTGGGCGACAGAGTGATGGCATTGGTGGAAGAGAGCGGGCTGAAACCAGGGGCACCGTTAACGATGCCGGAAACGCTGGAAAAAGCCCCCATGGGCGTGCCCTATTGGCACCGCTGTTTTTGATTTCCCTCCGTAGGAGCGAGCGTCGTTGGCGGCGCGATTCCGTGCGTGGTTAATCGCGCCGCCAGCGACGCTCCTACGGCAAGACGAACAAGGAAGCTTTCATGGCCTTCATGCGCCCGCTGGGCAACACAGGATTGACCGTCAGCGCCCTCGGTCTGGGCACAGTGAAAATCGGCCGCGACAAGGGCGTGAAATACCCCGGTGCCTTTACCATTCCCGATGACGCGGCAGTGATCGATTTGATCGCCCAGGCCCGGGACCTGGGCCTGAACCTGATCGACACCGCACCGGCCTACGGCCGCAGTGAAGAACGGCTGGGGCAACTGCTCCGGGACCGCCAGCACTGGGTTATCGTCACCAAGGTGGGCGAGGAATTCGATAATGACAGCGGCGACAGCCACTTCGATTTCTCCCCGCAACATGTGCGTGCCTCAGTGGAACGCAGTCTCAAGCGGCTGAACACCGACTACCTGGATTGCGTGCTGGTGCATTCGGACGGGAACGATCTGGATATCCTCGAGAGGGGCACACTGGATGCCCTCAACGATCTGAAGAAGGCGGGCCTGATCCGCGCCACCGGCATGTCCACCAAGACCGTGGCCGGGGGTATCGACACCCTCAGACAAGCAGACGTGGCCATGGTCACCTACAACCTGGCCCATGACGAAGAAGTGCCGGTCATCGAGCACGCCGCCAGTCACCACAAGGGCATTCTTATCAAGAAGGCCTTTGCCAGCGGCCACCTGTGCAGCGAGGGACAAGACCCGGTACAGGAAAGCATGAACAAGATCCTTGGCACTGCCGGCGTCGGCAGTATCATCGCCGGCACCATCAACCCGCAACACCTGCGGGAAAACGTGGAAAAAGCGCGCCGGGCCTGTGAATAACAACAAAAAAGGAGCCACTATGCGCAGACTGCTCAGTATCGGATTGCTACTTCTGGCCGCCAGCAGTCAGGCTGACAAGGTCTTACTCCTGAAAACGCCCCCCAGCGGCTGCCAGCCCGGTGACACTGTCTCTATAGAAACCGGCGGCAAACTGCAGGGCTTGCTGTTCAGCGACGCCTGGATCGAAAACAACGCCAAAAAGAAACTGCTCAAGGCCATCAAAAAAGCCGACGGCAACCGGGCGGTATTGAAAGACCGGCGTGTCTTTCTGATGGATAACCATCACCGTGGCATTCAACGCATGGAGCTGGAAGCCTGGACCTGGCGCTGTGAAGAGTCGGATAGCAGCAGGTAGTCAACACGACTTGCCGGCAGCGCTGTTTTGCAAGCTGCCCTCACCCCACCGCTTCGAAAAGCGGCTCGCCCAACATCACCGACGCGGCCTGATGCCCCTGCCAATACCCCTGCTCCAGCTTTTGGCCATGGGTGGTCAAGCGGCTGACCGGAAAGCCGCGGTCTGGCGCAATCACTGTGAGTCGGCAATCCTCGGGCGGGTTCTCGATGAACGCCAGTGCGTCATTGTAGGTTTGCGAGCGTTTCCGCATACCGGCATATAACCCCGGCATTTCCCTGACCCAGGGTTTCAGTAGTGGTGCCAGCGGGCTGGGTTTCTTGCGATACCCCTGATGCCGTGACAGCACCACGGTGATATCCCTGGCGCCCTGTTCATAGGCCCAGCGCACGGGAATGGAATCGCCCACCCCGCCATCGGTCATGGGATGCCCGTCCACCGTGGGAAATTGCCGGTAGGCAAAAGGAATGGAACAGGACGCTGTCATGATCTCGTCCAGGTTGTCCGGCGTCGCGTGGTGATAACGTGGCTCGCCATCCTCCACGGAAGTGGTCACCACCCATAGCGGCGTCTGCGATTGCCAATACCGGTCCAGACTCAGCGGCACATCCCGTAAGGATTGATGCCACAGCCAGTGCACATCACACAAATGACCGCCGGCCATGAAGCGCTGCCAGTTGATGAAATCCGGGCGGCAGGCATGGTCGGTAATGATGCGCCGGTTGCGGCCATGATCTCCGGCCAGGTAACCGATCAGGTTGGTGGAACCGGCGGATACGCCCACCGCAAAATCAAACTCCCGGTAATCTTTCTCCAGAAAGGCATCCAGCACCCCGGCGGCAAAAATGCCGCGCATGGCACCCCCTTCCACGACCAGAGCCCGCGAGGACATATCCGTCTCCTGTTTAATCTGACACCTTGATTCACTTTGCCAAAGCCAGGCCGAGAGCGGAAATAACCCCTCCCTGTTCCCGCCATCGCCGTCGCCCATGGCGACATCTTGCACAACGCAACCTTTTGCACTGTTACGGCGCAGCTGCATCAGCGTGACGCACACCAGCCTGACAAATCCCACCAACCTGGTCAGCCCTTCGACATTTAATTTATGTAAAAACAATTACTTAAATTTTTTCTGTCTGTTTGGCACCGGGTTTGCACTAGTCCGCATACCAACTTGTATACAAACAGGTGTGCTAAACGAATGATCGGCTGGACTCTTCGACAATGGCAGGCGGCCTACCGCAGCGGTGACCTCACCCCGCTACAGGCCATGAAACAACTGGCGGCACTGCTGCACGACAGCGAGCGCGCCCTGTGGATTCACCTGCTGGACGAGTCCTCCCTGGTCGCCCAGGCCGAGGCCCTGACTGACCCGTCCCTGCCTCTCTACGGCATTCCCTTCGCGGTGAAAGACAATATTGATGTGGCCGGTATGCCGACCACGGCGGCCTGCCCCGCCTTTGCCTACACAGCGCAGGAAGACGCCACCGTGGTCAGACTGCTGCGCGACGCCGGCGCGATTGTGGTGGGCAAAACCAATCTGGATCAGTTTGCCACCGGACTGGTCGGCACCCGCTCCCCTTACGGGGAAGTGCCCAACCCGTTCAACGGCGACTACCTCAGCGGCGGCTCCAGTTCCGGTTCGGCGGTGAGCGTCAGCCTGGGGCTGGTGCCCTTCTCGCTGGGCACCGACACCGCCGGCTCCGGGCGGGTACCCGCAGCCTTTACCAATATCGTCGGCCTGAAACCCAGCCGCGGTGCCATCAGCACCCGAGGCGTGGTGCCCGCGTGCCGAACCCTGGACTGCGTCAGCGTGTTTGCGCTGAATGTGGAAGATGCCCGGACCATTTACCGCCTTATCGGCCAGTTCGATAGCGACGATGCTTTCAGCCGTCCGGCGCCGTCACGGCAGAAAACCGGACTGCCTGCACGACCGAAGCTGGGGATTCCCCACGATCTGCCCTGGTTCGGTGACCACAAGGCGAAGGCGCTCTGGGAACAACAACTGGAGAGCCTCAGCAGTCTTGCCGAGCTGGTTACCGTGGATACCACCGTGCTGCAGGATGCGGCAGCCCTGCTGTATCAGGGCCCATGGGTAGCCGAGCGTTTCTCTGTCACTGACACCCTGTTGCAGGAAACACCACAAGCCCTGTTACCGGTGATCCGTGACATCCTGGAACCGGCGGCACAGATCAGCGCCGTTGACAGTTTCCGCGCCCAATATCGTCTGGCCGAACTCAAACGTCAGTCAGACAACCTGCTGGCCGGTGTGGATGCCCTGCTGCTACCCACCACCCCGGGCATCTATACCCGCGACGCGGTACGCAACGATCCCATCACCCTGAACAGCCAACTGGGCACCTGGACCAACTTCGTCAACCTGCTGGATCTGTGTGCCCTGGCCCTGCCCGGCGGTTTTCGGGACGACGGCCTGCCCGGCGGCATCACCCTGATTGCCCCCGCCTGGCAAGACCATGCCCTGGCGGAATTCGGCCAGCGCTGGCAACAGCACCAGCCCTGGCTGGCCGGCGCCACCGGTCAGGCACTGCCGGCACCGGAAAAAAATGCCGCCAGCGATAACCATGATGATTCCATCACCGTGGCGGTGGTCGGTGCCCACCTCACCGGCATGCCACTGAACAGTCAGCTGGTGGAACGCGACGCGGTGCTGCTGGAAGCCACCCACACCGCTCCCTGCTATCGCCTCTATGCCCTGGCCAACACGGTGCCTCCCAAACCCGGGCTGATCCGCAACGAAAAAGACGGCGGAGACAGCATTCCCATCGAACTGTGGCAAATGCCTATCGAACACTTCGGCAGCTTTGTCGGGCTGATTCCTGCCCCCCTTGGCATTGGCAGCCTGGAAACCGTGGATGGCCGCTGGGTGAAAGGATTCATCTGCGAGCCCTGGGCCATCGACGACGCCACCGACATTACCGAACTGGGCGGCTGGAGAAACTACATCGCCGCGCTGAACAAGAAGGAGTCCCTCTGATGTTAACGAAAGTGCTGATCGCCAACCGGGGTGAAATTGCGGTGCGTATCTGTCGCACCCTGAAGCAGATGGGCATTGCCTCGGTGGCGGTCTATTCAGAGGCGGATCGCAACAGCCAGCACGTCAGCGTGGCGGATGAAGCGGTATCCCTGGGCGGTCAGACCGCCGCAGACAGTTATCTGAAAACCGACCTGATTCTGCAGGCCGCCAAAGACACCGGCGCCGAGGCCATTATTCCCGGCTACGGATTTCTTTCCGAAAACGCCGAGTTTGCTGAAGCCTGCGCCGCCAACGGCATCGCTTTTGTGGGCCCGACCCCGCAACAACTGCGCGAGTTCGGCCTCAAGCATGAAGCCCGTGCCATCGCCGAAAAAGCCGGCGTGCCACTGGCCCCCGGTACCGACCTGCTGCAAAGCCTGGACGACGCCAAACAGGCCGCACTGCAGATCGGCTACCCGGTGATGCTGAAAAGCACCGCCGGTGGTGGCGGCATCGGCCTGTCCCGCTGCAACAACGAAGACGAACTGGTCGCTGCCTTTGAGTCGGTAAAGCGGCTCGGGGAAAGTTTCTTTTCTGACAGCGGCGTTTTTATCGAGCGTTTTGTGGCCCGGGCCCGCCATGTGGAAGTGCAGATCTTCGGTGACGGTAACGGTACCGTGCTGGCCCTGGGCGAGCGCGAATGTTCCCTGCAGCGTCGTAACCAGAAAGTGGTGGAAGAAACCCCGGCGCCCAATCTGCCACAGGCGACCCGGGAACAACTGCACGCCAGTGCGGTGCGGTTGGGCCAGACCGTGAAATACCGCTCTGCGGGCACGGTGGAATACATTTACGACGACGAGCGTGATGAATTCTATTTCCTGGAAGTGAATACCCGCCTGCAGGTGGAGCACGGCGTCACCGAATCCGTCTTCGGCGTGGACCTGGTTCAGTGGATGTTGCAACTGGCCGGCGGCGAACGTCCGCCACTGGATGACAGCTACACCAGCCAGGGTTCTTCCATGGAAGTGCGCATCTACGCCGAAGATGCGCTGAAAGATTTCCAGCCCAGCCCGGGCGAACTCACCGAGGTGCGCTTCCCGGACAATATCCGCCTGGATGGCTGGGTGGACACCGGCACCGTGGTCAGCCCTCACTATGATCCCATGCTGGCCAAAGTCATCGTCCATGGCAGTGATCGTGCCGACGCCCTGAAGAAGATGCAGACCGCCCTGGCACAAACCCGCCTCTCGGGCATCGCCACCAACCTGGACTATCTGCGCCAGATTCTGCGCGACGACAATGTCATTGCCGGCACCGTTTCCACTCGCTATCTGGAAACCTTTACCTATACGCCCAGGGCCTTCGACGTTGTCGAGCCAGGCACCTACACCACGGTGCAGGATTATCCTGGCCGGGCCGGCTACTGGGATATCGGTGTACCGCCGTCCGGTCCCATGGACGACTTTGCCTTTCGTCTGGCCAATCGCATCGTCGGCAACCATGACAGCGCCGCCGGCCTGGAAGCCACCCTGGTGGGGCCCTCGCTCACCTTCCATTGCGATACCGTGGTAGCACTTACCGGTGCGCCCTGCCCGGCGCAACTGGATGGTGTCAGCGTACCCTTGTGGGAACCCATCACCGTCAAGGCCGGCCAGACCCTCACCACCGGCAAGGTTGAAAACGGTTGCCGCACCTATATTGCCGTGCGCAACGGCATTGATGTCCCCGACTACCTGGGCAGTAAATCCACCTTCGTGCTCGGCAAGTTTGGTGGCCACGGTGGGCGCACCCTGCGCAAGGGTGACGTGTTGTCGATCTGTCAGCCGCAGCTGGAGGGGTGCCCCACCCCGGCGCCGGTGGCCGAGCCGCACCCGGTCGAGAACGGATTGATCCCGGACTACCCGCAACAATGGGACATCAAGGTGCTGTACGGCCCCCATGGGGCGCCGGATTTCTTTAGCGAAGATGCTATTGAAGAATTCTTCAACGCCGACTGGCAGGTGCATTACAACTCCAACCGGCTGGGCATTCGCCTGGTGGGTCCGAAGCCGAGCTGGACCCGTACCGATGGCGGCGAAGCCGGGCTGCACCAGTCCAATGTTCACGACAACGAGTACGCCATCGGCTCCATCAATTTCACCGGTGATTTCCCGGTCATCCTGACCAAGGATGGCCCGAGCCTTGGGGGGTTCGTCTGTCCGGTGACCATCGCCAAGGCCGAGCTGTGGAAAGTGGGCCAGTTGAAACCCGGGGACAGCATCCGCTTCTCGCCAATCAGCTTCGCCGAGGCCAAGGCCATGGAAGACGCCCAGGATGCGTCCATTGAAAACCTGGGTGTGATTCCGCTGGTCAACCCGGCGGTGACCGATCACAGCCACACCTTTACCTCTTCCACCATGCTGGCGGAGATAGATGCCAACGGTCATGTACCGCGGATCGTCTACCGGCAGGCCGGCGACAAGTACATCCTTATCGAGTACGGCGACAACGTGCTCGACCTTGCCCTGCGCATGCGTGTCCATGCGCTGATGGAAAACCTGAAGGCGTCACCGGTGGAGGGCATTCTGGAATTGTCGCCGGGGGTACGCAGCCTGCAGGTCCATTACGATTCCCGCCGCCTTGATCAGGACCGCCTGGTCAACACACTGCTGGACCGTGAACAGACCATCGGCAGTGTGGACGACATGGTCGTGACTTCCCGGGTCCTGCATCTGCCCATGGCCTTCGAAGACAGCGCCACCCTGGATGCGGTCACCCGTTACCAGGAAACCATTCGCCAGGATGCCCCCTGGCTGCCCAACAACGTGGAATTCATTCGCCGCATCAACGGCCTGCAATCCACGGACCAGGTGCGCGACATTATTTTCAGTGCCAGCTATCTGGTGTTGGGCCTGGGAGATGTGTATCTGGGGGCCCCCTGTGCGGTGCCCATTGATCCGCGCCACCGCCTGATGACCTCCAAGTACAACCCGGCGCGCACCTATACCGCCGAAGGCACCGTGGGTATCGGCGGCGTCTACATGTGCATCTACGGCATGGATTCCCCCGGCGGCTACCAGCTGGTGGGTCGCACCCTGCCGATCTGGAACAAACATCTGAAGAACGCCCAGTTCCACACTGGTGAGCCCTGGTTGCTGAAGTTTTTCGATCAGGTCCGCTACTACCCAGTGAGCGAGGAAAAACTCACCGAGATGCGCGAGGCCTTCCGCCACGGCCACCTGCAGGTGGAGATCAGCGAAGAGCCCTTCAGCCTGGCCGAGCATCGCCAATTCCTGAAAAACAACGAACAGGAAATTGCTGATTTCAACGCCCGCCGCGATGTGGCCTTCCGAGAGGAAGTGGCGCGCTGGCAGGACGAAGACGCGGCAGTGGAATCCGCGCTGATGGGCAGTAAAACGGATATCGGCCAGGTAGATGGCCATCTGATCAGCGCCGAAATCAGCGGCAACGTCTGGAAGCTGCTGGTGGAAGAAGGCTCACAGGTCAGCGAAGGCCAGCCCCTGGTGATCGTGGAAGCCATGAAGATGGAATTCGAAATCGTCGCCAATGCCAGCGGCAAGGTCACCGGTCTGCATTGCCAGCCCGGCTCCATCATCCATGCCGGGGATCCGGTGTTGGTCATCGACCCGAAAGCGGTGGCTTGAGAGGAAATGCCATGAAAGCGCATAAAGAAAAAAAATCCAGCAACCTGGCGGACCGCATCTATCAGCAGCTGAAAAGCGACATCTTCGACTTTCGCCTGATGCCCGGTGACCGCTTCAGCGAAAACGAGATTGCCGAACGCATGGGCGCCTCACGCACTCCGGTTCGTGAAGCCCTGTTCCGGCTGCAACGGGAATCCTATGTGGATGTGCTGTTCCGCAGCGGCTGGCAGGTCAAACCCTTTGACTTCGATTACTTCGAAGAACTCTACGATGTGCGCACCATTCTTGAATGCGCTGCGGTACGCAAGATCTGCGGACAGGAAAACAACTCACCCAAACTCGATGACCTGATTCGCATCTGGTGCGTGCCGGAATCGGAAAGACTGGAAGACGGCAACACTCTCAGCCGACTGGATGAGCGCTTTCACGAAATGCTGGTGGAAGCCGCCGGCAACACCGAGATGGCACGCATTCATCATGACCTGACCGAACGTCTGCGCATCATTCGCCGCCTGGATTTCACCAAGCCACCGCGTATTGATGCCACCTATCAGGAACACAGCTCCATCCTGGAAGCCATTCAGCATCGCCGCTGCGAGCAGGCGCAAATTCAGCTGCGCGCTCATATCGAAAGCTCACGCAATGAAGTGCGAAAAATAACGCTGCACATGCTTCACGAAGCCCGGATGCACAGCGGCAAGGCAGACAACGACGACTGATACACAGTGACCTTTTTCATTCATCAATGGGGGGATACCCATGTTACGAAAGGAAGCAGTAACGAGCGCGCTTGCCATGGCCGCTCTCATCACACCGATATCAGCCATGAGTGCCGATATCGATCCGGAAATCTCTGTGGGCGGAGGCCTGCGCACCAGCTTTACCAGTGTGGAAAACGCAGCGCCTGACGGTGAATCCAGCTCCAGTGATTTCAATCTGGACAGTGTGCGGCTGTACATCAACGGCCAGGTCACCGACAACATCAAGATGACCGTGAACACCGAATACGACGGTGTTGAAGAAAAGGTGCGGGTGCTCGATGCCATTGCCCGGTTCGAGTATTCCGACACCTTTAACATCTGGGCCGGCCGATTCCTGCCCGCCAGTGATCGTTCCAACCTGTCCGGGCCGTACTATCTGACCACCTGGAATTTCCCGTCCGTGCAAGCCTATCCGGCCATCTTCGCCGGTCGTGACGACGGCGTCGCTTATTGGGGCCAGGCCAACGAGGGCCAGTTCAAGTGGCAGTTCTCGGTCACCGAAGGTCCGGAGGATCCGGTCCCCGCCGAGGATGACGATGATCTGCTGTACAGCGGCCGACTCACTCTCAACCTGCTCGACCCGGAACCGGGCTACTACAACTCCAGCACCTATTACGGCGAGAAAGACATTCTGGCGGTGGGTCTGGTTGGCCAGAGCCAGGGGTCTGACTCCGCCTGGAGCGTGGATGCCCTGTTCGAGAAAAACACCGGCGCCGGCACAGTGACTCTCGAAGGCGCCTATTACCAGTACGACGGTCTGGGCGGCCTGGGCGGCGACGAAAGCGAAGGCTACTTCGTGCTGGCCGGCTTCCTGTTCCCCCAGGAAATCGGTCCGGGCCGGCTGCAACCGGTGATCCGTTACACCGAGGGTGAAGTGACCGATGGCGCCGAGGGTGACATCAGCGAGTTCAATCTGAACTACATCATCAAGAGTCATAACGCCCGTATCAGTGCCGCTTACCAGGATCGTAACGACGAGCTGTTCAGCGATAACGACACCTTTGTACTGGGTCTGCAACTACAGATGTAAGTGCTACACCACAAGGAGTTTTGCCATGCAATTTTCAAACACACTGAAACGACTCACTGCAGGAATCATGCTTTCCGGCAGCCTTATCTACAGCGGCGCCGCCATGGCCGCTGACACTATCAAGGTCGGGGTGCTGCACTCCCTGTCCGGCACCATGGCCATCAGTGAATCCACCCTGAAAGACACGGTTCTGATGATGATCGAGGAGCAGAACAAGAAGGGCGGCGTGATGGGCAAGCAGCTGGAACCCGTGGTCGTTGACCCGGCCTCCAACTGGCCCCTGTTCGCCGAAAAAACCCGGGAACTGATCAGCCAGCAAGGCGTGGATGTGATCTTCGGCTGCTGGACTTCCGTGTCCCGCAAGTCCGTGCTGCCAGTGGTGGAAGAACTCAATGGCCTGCTGTTCTACCCGGTGCAATACGAGGGTGAAGAGTCGTCCAAGAATGTGTTCTACACCGGGGCCGCCCCCAACCAGCAGGCCATCCCGGCGGTCAACTACCTGATCAACGAACTGGGTGTGGAGCGCTTCGTGCTGGCCGGTACCGATTATGTGTACCCGCGCACCACCAACAAGATCCTGGAAGCCTACCTGAAGTCCAAGGGCGTGGCTGACAAGGACATCATGATCAACTACACCCCGTTCGGGCATTCCGACTGGCAGTCCATTGTCAGCGACATCAAGGCCTTCGGTAACCAGGGCAAGAAAACCGCGGTGGTCTCCACCATTAACGGCGATGCCAACGTGCCCTTCTACAAGGAACTGGGCAACCAGGGCGTCAGCGCCCAGGACATTCCCGTGGTGGCCTTCTCCGTGGGTGAAGAGGAATTGTCCGGCATCGACACCGGCCCGCTGGTGGGTCACCTGGCCGCCTGGAACTACTTCCAGAGTGTCTACAACGACGCCAACGATGCCTTCATCGCCCAGTGGCACGACTTTACCCAGGACGACAAACGCGTCACCAACGATCCCATGGAAGCCACCTATATCGGTTTCAACATGTGGGTGAAGGCCGTAGAAAAAGCCCAATCCACGGACACGGATAAAGTGGCGGAAGCCATGATCGGCATGGAAACCCCGAACCTGACTGGCGGTATGGCGGTGATGAATGAAAACCACCATCTGTCCAAGCCGGTGCTGATCGGCGAAATCCAGGATGACGGCCAGTTCGCCGTGGTCTGGGAAACCGATGGTCTGGTCAAAGGCGATGCCTGGTCCGATTACCTGCCCGGCTCCAAGGACCTGATTTCCGACTGGAGCGCGCCGACGAAATGCGGCAACTACAACACCAAGACCAAGCAGTGCCTTGGCAGCAAAGCCATGCAGTAAACGATCCGACCCTCTCCGGTTATCCGTGTGCGCTAACGCGCACGCTGGTAACCGGCTTTTTCGATACACCCAGTCTGTAAGGAGCCCACTATGGGTCACGCTATTGGCCGGTTTTTGACAACCCTGCTGCTGGCAGCGTTGTGCAATACGGTGCTGGCCGACCTGGCCACAGACACAGGCCCGGCCCCAGGCCCCGGCCTCCACGATATTCTTAACCAGTTGGCCAGCCGCAGCTTTGACGACAAGGAAACGGCCATTCGCCAACTGGCCGAGCAGGACCACCCGCGCGTGGTGCCTTTGCTCAATGCCCTGATGAACCGCGACCTGGTGCAACACCGGGACAGCGGCGCCATTTTACTGGGTCGCAAGAACAGTGACGGCTGGCTGCTGCTGGACCCCGTCAGCGAAGCCGAACAACAACAGGTGGGATCACGGGATGCCCGCCCGGTGGTGATCAATAACCGCCTGCGTACCGTCATCAATAATCAACTGGCCCTGCGCGACCTGGCCAGTCCGGACAGCGAGCAACGTTATCAGGCCGCCGGCCAGCTGATCGGTAATGCCGACCCGGAAATGCTCTCGGCACTGACAGCCCGCCGGGCCAAGGAAACCGTTGCCCGGGTACAGGACCGTATTGATGTGGCCCTGAACATTGCCACCCTGGACAACGACGATCTGGCCGCCCGCCTGAATGCCATCGACGCTCTGGCCGACAGTCTGCATCCGGCGGCCAAGAACGCCCTGCGCGACCGGGTGGCTGCCAGCGACAACCCGGCGGAAGTGCGCGCGGCAGAAAAGGCGCTGGCTCGTATCGAAGCCCGCATCGAGCGCTACCATACCGCTGACACCCTGTTCTTCGGCCTCAGCCTGGGCTCGGTGTTGTTGCTGGCTGCGATCGGCCTGGCCATCACCTTCGGGGTGATGGGGGTGATCAACATGGCCCACGGCGAACTGATCATGATCGGCGCCTACACCACCTATGTGATTCAGCAGCTGTTGCCCAACAGTCACGAATGGTCGCTGCTGATCGCCATTCCTGCCGCCTTTCTGGTGTCGGCCCTGGTGGGCATTCTGATTGAGCGCTTTGTGATCCGTTTCCTGTATGGCCGCCCCCTGGAAACCTTGCTCGCCACCTTCGGGGTGAGCCTGATTCTGCAGCAGGCGGTGCGGGTGATTTTCTCGCCCCTGAATCGCACCGTGGTGACACCGGAATGGATGAGTGGCGCACTGGAAATCAACCCGGTGTTCTCACTGACCTATAACCGCCTCTACATCATTTTCTTTGCCCTGGCCGTGTTTCTGGCCCTGCTCACGCTGCTGAAGAAAACCCGCCTGGGCCTGCAGGTCAGAGCTGTCAGTCAGAACCGGACTACCGCCCGTGCCATGGGGATTCGTAGCGAGCGGGTCAATGCGCTCACTTTCGGCCTGGGTTCCGGTATCGCCGGTATCGCCGGGGTGGCCCTGGCACAGCTCACCAATGTGGGGCCCAACCTGGGTCAGAGCTACATCATCGACTCCTTCATGGTGGTGGTGTTCGGCGGTGTCGGCAATCTGTGGGGCACCCTCACCGCCGCCTTCAGCCTGGG
The DNA here is from genome assembly GCF_001602235.1 of Alcanivorax sp. NBRC 102024. NCBI lineage: Bacteria > Pseudomonadati > Pseudomonadota > Gammaproteobacteria > Oceanospirillales > Alcanivoracaceae > Alcanivorax > Alcanivorax sp. NBRC 102024. Next base: position 185,166 of record NZ_BDAS01000007.1, read on the forward strand.
GATCGCCAACAAGCTGCTGGAGCCCATGGCCGGAGCCGTGCTGGCAAAAATCATCGTGCTGATCTTCATCATCCTGTTTATCCAGCGCAAACCACGGGGTCTGTTCCCGCAACGTGGCCGAGCCGCGGAGGAGTAATATGCGAGACTCAACCTTCAAAAGTGCCTTCAGTGATCGCACCGCGAAAACCTTTATGGGCGTCCTGCTGGGCGCCACCCTGGTGGTGACCCTGCTCAACCAGTTTTTCCCGCCGGACTCGCCACTGCACGTGAGCGCCTACACCGTCACCCTGCTGGGCAAGTACCTGTGTTACGCCCTGCTGGCCCTGTCGCTGGATCTGGTGTGGGGTTACTGCGGCATTCTCAGCCTGGGTCATGGGGCCTTCTTTGCCCTGGGTGGCTATGCCATGGGCATGTACCTGATGCGCCAGATCGGCGACCGGGGCGTGTACGGCAATCCGGAGTTGCCCGACTTCATGGTGTTCCTCAACTGGAGCGAGCTGCCCTGGTACTGGCAGGGCTTCGACCAGTTCTGGTTTGCCGCCTTGATGATCCTGCTGGTCCCCGGCCTGCTGGCCTTCGTATTCGGCTGGCTGGCATTTCGTTCCCGGGTTACCGGCGTCTATCTGTCGATCATCACCCAGGCACTCACCTATGCCCTGATGCTGGCCTTCTTCCGCAACGAACTGGGCTTCGGCGGTAACAACGGTCTTACCGACTTCAAGGAACTGCTGGGCTTTTCCCTGCAGTCCGACAGCACACGTGTGGGCCTGCTGATCGCCACCGCCCTCTCTCTGGCCATGGCCTTTGTGCTGTGCCGCTGGATCACCGGCAGCAAGCTGGGCCGGGTGGTCATGGCGGTGAGGGATGCGGAATCCCGGGCCCGTTTTGTGGGTTACCGTACCGAACATTACAAACTGTGGATCTTCACCGTCAGCGCCATTCTGGCCGGCATTGCCGGGGCGCTCTATGTGCCCCAGGTGGGCATCATCAATCCGGGAGAATTCTCGCCGCTCAATTCCATCGAGCTGGTGGTCTGGGTAGCGGTAGGCGGACGCGCCACCCTATATGGCGCGGTGATCGGCGCCATCCTGGTCAACTACGGCAAGACCATTTTCACCGGCGTTATGCCCGAGGCCTGGCTGTTTGCCCTGGGCGGGCTGTTCGTGGCGGTTACCGTGTTTCTGCCCCAGGGTCTGGTGGGCCTGGTCAGCCAGAGATGGGCGGCTCTGCGCAAACAATTCCCGCCAAAGAAAACAAATAACGACACCCTCACCCCGGCAGAAGGAGAGGCCCCATGAGCGCACTGGATAACCTGCGCGACACCTTTCGCCGCGACCAGGTCTTCGATTTCATGCGCCAGGGCACCCGTGCCGTGGCGCCCGGTCAGCTGGATTCCGGTAGTGGCAAGAACATTCTCTATCTGGAAGATATCACCGTCAGTTTTGACGGCTTCAAGGCCCTCGATGATCTGACCCTGTACATCCAGACCGGCGAGCTGCGCTGCATCATCGGCCCCAACGGCGCGGGCAAATCCACCATGATGGACGTGATCACCGGCAAGACCCGACCGGATAGCGGCACCTGTTTTTTCGGTCAGACCCTGGACCTGACAGCCATGAGCGAAACCGACATCGCCATGGCCGGCATCGGTCGAAAATTTCAGAAACCCACCGTGTTCCCCGAACACACCGCCTTTGAAAACCTGGAGCTGGCCATGAACGGTCCCAGGGGGCCCTGGCATTCCCTGTTCACCCGATTAAGCGGCGAACAGACAAGTTGGATCGAGGACACTCTGGCCACCGTGGGTCTGCTTGAAGACCGACACAAGGTGGCGGGCCTGCTTTCCCACGGACAAAAGCAGTGGCTGGAAATCGGCATGGTGCTGATGCAGAAACCACAACTGCTGCTGGTGGATGAACCCATCGCCGGCATGACCCGCCAGGAAGTGGAACGCACCGGCGAACTTCTGAAAAGCCTGGCCGGCAAACACTCGGTGGTTGTCGTCGAACACGATATGGAATTCATCCGCTCCATCGCCAGCACCGTCACCGTTCTGCACCAGGGCAGCGTACTGGCGGAAGGCACCATGGAGCAGGTGCAGAATGACCCCAAAGTCATCGAAGTGTACCTCGGGGAATAACAGACAACTGTAGGAACGGCGCTCTCTGTGCTCTGCAATTATGAGCCGCGAGCATCCAGTTTCGAGTTACGAGAAGCGAGTCTCGAAAGGCAAAAGATTTTTGGGTTTTCGCAACTCGTTACTCGCTTCTCGGCACTCTCAATTGAGCGTGGCATTCGCGCCTCATACTCGCAGAGCACAGAGAGCTGCGCTCCTACAGCGGCTTCGCAATAATGTTACGGAGTTAACACCGTGCTGAAACTGAACAACGTCAACCAATACTATGGCGAATCCCACACCCTCTGGGATCTGGATTTGGGGCTAACCCAGGGCGAATGCCTGTGCGTCATGGGCCGCAACGGTGTGGGCAAGACCACCCTGCTGAAAACCATCATGGGATTGTTACCGGTGAAAAGCGGCAGCATTGAATTCAACGGGCTCGATTATGCCAAACAGGCGGCGGAAGAACGGGCCCGGGCAGGAATCGGTTATGTGCCCCAGGGGCGGGAAATTTTTCCGCTACTCACCGTGGAGGAGAACCTGGAAACCGGTCTGCAGGCCCGTCCGGATCGCAGCAGGAAAATCCCGGATCGCATCTACGAGCTGTTCCCGGTACTCCATGAAATGCGCAACCGCCGCGGCGGCGATCTCTCCGGCGGACAGCAACAACAACTGGCCATCGGCCGTGCCCTGGCGCTGGACCCGAAACTGCTGATCCTTGATGAACCCACCGAAGGGATTCAGCCCAATATCGTCGACATGATCGGCCGGGTGATTAAAACCCTGAACAAGGAAGAAGGCCTCACCGTGTTACTGGTGGAGCAGAAGCTGCACTTCGCCCGTGCCACCGCTGACCGTTTTGCCATTCTCGATCGTGGCAGCAAGGTGGCGGAAGGTGAGATGGGCGAGTTGGATGATACCTTGATCAAGAGTTATCTGACCGTTTGATCATCAACACTCCCCTCTGCCGTAGGAGCGTCGCTGGCGGCGCGATATCAGCCTATGGAATCGCGCCGCCAGCGACGCTCCTACATAATGCGGGTCGTCAGCCCGCATTACGCCACACATCCCGCAATTCGCCGTTTTCGCCGAACAGTTTTTCCCGCCATTCTTTTTCCAGTGCGGACGTATCCCGTTGAGATGGATGGAAATCCCTAGCGAAATACTCCGGCATCAGCGGCAGGATTTTGGTGATAAACCCTTTTCTTCCCAGCAGCAACGACAGGCCTGCGGCGACATCTTTCCAGTCCGTTGCCTTACCTTCCCTGGCCACCATCCATGACCAACTAATAAACAAGCCCGGTGTCAGGGCGCCAATCACAAGAGGCAGCGCCAATAACCGCTGGTACCAGCGGTTACCAATCAGGTTGTAGACATCATAAGTCACCGATTTGTGTTCCAGTTCTTCCAGGGCATGCCATTCCCACAACGTAAGCAGCTCCGGATCAGCCTGACGGCGAAAGTCCTCATCCGTGAGAAGTTGCTCAGCCAGAGACGCGGTGAAATGCTCCATAAAGGTGGTGCAAGCCAGTTGCTGGCTGGCCGGCAGTGTCGATAACAACCACAACCCTGCTTTCACCGTTTTTTCCGCCACGGCGGTATCCATGCCGCGCTCTTTCAGAAACGCATTGAGCCGATCGTGCTCACGGCTATGAATCGCTTCCTGACCGATAAAACCAGACACCTCTGCCTTCAGCCGCTGATCGGTAATTCGCTCCCGGTAACGGCGCACCGATTCCACAAAAAACATTTCTCCCGGCGGGAAGAATCCGGAAAGCACAGCGAAATGCAGCGAGGCCGTTGCGTTGTTGCCGTACATGTAACGCGGGCTGTCCTTCGCAAAATGGAAGTCGATCTGACGCGGCGGAATGCCCACGGTGGCACCAGCCAGCCGGCGGACCTTGCTGCCGATACGGGTAACAGCATTCATGACGGTTCTCCCTGTTACTGCAAGCCCAAATGGGCGGTAAACAGATTGGAAGCATTTATCGCTACCACCTTGCCATTGATCAATGGCAAGTTAAGTATGGACAGGGAGACCCCTGCGGCCCCATGTGCCAGCGGCCTTTTTTATTGTGAATTTGGCTCACTCATTATCGCCATAGTGCCTATGACCACTGCAAGCCCCTACATTCCCGGCCACTACCTGCTCCAGTTGATGGATACCGGCCTGCTACCTGCAGCGACAACCGAACGCCTGAAACAGCATCTGGTCAGAACGGGCCTGGATCCGCTGCAGCTCAGTGAAGCCAGGCTGTCTCCCCAATCCCTGGAGGCACTACTTCATGCCTGGCCCGACATTCAATCCCGGCGACTGGCGATCGAATTCGGACGCAAGGTCACGCTGACCAGCCAGGGGAATCTGAGCCTGCTGATCATGACGGCAGCGACCCTGCGCGAGGCTCTGCGTCTTTACGTCTTTCTGCCGCTACTGACCAACGCGGTGACCCTGCAGTATTACGAAACAGAGCAAAGCGGGTATCTGCATATCAAGCCACACAGTGGCTCCCCGATGCTCGATGAATTGCTGGTGTTATACGCCTGTGCCGGACTGGAGCGGCTGGCCACGCTGTTGATTGGCCAGACACCGCCTCTCCACATCACGGTGGCGCGGGATTACGGCAGCGGGCTTAGCGATCTGAAAAAATTACTGTCACTGGACTGGCAATGTGACGGGGTCGTTACCAGTCTGGCCGCTCCCTTGTCGGCGCTGGACATTCCTTGCCTGCATGCTGACAGCCTGACTCATAGTCGCCTCCTCAAGCAGTGCGAAGACCGGTTGACACGTCAACAACAGGCGGTACCGCTAGTCTCCCGGATTCGCCAATTGCTGAGCCAGCCAGACACCGATCCCAACCAGGACAGTGTGGCCAGCGCCTTGAACATGTCCCGCAGCACACTCAAACGACAGCTCGCCCGCGAGCACACTCATTTTCAGTCTGTACTCACTGACTTCCGCAAGGAAAACGCCGTGAGGCTTCTTCTGGGCACCACTCTTTCCCTGGAACAGATTGCCGAACAACTGGGTTACAGCGACCAAACGAACTTCAGCCACGCCTTCAAACACTGGTCCGGAATGACTCCAGGACAGTTCCGCAAGCATAGTCGATAGATGAAGAATGGCTGCTGCTTTACCGCGTCTACCCTGTGATGATGGGGATAAACCATTTCGGTTTCATGCGACCAAAATCCCGACGACAGTTTTGCTTCAGGGCTTTTTTGGAGTCCGGCACGTAGGCATCATCGCCTTCGCGGACAAACACCACCCAGTGCCAGAACGGTGTGCCCTTTTCCCGGTGCCACTTGATCGCCAGCAAGGCACGATCCGGCAGGGCCGCCCAGTCACGAAATGGGGCCTCCTTCGACGACGCATGCAAACCGTAGCTCTTCAGCAACCGGCGCACAGAGTCCGTATCGGACCACAGACTGTGGTCCTGGGCATAAATCCCCAGACTGTTTGCCCGCCGTTTCGCCTGCCCATAGCTGACTCCCGCCAGGGCCGCCACTGCCGCAATACCGCAGCCGGATACCTCTTCCTGAATCACCGCTTTCACGGGTTGCTCCTGTGCGTCTTTGCCGTGGACAGCTTACACTGGCCGCCTTGCACACTGACAGGCGACCACAATGCTCAACCGCATGAACCAACTGTTCCCGCTCTGGGCCCTGTTGTTTTCCCTGCTGGCCTACTGGCAACCTGCCCTGCTGGTGGGCGGCAAGGGGGCCATTGTGCCGTTACTGATGCTGATGAGCTTATAAACAAATAGACCTATTAGGAAAATTAGCCGATACCGTGCTTTCCCTTGCCATCCCTGATCTATTCATAACTCTTCATAATTCCGCTATGCCTTATTTGAATATGTGACTCTGCCCCGGCAGAATGTGTGAGCCTGTTCACGGAAGGTGGCGGGATTGTGGTTTTGCTAATACTAAGGGACTGAAATGAATACTAAGTTGAAAGCTTTAGCTCTGATTTGTGGAACGGCTGCTCTATATGCTTGCGGAGGAGGAGGCGGAAGCTCCTCTGGTGGAGGAACCAACAATGATGGTGGCGATGGCGGTGATGCCGGAGGAAGCGGAGAGGTTCGCTCTGGGCAGTTCGTGGATTCTGCTGTGGCCAATATCGCTTACACAGCTTCTCCGTCTGGAACCACCGGTTTCACGGATGAAAACGGGTTCTTCGATTTTGAAAGTGGCGATACTGTGACTTTCTCGGTTAGGGGCGTTGATCTTCCTTCTGTGCCTGCTACAGGTAAAGTGACCATCAATGATTTCGACAAAGTATCAACTGCGGATAGTGGTGATCTTGGTCTGAATATCGCCATTCTTTTGCAATCCTTGGACAGCGATGGCGATGCCAGCAATGGCATCCAGATTCCTGACGAGACGGAAGAGACAGCTGACAAGGCGGCTAATGTTGATTTCGATCAGCCGGTTAATGACTTTGTCAGTGATACAGAGACTGGGGTTCAGGCGGCGCTCGTTGAGGGTGATTCAGCTCCAGTGACAGCAGATGCGGCGAAAGAGCACCTTGATAGTCAGATGGAAGATTTGCTTCTGTCAGGCACTGGGGTTTGGCGCTTGTATGTCATTGGCGACGACCCCGGTATTCGGAATGTGACTTTCAATGATGACGGCACCATTAACTACACTAACGTCCAAGAGGGTGGTTGGTATAATCCTGTTGACGTGCCGGAATAAAACACCAAGGAAGAGTATAGCTCAACGGCAAAAAGTTTGCAGTTTGGAGACAACCCCGATGAGTTCACCTTGGTTTATGAAGGCGTTGGCGAAGAAAATGGCGAAAAGTGGGATGTATTGGTTTTTGCCGAATCAGCCACAACCTTGATTTACATGGATAACCGGCCAACTGACTTGCACGATCTAGGCAATCTTTCCGCCGAAGCGGGTGATGACTGGAATCTGCTCATCGTCAATGATGAGGGTTCTGGTGTAGTAAAAGAGCCTATTGGTTTCCGTGAGAATGGCCAAACGGCACCGGGTGATTACGATACAACTTGGGAAAATAATGTTGATGCGGCGGATTTCTTTAATGACGAAGAAGTCAGCAGTGTAAATGACCCCATCCTTGGCGTATTGCGTGGAGGAAATGAAGGTGATGAAGCCTATCTTTTGAATGTTTCTGGTGGTGACCTGTCACTTCTGTATATTGCTGTTCCCGATGGTGAAGGATTTGCAGAGCAGTATTCCCTTATGACTGAAAATGAGGGTCTTGCAGACTCTATTCTTAACGCAATGCAGTAAGTTTCTACTTCCCCCTATTGGCCCCTCTCCCCCGAGGGGCTTTTTTTGAAATTTCCGACAAAATTCTAGATACCTTCTCTTTTCTCTCTTTCTCTTTGTTCTGTAAGACGCTTGTTAGAGTTAAAGACTTAACCCCAGATAATGCTGCGG
>NZ_BDAS01000008.1:0-174270 GCF_001602235.1 Alcanivorax sp. NBRC 102024
GCCGTGGGGTACAGTGGACTCAAGGACAAGCATGCCATTACCCGCCAGTGGTTCAGCCTGCACCTGCCGGGCAAGGACGATCCTGACTTTGTCTGGCCTGAAGGACTGCGGCTTTTGCAGGGGATACGGCACCGGCGCAAGCTGAATCGGGGTACCCACCGGGCCAACGGCTTTGTGCTTCGCGTTACCGGTTTTCAGGGTGATCGTCAGACTGTGGAGCAGCAACTGGCGACCATTGATCGCCAGGGCGTGCCGAATTATTTCGGCGAGCAACGCTTTGGTCGTGGTGAAGGCAATCTGGTTCGCGGTACAGCATGGTTGAGTGGCGGCGAAGCGCCCCGCAAGAAAGCCCTGCGCAGCTTATGGCTGTCAGCAGTGCGCAGCGACCTGTTCAATCGTGTGCTGGCCGAGCGCGTTGAACGCCAATGCTGGGACCGGGTACTGGCTGGCGACCTGCTGCAGCCGGAAGGCAGTCGTGGTCTGTTTCCGGCGGACGAGGATCCTGACGCCGGGGAAAGGGTGATTGCCGGTCAGGTTCATCCCACCGGCCCTTTGCCGGGGGTGCCGGGCATGGCATCATCTGGCCCTTGCCGGGAACTGGAGCAGCAGGTGCTTGCTCCGCATGCCACCGTTATCCACGGCCTGTGCAAGATGGGTGTTGACGAAGCTCGTCGGGCCACACGCTTGCCGGTACGGGACTTGCAATGGTCCTGGCAATCGGAAAGGGAAGGAGAAGCGTGTCTGGAGCTGGCGTTTACGCTGCCTACAGGCGCTTTTGCCACGACAGTGATGGCGGAAATTATAAAGCCTGAATAATCCGCCGAGAGGCAAATCCAGAGGCAAAAGAAGTACAGATGGATATCCAACTTAGTGGCATCGGCATGACCTCTGCACGGACCCGGGATCGTCTGGTGCAGCGGCTACGCGATGCCGCCATCAGTGATGAGCGGGTACTTGATGCCATTCGCAATACTCCACGTCACCTGTTTATTGAAGAAGCCCTGGCTCACCAGGCCTACGACGATACCGCGCTGCCCATCGGCCACGGCCAGACCATTTCCCAGCCGTGGGTGGTGGCACGTATGACCGAATTGTTGATCGCTAACGGCAGGCCCACCAAGGTACTGGAGATTGGCACTGGCTGTGGTTATCAGACCGCGGTGCTGGCCCAGTTCTGTGATGCACTTTATTCCGTGGAACGGATCCGGCCGTTACAGGATCAGGCGCGCAAGCGGTTGATAAAGCTGGGCCTGGCGCGGGTACAACTCAAACATGCGGATGGCGGTTTCGGCTGGAAGAGCGAAGCGCCTTTTGATGGCATTCTCGCCGCCTGTGCCCGTGCAGAAATTCCCGATGATTTGTTGTCACAACTGGCAGACGGCGGTCGTCTGGTGATGCCGGTGGGTGGTGACCGTCAGCAGATCCTCACGGTCGTCGACCGCGACGGAGACAAGTTTCATGTGCAATCACTGGATGCGGTCCGCTTCGTGCCGTTCCAGCGTGGGGTAATGCGATAAGGCAGCTACAAGCTTCAAACTGCAAGCTACAAGGCGCGACCAGAATGGAAATTAGCGAATAAGCATTGCCCGCGGCCAATCGTCTGGAGCGCGGAATCTGGTGGCGATGAAACTACAATACTGAGCCCGTGTTGCAGCTTGAAGCTTGTAGCTTGCGGCTTATCAACAACGCAGGGGCAACATGATCCGACCCGGTATTTTTTTTCGCGGCATGGCCATGGGCGCGGCCGATGTGGTGCCCGGTGTGTCTGGTGGCACCCTGGCGTTGATCACGGGCATTTATGAAGAGTTGATCGATACCTTGGGGGGGCTGACACCGCGCCTGCTGAAGGTGTGGCGCCAGCAGGGTTTCATGGCGTTCTGGGTCCAGGCCAACCTGACTTTTCTGATCACCCTGTTAGCGGGCATCGTCACGAGTATTGCCCTGCTGGCCCGCCTGATAACCTGGCTGCTGGATACCCATCCAGTGCCGGTATGGGCCTTCTTCAGCGGCCTGATTCTGGCCAGTATCTTTCTGGTGTTAAAACCCCTGCAACAGCGAGGGGGCGCTCAGGTTATGGCTTTTCTGGCAGGCACCGCCGTGGCCGTTGCTATCGGCTTGGCCCCCGCCCTGTCGGCAGTGGGGAGCGGCGCCACGGTGTTTTTCTTCAGTGGCATGCTGGCTATCTGTGCCATGATCCTGCCCGGCATTTCCGGCAGTTTTATCCTTCTTTTACTGGGAATGTACCAACCGGTGCTGGAGGCCGTGAAGCAAGGTGAGATACCGTTGTTGCTGGCTTTTATGGCCGGCTGCGCCATCGGGCTGCTGAGTTTTGTGCATGTGCTTAAATGGACCCTGCACCGTTACCACGACACGGTAATGGCGTTGCTCGCCGGGTTTATGGCCGGTTCGCTGCTGAAACTGTGGCCCTGGCGGATAGCGGAAGGTGAGGGTGTGGCTGATCGCTGGCTCACACCCGCGCAATACGCCACCCTGACCGGCGAGGGGTCGCAACTGGGACTGGCCCTGTTGGCCGCGCTGCTGGCGTCCGTGCTGGTGTGGCTATTGTATCGGCTGGCGCCGGTGCATAATGTTGCGCAGGGCTCGTAGCCAATGCATTTCGGTACCGCGGGCGGGTACCCTTACGACGGAGTGGGTAATGGTTTGCCAACAGGCGACAGGTAGCAATTCCTTCTGATGCGTACCCTGGCGACGGCATTGATATTCCTGATGGTCAGCGGCTGCAGTGCGCGTAATTTCGCGCCGGTTGTTGATATCTACGGACAAGAGCCGCGAACCAGCAAGGTAACGGCGGGGACCCATGAAGTGCGTCGCGGCGAGACGCTTTACTCCATTGCCTGGCGTTATGGCTGGGACTATCGAGAGCTGGCCCGCGCCAACCGCATACCGGCGCCCTATACCATTTATCCGGGGCAGCGAATTTCCCTGGCCTTGAAAGCGCCCGCCAGCGGTGGCTCCACTTCGTCAACCGGCAACAGAAAACCGGCAACGCAAGCGGCAAGCAAACCTCAACGCCAACCCGTCAGTAAGCCGGAACCGGCCAAGCCGCAAACCCCGCCTGCCTCCAAACCGTCTGATACTGCTTCTGCCGGCTCCACGGTGGGTCCGGTGAGCTGGCGTTGGCCAGCAGGGGGCCAGGTTGTGGAGACCTTTTCCAGTGCCAACCATGGTCGCAAGGGGATTGCTATTTCCGGTAAAAACAACAGCCCGGTGGTGGCAGCCGCAGACGGCCGGGTGGTGTATCGCGGCAGCGGCTTGACCGGGTACGGCAATCTGCTCATTCTCAAGCACAGTGATCGCTGGTTAAGCGCCTACGCCCATAATGACAAGATGCTGGTGAAAGAAGGCGATGCAGTGAAAGCCGGACAGCAAATCGCCGCCATGGGAGCCACCGGTACTTTCCGGACTCAGCTGCATTTCGAGATTCGCAAGGACGGCAAACCCGTGGATCCGCTCCTCTATCTGCCGAAGAAATAGCCTCCATGGTCGCTAACGGAATGCATTCATGACCAGTGAAAACCGCCGGGAACATCGCCTGTTGATGATCGCCGCACTGGCGTCAATCGTCACCGCGTTGCTGCTGATTGCCGCCAAGACGGTGGCCTGGCTGATGACCGGGTCGGTGAGTCTGCTGGCATCCCTGGTGGATTCGGTGATGGATTCGCTGGCCTCGCTGATCAATTTCTTTGCCATTCGCTATTCCCTGGTGCCCGCGGATGAGGAGCATCGCTTTGGCCATGGCAAGGCGGAAGCCCTGGCGGGTCTGGGGCAGGCAATTTTCATTGCCGGCTCGTCGTTATTCCTGATCCAGCAGTCCGTTTTCAAATTGATGGATCCGCAACCGATTGAGCAGAACGCCGTGGGGGTCGCGGTGATGGTTTTTTCCATCGTGCTGACTTTCGGACTGCTGCTGATCCAGAAATTCGTGGTCAGAGAGACCGGTTCAACCGCCATCGAGGCGGATTCGCTTCACTATCTGTCAGATCTCTCTGTCAATGCAGGGATCATCCTGGTGCTGGTGGTCAGCCAATACGGTTTTCTGTGGCTGGATGGGGCCATGGGGCTAGTGATAGCCCTGTTTATTCTTTACAGCGCCTGGTCGATTGCCGGCGAGTCCATCCAGTTGCTGCTGGACCGTGAGATACCCGGTGATGTGCGCGATGTGATTGGCGCCATTGTGGCGGAGCATTCCCCGGCATTGGGTTTCCATGACCTGCGTACCCGCCAGTCTGGGCGCACCCAGTTTATCCAACTGCATGTGGATATGGATCAGAACCTGTCATTGCGGGAAGCCCATGATCTGGCCGAACGTATCGAGCGGGGAATCCGTCAGGCTTATCCGGCGGCGGATGTGATTATCCATCAGGATCCGGTGGCGGTGGGCCCCAGCGTGCCGGTGTCCCGTCCAGAAAAAAACGATTCCTGATCCCTGTTTACCGGCCAATTGTTCTGTGCGGTCAAGTCTCCCTGTCTGAGTAAACACATTGTATTCATGTGGTCTTTTGAGTAGCTTCAAGGCTGTATTTTTGCGTTGAGGACAGACCATGAAAAGCCAGCTTCAGGCGCGGCGGATTTCCGCCATGTGGCAACAGGGCATGGCCCGCCGACGGTTTCTGAAATGGGGCCTGCTGGGCTCTGCCGGCGTGGCTGCGGTGGCCGCCGGCGGCTTTGCCTTGCTGCGCCGTTCTCCCCTGGACCAGCAATCCTCACCGGCCTGGGCGAAGGGCCTGTCCGATGCGGAATACCATCTTTTCAATCGTGCCCGGCAGGTGCTGTTACCCGTTGACGGCACAGCGTTGCTGCCCAGCGAACAGGTGCCAGTGGTGCAAAATGTGCAAACCCTGTTGGGGCACCTGCACCCGCTGACACGCAAGGAGGTAGCCTCCGGTCTGGGTCTGTTCGACAACGCTGCAGTGCTGACCCGGGGCAGTCGGTTTGTGGACCTGAATGATGAGGATGCCCGCGCCTATTTCGATAGCTGGGGGCAGGGCAATGTGATCCAGCGAACCTTGGCCACCGTGATCAAGCAACTGGTCTACAGCGCTTATTGGCAGGACCCTGCCACCTGGCCGCCCACCGAGTTCGATGGCCCGGTGAGTGACAAGTGGGGGTTGGCGTATCTGGGCAATGCACCCCTGCCGGAGAGTGTGGCTGACGGGGAGGCACGGGCATGAGCGAAGTGAAATGGCAGGCATCCGGTTTGCGTGTTCACCAGGCCAGTGATGTCACCCGTGACCAGCTGCAGCTGGACGCCGATGTGGTGATTGTCGGTTCCGGGGCGGGTGGGGCGGTGAGCGCCTATGAACTGGCCAAACGAGGTTTCAAGGTAGTGGTACTGGAAGCGGGTCCGTATGTGCCCTCGAAAGACTTCACCGAGAACTTTACCGACAGCCTGGATACCCTCTATCAGGATCACGGTGGTCAGAGTAACAATGATGGCGATTTGCTGGTCTTGCAGGGGGCCTGTGTGGGCGGCTCCACCGTGGTCAACGGTTGTGTCTGCTTCCGTACCCCGGATTTCATTCTTCAGGACTGGCAGCGGGATTTCGGGCTGAATGAACTCACCGTTGACGAACTGGCGCCGTACTTCGATGAAGTGGAAAAGAACCTGGCGGTTCATGATAACGGTGAGCACGAAATCCCCCGGCATGGTCGCCTGATTCGCGCCGGCGCCAACCGACTGGGCTGGTCGGTGAAACCTCTCAAGCGCAATATCCGGCAATGCGGGCTTACCGGTCATTGCCTGTCCGGCTGCAAAACCGAACGCAAGCAATCCATGCTGGTCACCTATCTGCCCTGGGCTGCGGCCCATGGCGCGCAGATTTATGCGGATACCCGGGTGGAAAAAATCCTTACCCGTGACGGCAAGGCCAGCGGTGTGGAGGCGATCATCACTGGCCGCGACGGGGCGGTGGCGGCAACCTTGACGGTGTCTGCGCCCCGGGTCATCCTGGCCGCCGGGGCGGTTCAGACTCCCTTGCTCCTGCTCAAGAGCGGACTGGCTAACCGGTCCGGTCAGGTGGGCAAAAACTTCGCCTGCCACCCCTCATTGTATGTGCCGGCCCGTTACCCGGAGCCGGTATACCCCTGGCGGGGCGCCATGCTGGGGGTCTATGTGGATGAGTTCATGCATCCGGACAAGGGCGGTTTTGTGCTGGAAGATGGGGGAGCAGGGCTGGTGGAGCTGACCATGGCCGCAGAACCCGGCACCGGCAAACCGTTCATGGACTACATGGCAAATGCCAAGTATCTGGCCGGACTGGTTACCCTTATCCACGATCATAATGTGGGCAGCATTGAATGGGATGGCGAGCGCAAAAAAATCAACTACAAGCTCAGTGATACCGACTTTCCTTCCATGCAGCGGGCGTTGAAAGCCGCTGCCCGGTTGCACCTTGCCTCCGGGGCGACCGAAGTCTATGTGCCAGCCAGTGATCAGCGGGTTATCCGTAGTGAAGCAGAGATTGATAGTCAGGTGGACAGCCTGGAAAACCTGCCTCAGCACCTGCGTATGGTCAGCTACCACCCGCAGGGTACCTGTCGGATGGGAGCCGATCCGGCGCAGAGCGTTGTCGCCGCCAATGGCCAGACCCATGATGTGCCAGGCTTGTACGTGGCAGACGCCAGTGTGCTGCCCACTTCCATCATCGTTAACCCGCAGATTACCGTGTATGCCTTGGCGACACGGATTGCCCGCCAGATGGCCTGACTCAGGTCCTGCGACCCGACCGGGAAATGCCTGACAGGGGGGCAGGCTGTTCCCGGTCATCGGGGAGCCTCTTAATCCCCCCTTGAATGCCCGGTCTGGATGACCCGGGAGCATGGGCTGAGCACGACAGAGCCAGGGCCTGCTCTGAAGGGCCCATCGGCTGCGTGCTGTCGCCGGGAACGGGAACCACCGGCATCCTTCTGGCCACGCTGAGTACCCAAGGGGTTATTCAGGGCTCCCAAGGGCTTTGGCGTTTGTAACGGTTTGTTATAGACTGGGGTCTGCGTCCGTAGCCTCATGGCGATGCCTGACGTAAGCCGTTGCCGTTACAGTAAATTTTCTTCAGTCGGTTGTGTTCCCAGATACGCCGCTTGTTCATGAAAGGCCTGTGACAACAACGTCTTCGCCATGCATCCCCGCTAGGGCCACGGATTCGGATCGCTAAAAAATTACCGCTCCACCAATAACAACAAGGGCCCAATGGACGCCGGGCCTGCCCAGGAGAGGGTTCGATGAATAACAACAAGCGTGCGCCGCTGCCCGGCTTCCTTGCCGGCCTGGAGCCGTTGAGCCGCCGCAGTTTTCTGCGTAGCTCCGTGCTTGCCAGCGCTGCAGTCACTTCCGGTTGTGCCAGCATGTTCGGGCGCAGAGACGCTCCGCAGACGCTGCAATATCACAGTCTCAATCAGGATGAAGCCCGGGTTATCAGCCGCCTCACGGAAGTGATGCTACCCACGGCTCAATACGGACTGCCGTCCAGCACCGAGGTTGTGCCCACCGTCAAAAACGTGGATGCCATGGCGCAGCGGATGCCTCAGCAGACCCGTGAGTTGCTTGGTCTCGGGATCTGGGTATTCAACAATCGGCCAATGGTCAGCTTCAAGTTCAGTCAGTTCACCTCCCTCTCCGACGACAAGGCCCTGGATTACGTCAACGCCATGCAGGAAGGCTCCTTTTTCGAGCGAGGCCTGATGACCACGTTGAAAGCGCTGGTGGCGTTGAACTATTGGCGTGATGAGCGCACCTGGCCGGGACTGGAATACCACGGTCCGGTAACCGAAGTATGGGGCGTGCGACGCCTCGGTAATGCGCCGTTGCCGCGAGCCTGAGGGGGAATTATGGCTTTTGTACGTGTCGCCCGTGACGGTGTCCCTGTCACCGAGGCAAAAGATGTGGCCCTGGACGCAAACCTGGGCAAACGGTTCACCCTGAAAACCGATGTGGTTGTGGTTGGTTCCGGCGCGGCCGGTTCCATTGTCGCCTATGAAATGGCGAAAGCCGGCCGGGACGTGTTGGTGCTGGAATCCGGTCGCTATTACCCCAGCTCCAAGTTTACCGAACACCTGGGCGATACCATGACCCAGATCTATCAGGATCAGGTTGGCCAGGTGAATACCACTGCGGACATCATCTTTGTCCAGGGGGCCTGTGTCGGTGGCTCCACGGTGATCGGCGCTTGCGTGATGGAAGAGCCTGGCGATGAGGTACTGGATCGCTGGGCCAGCGACTATGGTCTTGAGAACCTGGCGGCGAAAAAATTCCGCCCCTATCTGGATGGGGTGGCCGACCAGTTGCAGATCCACATCAATGAAGCGCACGAAATCAACGCCTGCGCCCACAAGGTGATTCAGGGCTGCGAGAAAATGCAGTTTTCCTGGAAACCGGCCCAGCGCAACGTGAAACAATGTGCCCTTACCGGGCACTGTCTGGCAGGCTGCCCCTCCGACCGAAAAATGAGTTCCCTGGTGACCCATCTGCCATGGGCGGCCGCCCATGGCGCGCGGATTTTCTCGGATACGGAAGTGGTCCGTGTGCGCACCCGTGATGGTCGTGCCCGGGGGGTAGAAGCGCGCATTACCGATCCCGACAGCGGCGCCCACGTGGCTGACATGCAGGTGGATGCGGACATGGTGGTACTGGCCGCCGGGGCTATCCATACGCCACTGATCATGCAGCGTAGCCAGCTGGCGGATCGCAGTGGTCAGCTGGGTCGAAATCTGTCTATTCAGCCTTTCACTCAGGTTCTGGGCAAGTTCAAGGAGCCGCTCTATGGCTTCCGTGGAGCACTGGTCGGCGTGCAGGTTGACGAGTTTACCCGCAGCGATGGTTACACCATTTTCTCCGGTTTGGCTGAACCGGAATCCCTGTTGGCTCAGGGTGACATGAAGGCGGGCAAGGCCCATATCGACTTCATGAAAGACTACAAGTACTACGCCGGTGTAAATGCCTTCAGCACCGACCAGGGCAGGGGATATGTGGAATGGTCCGGGGATGCCTACAGCGGTGACAAGACCATCCACTGGAATCCCAACCGGGAAGAATTCAATAACATGAAGGCTTCCGCCGCCCTGGCAGCACGTATTTTCTTTTCCGGTGGTGCGGAAAAGGTTTACATGCCGACGTTCCAGAATCTGGAGGTGGATTCCGTGTTCGCCCTGGATGAAACCCTGGAAAAGGTGGATTACGGTCTGAAGGGCATGTACACCTTCCGGGCCAACAGCTTCAGCCCCCACGGAACCTGTCGCATGGGAGCTGATCCCTATGAGGCGGTGGTGGCTCCCACTGGCCAGGTCTATGGCACTGCGGGGTTGTTCGTGGCGGATGCCAGCCTGATTCCGGCGCCCATGACCGCACCGATTCAGTGGACCGTGCAGGCCCTGGCCCAGTACGTCAGTGACCAGATCAACGAAAACGCACACAATTACTTTATCGGTTGACCGCTAACGGCTCGGGACAACCGTGTCCCGGGCCTGCCTTCCTGTCCGATTCCGGTTTGATTCTGTTAACGCCATTGTCTCGGGTGAAGCGGATTTTTGGCGTGCGTCGACAGGCTGGCGCGACGCAAAATGCCGCTCCCACGGCGTCATCCGCCATCCCCGCCTGTGCTAGCATTGATGCCTCAGTCGGCACGTTTTTTCAGGAGAGTCATCATGCCGGGTTTCGAATTCGCAACCACCCATCGTGTGCTGGTAGAGGCGGGTGCTGCCGGCCGTCTGCCGGCCCTCTGTCAGGAGCGCGGCGCCAGTCGGGTACTGCTTGTCACGGATCCGGGTATTCGCAGCACGCCACTGCTGGAACCGGTGGAAGACAGCTTTCGTCAAGCGGGTATGCCGCTGACCGTCTTTGATCAGGTTAGCGCTGATCCGGCAGATACCATTGTGCTGGATGCCGCACGGCAGGCGAAGGAAGCGAAAGCAGATCTGGTGATTGGCTTCGGTGGCGGTTCCTCCATGGATGTGGCCAAGCTGGTGGCGTTGCTGGCACACCCGGATGCCAGCCAGCAATTGTCGGATATCTATGGTGTGGGAATGGCAACCGGACCCCGCTTGCCGCTGATACAGGTGCCAACCACGGCGGGCACCGGTTCGGAGGTGACTCCGGTGGCCATTGTCACCACCGGTGCCACCACCAAGGCAGGTGTGGTGGCGCCATCGTTGCTGCCGGATCTGGCGGTGCTTGATGCAACGCTGACCCTTGGCTTGCCGGCCCATGTGACGGCGGCCACCGGTGTGGATGCCATGGTTCATGCCATTGAGGCCTACACCAGTGCCCACAAGAAAAACCCCTATTCGGATATGCTGGCCCGTGAAGCACTACGCCTGCTGGGGGGCAACCTGGTGACCGCGGTGAAAGAGGGCGACAACCTGGCGGCCCGGGAAGCCTGTTTGCTGGGAGCGATGATGGCCGGGCAGGCGTTTGCCAATGCACCGGTGGCCGCGGTCCATGCGCTGGCTTATCCGCTCGGTGGCCATTTCCATATTCCCCACGGACTGAGTAATTCCCTGGTGTTGCCGGAGGTGCTGAAATTCAACGCCACCGTGGCGGCCCCGCTGTATGCGGAGTTGGCGCCGATTCTCAGCGACCGCCCCTTCGCGGATGCCAATGACGGTGCCCAGGCGCTCATAGCAGCCCTGGAGGCGATGATCGATGCGGTTGGCTTGCCGGTGCGTTTGCGCGATGCCGGCGTCACTGAAGAGAGCCTGGAAACCCTGGCATCGGATGCCATGCTTCAACAGCGCTTGCTGGTCAACAATCCCCGGGACGTTTCCGAAGCGGATGCGTTGGCAATCTACAAGGCGGTGTACTGATGGCAGAGAAAGGGAGCCGGCCTGAGCGCGGCGAGTATGGTTATCTGTGTCCCGTTGACAGTCGCTGGAGCGATAACGATATCTACGGTCACATCAATAATGTGGTCTATTACAGCTATTTCGATTCCACCATCAACCGTTACCTGATCGACGAGGGCGGCCTGGATATTCACGATGGGGAGCAGATTGCTTTTGTGGTGAGCTCGGGTTGTGAATATCTGGAAGCCGCTGCCTATCCGGATTCATTGGTGGTGGGCATGAAGGTGGAAAAACTGGGCAGCAGTTCGGTGCGCTACGGTCTGGCCCTGTTCGGGGCTGAAGGGCCGGCGAAGGCCACCGGCTTTGTGGTTCACGTTTTTGTCAACCGGGAAAGCGGACGGCCGGTACCGATCCCGGCGTCGTTGCGCGCAGCGCTGGAGGCGCTTGCCTGACAGGCAGGCGCGTTTTGACTTTGGCAGCCACCCAATGGTGTCTGGGATAGGGTGCAGTTCGCCTGAGGCTCAGTGCACCCTGCGCATTAACAGCCAGGACGAGGTTGCCCCATCACAAAAAAAGCCCGGCCTTTTGAGCCGGGCTTTTTTTGTGGCTGATCTTCAGGATCAGTTCGGGAAGAAGTTCAACTTGTAGTCTCCCTTCCAGGTTTCCACATTCATGGCACCGAAGTTCATGCCTTTGGCAATCAGCATGATGCGTCTTTCCAGTTGGCTGTCGCCCAGCTGGCTGGATTTCACTTTCACATCCTGTACCTCGCCGCTGGGGGCAATCACCAGGTAGAGCACGACAGTCCCCTGCAGGGCAGGGTTGCTGCGCAGCGCCCGCTGGTACTGACTGTTGAACTTGCCAGCGTAACGGTCGAATACGCGACGTAGCTGCTCCTGGGTGCGGCGGCTCTTGCCGTCACTGCCCTTGCGGGTGGTGCTGGCTGCCTGACCGGATTCGGCGATCTTGCTATCCACCTTGCCGCCGCCAACCGTGCCGGCCGACAGGGTGCCGCCACCGCCGCCACCGCTGGATGCTCTGGCGGTGGCAATTCCTCCGGAGCCGGCACCGGCACGCTTGCCGATCAGGTCACGTTCGGCCTTGGCGGCGCTATCCCCACCGGTACGCAGGTTGTCGCCGGCATTGACCAGGGGACCGATATCATCCAGCCCGGCCAGTGAGTCTCCCAGATCTTCTTCCAGCTTGGCCTGGGCTTTTTCCCGTGCCTGTTCCCGTTCCACCTCAGCAGGCCGTGGTTCCGGTTCTGGCTCAGGCTTGGGTTCCGGCTTTGGCTCTTCCGGTTCGGGCTTTTCTTCAGGCTCTTCTTCCTCAGGTTCGGGCTCCGGTTCGGGTTCTGGCGGTGGCGGTTCTTTTTGTTTTTCAAGAACCAGCTGTGCCAGTCGTTCCGGGATTTCCTGCTGTTCTCGCGGATCCGGTTTTTCAATGGTCACTGATTCCACCACGATCATCAGCAGCAGCGACAGAATCAGCAAAATGACAATGATGCCGTACAGTCGCCGGTCTTCCCCCTCTTGTTTGTCCCAGGGCAGTGAGCCATCGATGAGTATGCGCAGCGTGTTATTGTTTTTCTGCGTCATTCAGACTCCTCCTCTGCCACTTTCAGGACAGCAAAGGCGACCTTGGTATAGGGCGTTTCCATGCAGCTGCGCATCAGTTTCTTGATCACTGCATAGGGCACATCCCGGTCAGCCTGAATCATGACTTCCCGCTCTTCTTCCGAATCCAGGGCAAGTGCCCGGGAAGCCCGGAATTTCAGCTCTTCTACCAGAGCCTCAACGGTGCGCTCTTCCTGTGCTCTTACCGCCTGGGTATCGGCAATCTTGCGCCCATCAATCACCACCGAGGAGGGGCTCACCTGAATAATGAGCACATCGTTAGGCAGTTCCTGAGCGGTGGATTCCGGTAACTGGATATCCTGATCATCCGGCAATTTGGCGGCATTGTTGTTATTGACCAACAGAAAGATCAGCAGGATGGTGAAGATATCCATCAATGCGGTCAGGTTCAGGGTGGCAACCATCTTGTGGCGACCATGGTGTCGTGCCATACGGCGTGCGCGGGCAGACTTTTTCATGCCTCACCTCCCGCTGCCGCAGTCTGATCCTGGGGTGCCGAGCCAATGCTGATACTCGGGAACAGCTCTTTCTTGATGGTCTGGCCATTGATCTGCGTGTTGTAAAGACGCACTGCGTCCATGGTGTGGATCATCACCTCATAGGGGGTGTCATCCTCACAGAGCAGGGTAATGGCTGTCTCTTCAGGGAATTTCTCTTTCAGGGTGACAAGATAGTCGTGCAGGGCTTTACTATCGTGTTTGTCCCCCTGGTTATCGACAATTTTCAGTACGGCACTGGTGTTGCGGTCCACCACTTCATAGCGGTTACCGTAAATCAGTACTTCGAGTACCAGTTTGTCTTTTTCGTCGTCTTCCGAGGGAGTGCTGCTGTCATTCACCGCGGGCAGATTCAACTGCAGGATGGAGACCTGCGCGAAGACCGCGTTGATCAGCAGAAAAGGAATCAGCACTACCATCAGATTCAGAAAGGCAGTGATGTTCAGTTCCACATCGGTGTCGCGCGAACGTCGTCTGCGAAATCGCATACCAGATCCTTACACCAGATTGGCGAAAACAAGAAAATACGGCTTATTGGCCGTCGTTCTTGCGCTCTTGCTGGGCAGAAACCTGGCGGAAGACGTTAACGAATTTCACCGAGGCCATTTCCATGCTGTCCACCAGTTTGCCGGCCATGGCGTTGATAAAGGCAAAGGCCAGAAGCATGGGGATAGCGGCAATCAGGCCGAAGGCGGTGGTGTTCATGGCCACGGAAATGGAGGCAGACAACAGATCGGCTTTCTGTGCCGGGTCGGCACTGGCTACGGCGGTAAACGCGCTGATCAGACCCAGAATCGTCCCCAGCAGGCCGAGCAGGGTGGCGATGTTGGCAAAGGTGCCGATGTAGGGAGTACGGGCTTCCAGGCGCGGGATGATTTCCATCAGGCCTTCTTCCATGGCCAGTTCGATATCGTCGTGACGCTTGGCAGTCTTGGCTCGCTCAAGACCATAGCCGATCACCTTGGCCATGCCGGTATTGCTGTTACTGACCACATCCAGGGCCTGACGGAATTGGCCCTTGGCGATCAGCGGGTAAACATCTTTCCAGGTTTTCTGGTTCTTTGCCTTGGTGGCCTGGAGGTAAATGATACGTTCCAGGGACAGGGCTAGGCCCAGTGCCAGGACAACCAGAATGGGATACATGAAGAAACCGCCATCCTGAATAAAGGTGATTGCGGTCTCAACAACGCCGGTGTTCTGCGCGGTGGCGGTGGTGGGCATGGACTTCTCCTGCGGTATACCTGTTAGAGTTATTGTTTCCCATGCGACATTGCCCGGACTCGGGTTGCCGCACCTTCCCCAAAGTGCCAATTTTTATCAGAAAAAAGGCGTGGGTGCATCTAATGATATTGATGGATGTGTTATTTCAGGAACAGATCGTCGTTATCCGGCTCCTGATTCAGTAGCTGGTGATACTCGATTTCCCGCATCAACACCTCCTGATCAAGGGGTTCCAGAACCCGATTGAGCAGGGACGAGGTGGGATCTTTCTTCTCCAGCTTCACCTCACGGTCTTTCCAGGGCACCACATTCAATACCGTGGGGGCTTCCTGGGTGCCGATCACATTGGTTGACGCTTCCTGTCCAGTGTCATCAGCCTGGCTGACGCAGGCACAGGCGAGGGCAGCCATGACGAGTAATAGTCGCATCAGTTCAGTTCTCCATTCTTGTTCCCGGCATCCTGGTTTGCCACTGGCTGGGCGGGGGACTCCGGCGCCCGGCGTTGCAAGTCCACAATCCAGTTGGCGACGTTCTCATCGGGCTGTTTCTGTAGATTCTGGTAGGCCTGGAAATGCTTCAGTGCCAGATTCAGATCCTGCAAGTAGAGCTCGGCGAGCACGGCCATGTTGAAATGGGCACGGGCATATTTTGGATCCAGAACCAGCGCCCGTTCGTAATGAATGCGCGCATCATCGAACTTTCCCTGTTCCCGCAACGCCAGGCCAAGGCCATTGTGGGCATAAGGGTTTGCATCGTTGATGGCCAGGGATTGTTCGAAGGCCTGCTGTGCTTTGGGGTAGTCCTCCTGTTCCATGTAGATCAGACCCACATTGAGCGCAGGACCGGACAGTTGCGGAAAACGCTCACTCAGTGAGCGAAACATCACCAGGGCTTGCTTGTCGTTGCCAGCCATTCGTGCCTGCAGGGCACGGGCATATTCCGCCATGGCCTGCTCGGCGATCTTTTCCACCTTGGGGTCATGGGGGACTGGCGGAATATGAATGGCGTCACTGTCGGCGGCAGCACCACCGTCTTTCTGTTGCTCATATTTGCTGGTGCCGCCTTCGCCGGAGCCTTCCAGTCCGAGGCCGCCCTTGCTGGCACAACCTGACAGCACCAATGCAGCGAGCAATGCGGTGGCCGCGCCCAGGCGGCCGCGATCAGTAAATAATGTCCACATAGCTTTCTACCTGTTCAAACTTCGCATAGCGGCCGGGAATCAATTCTGCCAGGGCACCAAAACTTTTCTTTACCCACTGGTCATAGATGTCATCAGTCACCAGGTTGGTATTGGCGATAAGAATATCGATGGCCTGGTCCTCGTAGGGGAAGGCCTTGTCCTCCAGAAGCATGGTGTACTCTTCCAGCTCCAGTTCATCCAGGCCTTTGGGGCGTTCGGATGCGATCAGATCTCGGGCCAGAACCCGGTACATCTCACCAATCTTGTAGTTGGCGGCGGTGGCGTATTCTGCCACACCGATATCGGCGACCGCCTGATAATCCGCAAGGGCTTTTTTCATCACATCGGTCTTGGCGGCCAGTGAGGTCTTCAGGGGTTGGCTGAGCGAGATACGCTTGAATTCCTGGAAGTTGGGCTCTGCCAGCGTAAAGCTGGCGTAGGCGGCCAACCAGGCAACCCGGTCGTTGGCCTCGTTACCGGCTTCCCGGTAACTGGTGACCAGTTGTTGCAGCCAATATGTTTCCCGTTCGCTGTTGCCGGTTTTCCGGTTCAGCTCCACCAGCCGGAACTGGGCCTCAGAGCGGAAATCATAGGGCTGTGGCCATTCCTGCAGGTATTGCTGATAGAGGGCGATGGACGCCTGGGGTTGTTCGGCCCGGTCCTGCATTTCTGCCGCTTTCCACAATGCCTGGCGGGACAGTTCCGGATCATCACTCTTGTAATTGGCGGCGATCAACTGCAACTCGCCGGCGGCCGCTGTGTAGTTGCCTTCTTTCTCGTAGGCAATGGCGAGCTTGTCCGGAATGGTGTCGGTCAATGGATCGTCGGGATAGCGTTCGCGGAAGGCTTCCAGAACCGGGATTGCAGCGGTGCTGCGCCCCTGATTGATGAACAGGGTCGCGGCATCGAATTCTGCGTTCTTGCGCACCGCCGCTTCCGGTACTGTCTGGCCCACCCGCAGGAAGGTGGCAGCAGCGATATCCAGATTGCCTTGTTCCTGCTGCTGCTCGGCCTGGCGGTAAATGCTGACGGCGAGTTTTTCCCGGTACAGGCTGCGCTGTTCGGGGGACATCTGCATATCAAGCAGTTTGCCATAGGCCATTTCCGCCACCTTGAAGCGACCCAGGTCGAATTCGCCATTGGCAATGGTGGCCCACCCGTAGCGCATTAGCTCGGCAGAAGGCGGCGGCTGGCGGTTGACCAGAATACCGGCGGTCTTGACCGCACCTTCCACGTCACCCAGTGCCAGCTGATCCTCGGCGGTGTCATGCAGCACATTGGGGACTTCCGGGTGCGCGGGGAAGCGTTGGCCGTATTGCTGAGCACTGGCAATTTTCTTTTTCCGCCAGGCGTTTTCCTGTTCGGCGTCCGGATTGCCGTCGAGAATTTTCTGGTAGGCAACCAGGGCATTGAAGGCGGCGTCTCCCCCTTTCTCGTAATCCGGGTATTGATAGGCGGTGCGTTCAAACTCGCTGATGGCGGTGGCGTAGTCCTCTGCGGCGTAGAGCACTTCCGCATAGCGGTGATTGACCTTGCCCTGATCTTCGCTGGCTGGCGGGGTATTCAGATATTCCTGGTACCAGCGGGCCGGCTCGCGGTAATCCGCGGGCTTGCCTGATTGCTGGGCGAGCACATGGTGGTATTCGGCCAGGTCAAGAATATGTCCCTTGAGCAGCGATACATACTGTTCGCGAATGTCCGGGTGGCGTCCCCAGTAATCGCTGTTGATGCCATAGTGCTGGATAAACTTCTCTTTTGCCGGAAGCACCAGGGTAGGGAAGCCGCCTTTCTGATAGGCCTCGATCTGCAGGCTGGAGAACTCCGGCGCCAGGGTCGAATCCGGATACACCTGAACGAACATATCAAAGGCTTCTGCCGCATCCCGGAAACGCTCCTGGCCAAGATAGACCTGGCCAAGAGAGCGGTAAATCGCCGGTTCATAGTCCCGGTTGCCGTTGCGGGCAAACCAGTTTCTCACCGAATCCGGACCATCCAGATTACTGAAGGCCAGGCTGACCACGCGCTGGGTATCAGTGAACAGCTTGTTTTCCATGCTGGTGTCGTCAGCCAGTTCGCTGCTGCCGTTCAGATTGTCCAGCAGGGTGAAGAAGCTGCCCTGGGCCAATTCATAGTCACCCAGTTTGTAATGGCTCCAGCCTCGTTTGTAGAGCGCCTGGTTATAGAATTCATTGTCGGTGCCACGCTTTATCACGTCCGCGTAGGCCTGTTCTGCGTACTCATAGTCGCCATCGGAAAACAGCATTTCACCGCGGCGGAACTGGGATTCCAGGGCCCATTCACTGTTCGGGTATTGGCTGACCAGAGCGTCCAGACTGGCCTGGGCCTGCTCCAGGTTGCCATCCATGGCATAGGCCTTGGACAGCAGGTAATAGGCTTCGGCCCGTTGGCCGGGATCGTCGGTACTATTGAGCAGCTCCTGATACAGGGAAATGGCGGTGTCGTAGTCCACATCATGGTCCGCCAGTGAGGGTGCCATGGTGCCGGCCAGATCCAGCAGCGCCATCTTACGCTCGTTATCCGGGGTGGTATTCACCTGTTCCATGGTGTTGTCGTAAACCACCTTGTCCACTTTCTGTTCCAGATCACTGTCATCCTCGCTACCCATTTCCTGTTCGGTAGCCGATGTCAGTGCCAGGTCCGCCATGCGACGCAGGGTTTTGGCCCGGCGTTCCGGATCATCAAACAGTTCGGCAGCCTGGCGATAGCTGTTCAAGGCATCCTGGGTGCTGGCGCTTTCCAGTTGCTGCTCTTCAATGATGATGTCGGTACTTTCCAGATCCGCCAGGGTGGTCCCGCCGAAGCGAGCCTGTTGTTCCAGGGTGCCGTTTTGTGGGGCAGACGCGCAGCCGCCCAGGGCAATCATTGCGGCGGCCAGGCCATGCAGGCGAAATCGGGTCACGATCCTTTCCTCTGTGTACTGCCGTCGGATACCGAAGAGTCCTGCAGGCGAGCAACGGCCAGATGGGCCTCGGCCAACTGGTCGGCCAGTCTTTGCTGGTTGGCGAGCAGAAGCGCAAGGGCGTCGGCTTTCATGCTCTTTTCCAGAGCCTCGAGTGTGTCTTCGGTAAGACGTTTTATTGTTTCAATTCGCTGGGTTTGCCCGGCCAGTCGCTGGCCCAGGTCGTCCCGTGTGCGCAGGGTGGCATCACGTATTTGCTGTTGCACAGCAGCGATTCGTTCGCCAAGCACGCTGCTTTCTTCCCGTAATTGGGTAGCAGCTTGCTCCTGTTTTTCCCGTTGTTCTATCGACTGGTGGGCAATATCCCACAACAACAGGCCGCGAACCTTGCGCAGCCTCAGTGCATTGGCGTGGGTGGAGCCGGGCAGCGTGCCGAACTGGCGAGCCAGGGCATCCACTTTTTTCCACATAACAGCCTGTTCCGGGGTGGCCACGTCCGCGGGGTTGCTCATGTCGACGAAGTTGGGGATGGCGGCGGAGACCCGGTCGCTGGCCATGGCCAGCTGTTCCTGGCGGCTCATGTGACGGGTCATTTCCCCGCGCACATGGGGCAGATTGCGACTCAGGCGCTGTTGCTGGATTTGGTGGGTTTCCTGGAGCGCAGGCAAGGCCTGCTGCCAATTTTCTACCATGGTCTTGATCTGGTGGATCTGCCGGTAGTGCTCGAATCGCTGGGCGAAGTCGTTGCTGGAAAAAAGCTTGTACAGATAGGAAAGCTCACTGCCCTGGGCAAGATCGCCGCTGTTGGCCGGCAGCAGACCGGTCTGGTTGCGATCCTCCGGTAACAAGGCCTCTGACCAGCCCGGCTTGGCGATATTATCGATGGCCCGCTGGACATCCTTCAGGGCCTGGCGATATTCGGCGGCGGCATATTGGTAACCAGCCAGCGCCTGGGGCAGCCCGCCCAGCTCTTCATAGGCGCGCGGGGCAAGCATCAGTGCTTCCTGGACGGACGGGTGGCTGCTGTTGCGCCGAACGGCTTCCAGCCACAGGGGCAGGGCACGCTTCACCTCGCCGGCCCGGTAGTTTGCCAGGCCCAGAGCCAGCAGGGCATCTTCGGAAAAGGGGCCATCGCTGCGTACCTGACGCAGGTCGGCGCGGGCGCTTTGCAGGTTGCCTTCGCGTAGTGCCGTCAGGCCAGCAGCCAGAGCTGCCCGGTCACGCAGGGCGAGCGCCTGATCGGAACTGCCTCCGGCCTCCAGCAGGGATTTCAGCAAGGCCACTCCCTGATCGCGATGACCACCACGGATCAATGCCACACCCATGTTATAAGTGGCATAGCGGCCTTCGTCCGTGCTGAGGGGGACCGAGTGCAGGTAATCCAGGGCGCCGGTGAAGTCTTCCTCGGCCATCAGGATATTCGCCAGCATCAGGCGCCGCCGGGCGTCGTCAGCCGGGTCCAGGCCTTCCACGTTTTCACCGTCGAGGATCATGGCGGCTTCTGCCAGATTGCCTTCGCGGTAGTGTAATGCGGCTTTATGAAGCCAGGTTTGCGCCCGGGTCCGGCTGAGAATGTCCTTTTCCAGAAGCCGGTTGAAGATCACCTCGGCCTTGCCAGGCAGGCCGTAAGTGACATACAGGTCACCCAGCAGCAGTTCCGCGTAATCGGTATCCTCGTTGAACAGCGACAGCTCCTGATTGACCAGAAGCTTGTTGATCGCATTGAAATTGGCGTGTCGATAGTAGTCGAACATGACCTCGCCAAAGGCCAGATAACGATGTTCTTCCATACCAAGCGGAACGGGGCCTTCGTTGATATCATCGAAAAACTCGACCTTGGCCGCCTGGGCAGGGGATAACAGAGTGGCGAAGCACGCCGCGACCAGCCACCGTTTTCGCCGCCGCTGTATCATTGCTGGTTCCACTCACGGAATTCAAACTTGTGTTGCTGCTTGTTCAGGTCATCCACCACCTGCATTTCCACCATTTTTTTGCCAGGTCCCTTGGTAAAGGTATAGCTGGTGGTCTTCTGGTAGTCCTTGCCGAGGGGGTCGTAGCCGGTAATGGTGGCTTCCATCACGTGACGACCACTGGCCAGGTTGCCGGTGTAAAGGCGCTGGATGCCCCCTTTGGTGAGGGCTTCGAATTCCTGGTCGCTGTAGAAATGGTAGCCCACATGCTCGCCATCAATGGTCAGATTGATATCAACCAGGCGAATGGGCGTGCCCACATCCACGGACACGAAGATACTGGTCTGCGGGCTGGCGTAGAGCAGCTCCTGTTCCAGAAGGGTCAGGTCACGGTTCAGGTCCAGCGCTTCGCTTTTCAACTGGCGGATCTGTTCGGACAGACCGTCGTCATCAGCGGCGCTGGCGAACGAACACAGGCCGACAAGGAAGGCGCCGCACAGGGGCAAGATTGCTTTCATGGGGTGGCGATCGCTTTATGTTGTTGTTATTGGCCGGTAACCCGGCTGGCGTAATGCCTAGTTGTAATCAGAAGAATGGCTTAAATCAAGGGGAACAGTCAGTCATTATTGGCCGCGAGAGCCGATTTTGGTGGCTTCTATAGTCAAAGAGTTGCGTTTATTTTTATGAAATTACCTGTATTGCTGCAACAGGGGCTGAATGAAGCTGGCCTGGAGGGCAACTGGACCCTGACGCCGATGGCGGGGGGCGACACCGCCCGTAGCGCGATGCTCGAGGACGGAGAGAGCCGTTATTTCGTCAAACAGCATCGTAATCCCCTGTTGCTGGAGGCGGAAGCCCTCGGCCTGGAGACGCTGGCATCCACCCTGAGAGTTCCCCGGGTGGTGCATTGCCATTCGGCCCCGGAGGGCGGGGTGCTGATTCTTGAATACCTGGACATTGCCCCTCTCACTGGCAGTAGCCAGTGGATGGCCGCCGGATCAGCACTGGCCTGTCTGCACCGCACCGAGTGCCCGGCCCTCTATGGCAATCACCCGGACAACTTTATTGGCGGTAGCGCACAGAGCAATACGAGCCACAGCGACTGGGTGGCCTTTTTTGCCAACGAAAGACTGCTGCCCCAATGGCAACGGGCGCGGCAACGGGGGTTGCCGACCACGGCGGTTGAACGGACCGGGCAGGTCATTGACCAGCTGCACCGCTGGCTACCTTCCCGGCCACCCTGTGCCCGGCTCCATGGTGATCTCTGGCAGGGCAACCTGGGTCAGGTTAACGGCGAGCCGGTGTTCTACGATCCGGCCTGTTATCATGGCGACCCACAGGTGGACCTGGCCATGCTCAATCTGTTTGGTGGAGTGCCTGCAGCGTTCTTTGAGGGCTATCAGTCGGAGTCTGCCACGGTGTTGCAATACCGGGCCTGGCCAGTCTATGACCTGTACCATTGGCTGAATCACTACAACCTTTTTGGTGGCCAGTATGCCCGGGCAGTGGATGATACCGCCCGTCGTCTGCTGGCTGCCCGCTGACGGGAAAACCGATGCATATCGTTGCCGATGCCAATATGCCCGGGCTGGAGCCCTTTGCTGCCATGGGGGCCGTGACACGGGTGGAGGGGCGCAACCTGACCCGGCAGCAACTGGGGGACGCGGACGTCTTGTTGGTCCGCTCGGTGACCCGGGTGGATGCGGCGTTACTGGCAGGGTCCCGGGTCCGCTTTGTGGGCTCGGCAACCATTGGCACCGACCATGTGGACCTGACCTATCTGCAACAGCAGGGCATTCGTTTTGCGCATGCGCCGGGCTGTAACGCCCGGGCAGTGGCCGAGTATGTGCTGCAGGCGGTGCTGTTGCTCTGTCAGGCAGGCAACCGGTCACCCCGTGGCGCTTCGGTGGCAGTGGTGGGGTTGGGAAATGTGGGGCACCGGGTGGCGGACTGGCTGGCTGATCTGGGGATGCAGGTGCGTGCCTGTGACCCGCCGCTGGCAGAACAGGGCTACAGCGGCCCTTATCGTCTCGAATCCCTGGATGCCATACTCGATGCGGACCTGATTACCTTGCATGTGCCGCTGACAGACCGGGGTGACCATGCTACCCGGCATTTGCTGGATGCGGATCGGCTGGCGCGGTTATCAGCATCACAGATGTTGATCAACACCTGTCGGGGGCCCGTGATTGATAATCAGGCCCTGCTGGCAAGCCTGCAGGCGGGCCAGGGCCCGGCCACGATTCTGGATGTCTGGGAAAGTGAACCCCGGGTGCCGCCTTCGCTGTTTGAGCAGGTTCTGCTCGGCTCTCCGCATATTGCCGGATACAGCGCCGAGGGCAAGCTCAAGGGGTCCCAGATGCTTTATCTGGCGTTCTGTGACTGGCTGGGTGTGACGGCTGCCCCCGCTCCCCAGGCAGCAAGGAATGGCATTATCCGCCAGGCGGTGGCAAACGAAGAGGATTTGCTCAGGGTATTGCAGGTGGCATACCGGTTAGCAGTGGACCACCAGGCGCTGGGAAACAGCCTTGGTGCCGCGGAGCCGGCTACGGCCTTTGACCGGCTGCGCAAGGAATACCCGGTGCGCCACGAGCTTCATGACTGGTGCCACCAGGGTGAAATCGCCGCGCCCTGGCAACGGATCATGCGCCGGCTTTTTGCCCGGGATTGAGTGAACGGGCAGGGGGCTGCCAGCTCTTTTCCAGGCGCTGGAACGCCTGCTGGATCATCGCTTCGGTAATGGGAATTTCCCGGCCCTGCTCATCAATGATGGCTCCACCGTGGAAAGGATTGCCGGGTTGCTGGCTGTCGAGATTCATGGCTGCATCCCTGTAAATATGCATGATTAAGTTGTTTATTTAGGCGCTGGTCCCCGTGGACAGCAATGCCATTTTTGTATCTGGATATGACCGCTTTATGAAAGTCGACCAAAGTCTCTGCCTCGGTGTTCTGGTCAACCCCTACGCGGGCCTGGGTGGCAGCGTCGCCCTCAAGGGCAGTGATGGTGAGGCAACCCGCGAAGAGGCCCTGCGACGGGGTGCCAAGCCGCAGGCGCCCGCCAGAATGAGCCGTGCACTCAAGGCCCTGTCCGCTGCCCGAAACCTGACGGTGCTCACCTGGGCCGGCGAGATGGGCGAGGCAAGCTGCCGCGAAGCCGGATTGCCCTGTCAGGTCATCGGTGAGTCCGCCATGCCCAGCGGTCCCCAGGACACCCGCCGGGCTGCAGAAGCGCTGAAAAATGCCGGGGCGGAGCTGATCCTGTTCGCCGGCGGGGATGGTACTGCCCGGGATCTGGTGGATGCGGTGGGACAGGGAACCCCGGTGTTGGGGGTACCTGCCGGCTGCAAGATGCACTCTGCGGTTTACGCCATCAATCCGGAAGCGGCAGGCAGCCTGCTGACAGAACTGGCCAGCGGCGAACTGGTGGGTTTGCAACTGGCAGAAGTACGGGATATCGATGAGGACGCTTTCCGCGAGGGAGTTGTCCGTGCCCGTCATTATGGCGAGCTACAGGTTCCTGCCGAGGCCCGTTACCTGCAGCAGGTCAAGTGCGGAGGCCGGGAAGTGGAAGACCTGGTGGTGACGGAAGTGGCGGCCTGGATGGCGGATAACCTGGAAGACGACACCTATTACCTGATGGGCTCCGGTTCCACCGTGGCGCTGGTCATGGAGCAACTGGGTCTGGAAAACACCCTGCTGGGGGTGGATCTGGTCTACAACCACGAAGTGGTCGGTCGGGATCTGGGCGCCAGGGCCCTGCTGGAGGAAATCGGCGATGCCCCGGCCCGGGCGGTTATTACCGTGATCGGCGGCCAGGGGCATCTATTCGGCCGTGGCAACCAGCAATTCAGTCCGGCGCTCATTCGGCGCCTGGGCAAGGACAATATCCAGATACTGGCAACCCGCACCAAACTGAAGACGCTGGCAGGGCGACCACTGGTGGTGGATACCGGCGATGCAGAGCTCGACCGGGAGTTATGTGGGCTGTGGCCGGTGACGACCGGCTATGAAGATCAGGTGTTGTATCGGGTGAGTACAGAGGCAGTTAACAGTGAATAGTTAACAGTGAACAGCGCCGCGGAAGAGGTTGTCATGCTTTGGAATGCAAGAGGCCGCGCCCAAACCATGGGCGCGGCCTCTTGCGTCTCAGGAGCTAAGTGCGCTGATCGCGCACTGTTAACTATTAACTGTTCACTATCCTCAGCCGTGCCGCTTCTCCTGCAGGGCGGCAATCCGATCATCCAGCGGCGGGTGAGAAGCAAACAACGCTTTCAGGCCCTTGGCGAGGCCGGAGTTGATACCGAAGGCAACCAGGGTGTCGGGCATCTGGTTGGGCATCTGGGATTCCGCCTTCAGCCGTTGCAGGGCCGAGATCATGTCGCGGCGGTCTGCCAGCTGGGCGCCGGCCACATCGGCCCGGTATTCCCGGAAGCGCGAGAACCACATGACAATGGCGCTGGCAGCGATACCGAAGATGATCTCCGCCACGATCACCACAATGAAGTAACCGAAGCCCAGGCCGCCACCGCCGTCACGGCGCATGAAACTGTCCACCACATAGCCCACCACGCGGGCGGCAAAGATAACGAAGGTGTTCACCACGCCTTGTACCAGGCTCAGGGTAACCATGTCGCCATTGGCCACATGGCCGATTTCATGGGCCAATACCGCGCGCACTTCTTCCGGACGGAAGCGGGACAGCAGACCCTGGGAAACCGCTACCAGGGCGTCATTCTTGTTCCACCCGGTGGCAAAGGCATTGGATTGCTGGGCCGGGAAAATCCCCACTTCCGGCATCTTGATGCCAGCCTTGTCAGACAGCTCTTTGACGGTCTGCAGCAGCCACCGCTCCGCGTCATTGCCGGGTTGCTCGATGATCTTCACCCGCGCAGACCATTTGGCCATGGGCTTGGAGATCAACAGGGAAATCAGCGAGCCGGCAAAACCGAATACGGCACTGAAAATCAGCAGGCTGGTCAGGTCCAGCCCGGAACCGCTGGCGGCAAAATAGGAATTCACCCCGAGCAGGCTCAGAGTAATGCTGGCGACCACAATCACCGCCAGGTTAGTCAGCAGATAAAGCGCTATGCGCATCATCGTCGGTTATCTCCACGTCTCATCGGAACACTTGATTATGGGGGCGAAGGCCGTGAAGGCAAGGTATACTGCGCGGCAAACGTACCCGCCACATGCTCTCCCGGTCCTATGCATTCCTCCCAATTGTCAGACCTGCTTGCTCCGTATCTGGTTCCCCCCTCGCAGCCTCGCCATCGTCTTTTTCACGGCCGGGGGAAAACCGTACC
Source organism: Alcanivorax sp. NBRC 102024 (assembly GCF_001602235.1). Taxonomy (NCBI): domain Bacteria; kingdom Pseudomonadati; phylum Pseudomonadota; class Gammaproteobacteria; order Oceanospirillales; family Alcanivoracaceae; genus Alcanivorax; species Alcanivorax sp. NBRC 102024. Next base: position 25,463 of record NZ_BDAS01000008.1, read on the forward strand.
CGCCCTGGAGTGGCTGACCGTCGATTGCTTCGCGCCGGTACTGGTCGCCACGGTATTCCGGTCCCAGGACGAGACCACCTTGCAGGAGCTGGAAAACTGTCTGACCGCAAGGCTGAACGACCTGGGTTGTGACACCCTGGTGATTCAGCATCGCTATGACGGCAAAGCCGACAATGTGCTGGTATGTGGTGAGCTGCCGGAGTCGCCCCTGGCGAAAGAGGATGGACTGGTCTACAAGCTGGATTTCCAGCGCGGACAGAATCTGGGTTTCTTTGCCGATATGGCGCAAGGGCGGCGCTGGATTCGTGAGCGCGCCGAGGGCAAGAAAGTCCTCAACCTGTTCAGCTTTACCTGCAGTTTTTCCGTGGCGGCCCTGGCCGGTGGTGCGGAATCGGTGGTGAATATTGATCTTTCCGATCCGGCGCTCAGGCTGGGGCAGCAGAACCACGGACTTAACGGGTTCGAGAATGCCAGGGTGCATTACCTGCCACACAACATTTTCCGTAGCTGGAAAAAACTCCACAGCCTGGGCCGTTACGACATTATCGTGATCGATCCACCCAGCGCCCAAAAAGGCAGTTTCATGGTCGAAAAAGACTATGCCAGGGTGTTGAAGAAGCTGCACAAACTGCTCGCTCCCGAAGCGGAAATTCTCGCCTGTGTGAATGCGCCGTGGCTGGATTATGGCTGGCTGGAAGCCTGTGTGGAGCAGAATCTGCCGGGAGCAGAGCGGGTAGGGCGTTTACCGGGGGCTCCGGGATTTGACGAAGTCGGGGAACCTGCGCTGAAGACGGTGCATTATCACTACCGGCGACCGGCAGAGCTCGATAGTTGAGACGGAGCGCTGGCTCCTGCATTTGCAACAGCTACCGTAGGGTGCACTGAGCCTAAGGCGAACTGCACCGATCCGGCGTTTGGTGGTGCAGTTCGCCTTAGGCTCAGTGCCCCTACGCATAGGCAACGGGCGGGGATTAAAAGCCGTCTTCGGTGGCGAAGGGCGGGCTGTCTTCCGGCTTCAGGAGATCGGCGAACTCTTCGGCTTGAACCGGTTCCGGCTGCCGTGACAGCAGATAGCGGACCACCGCTGTGGTTCGCACCGAATCCCGGGCACGAATGGCTTGCAGGAACTGTTCGGCCAGTGTCGCCTTTTCGTGCTTTACGGTGGCGGGCAAAGATGGATCGGGTTGCTCGAAACGCAACTGGCTGATGGCGGTCAACACTACGAAAGCCTTGTTGGTCAGTATCGCCTGCTCAATCCCTTCCTGAAAGATGGTCGCCTCATAGCGAAGCCAACCTTCTTCAGCCAGCCACATCATGGCGCCCAGGCAAGCCATGTGTCGGCTGCTGTGCAGCCCCACATCGTCCACTTCCGTCGGCCCGATAATATCTTCCACATACAACGCCCCGGGGCGCGGGAAGTTCATATACGCCTGCATGAGAATGCGGGCAACATCATGGCTGAAGTCGTCGATGTGCAGGTGTGACATGTTCAATGCTTCCAGGCAACTGCAGGAGTATCGCTGGCGGTGTGATAACGAGAGTTTCGCGTTGTGAGCAGCGGGTTTCGAAAGTCCAAACCTGAACAAATGGGAGCTTGATTTTCGCTTCTCGAAACTCGCACCTCGTTACTGGGTTATCGCGCCGCGAGCGACGCTCCTACAGGCGTTTTTTTATTTTTTTCGTACCCGATCAAGATAACGTGCAATCCGGCCGATGGAATCTTCCAGGTCGTCCACCCGGGGCAGGAACACCACGCGGAAGTGATCCGGCTCCGGCCAGTTGAAGGCGGTGCCCTGGACAATCAGTACCTTCTCTTCGCGCAGCAGGTCCAGTGCAAAGGCTTCATCGTCTTCAAACGGGAAGACCTTCGGATCCAGCTTCGGGAACAGGTACAGGGCGGATTTGGGTTTTACGCAACTGACACCGGGAATCGAGTCGAGCATTTCCCAGGCCAGATCCCGCTGGCGTCCCAGTCGCCCGGTGGGGAGCACCAGATCGCCAATGCTTTGATAGCCGCCCAGGGCTGTCTGGATGGCATGCTGGCTGGGCACGTTGGCGCACAGGCGCATGCTGGCGAGCATATCCAGGCCTTCGATATAGCTCTCTGCCCGGTGTTTGGCGCCTGAGATCACCATCCAGCCGGCGCGGAAACCGGCGGCGCGATAATTCTTGGACAGGCCGTTGAAGGTGATAAAGAGAAGATCGTCGGCCATGGAGGCGATCGAGGTGTGCTCTTCGCCGTCGTAGAGAATTTTGTCGTAGATCTCGTCGGCAAACACGATCAGGTTGTTTTCCCGGGCAATCTGCAGCAGCTCTTGCAGCATGGCCGGTTCGTAGTTGGCGCCGGTGGGATTGTTCGGGTTGATGATCACCAGGGCCTTGGTGTTCTTGTTCACCTTGGCACGGATATCTTCCAGTGACGGTTGCCAGTCTTGCTGCTCATCACACAGATAGTGAACCGGGGTGCCACCGGACATGCGCACGGCCGCGGTCCAGAGTGGGTAGTCCGGTGCCGGCAACAACACTTCATCACCGCTGTTGAGCAGCGCCTGCATGGACATGACGATCAATTCGGAAACACCGTTGCCGATGATCACATCATCCACGGTGACGCCTTCGATGCCTTTGGTCTGGGTGAACTGCATCACCGCCTTGCGGGCCGGGAACAACCCTTTGGAGTGACAGTAGCCGGTGGATTCCGGCAGATTGCTGATCACGTCCTGAAGCAGCTCTTCCGGAGCCTCGAAGCCAAATGGGGCCGGGTTGCCGATGTTCAGTTTGATCACCCGGTGACCTTCGTCTTCCAGGCGGTGGGCTTCACGCAGCACCGGGCCGCGGATGTCGTAACATACGCCGCGTAATTTGTCGGATTTGTTGACGTGGTATTGGTCGATGGTCATGCCGGTCCCGTTGAATTGGATAGAGCCAAGAGGCTGATTCTACAATGTCCCCAAATTACTGTATATCGAGTCACTACAAACGATATGGAACTGGAGCAGCCCGTGACCCCATTCAAGGATTTGCTGGCCCTGGCGGTAACCCGCAAGGGCTCCCTGAAAGCCGTAAAAGGACAGTTGCCGACTGTGGCAGATGCGGGCCTGCTGCGCAGCCGGGATGATGCCTTCTACCTGTCGGCGCTGACCCGCCGCATTTTCCGGGCCGGCCTCAAGCACTCTTTGGTGGACAATAAATGGCCGGCGTTCGAGGAGGCCTTTTTCGGCTTTGATCCGGAAAAACTGGTGCTGATGCCCGACACCATGCTGGATGAGCGCATGCAGGACACGCGTCTGATCCGTCATTGGGGAAAAATGAAAGCCATCCGTCACAATGCCCAGCTGGTGCTGGACCTGGCGGAGGAGTACGGCAGCGTTGGCAACTGGCTGGCGGATTGGCCCGCCGATGACACCGTGGGCATGTGGCTGCTACTCAAAAAACGCGGTAAACAGCTGGGGGGCAACTCCGGGGCGGCTTTTCTGCGCATGGTGGGGCGCGATACCTGGTATCCCACCGGGGATGTGATTGCCGCCCTCAAGGCCCAAAACATCATCGATAAACCGCCGGCCAGCCAGCGAGACCAACGGGCCGCCCAGGCGGCGTTCAATTCCTGGCAGCAGGAAAGTGGCTGGCCCCAGGCGCATATCAGCAAGGTACTGGCCTTTACCATCGGTTAACAGGATTCCGGGGGAGTGGTGCGGTTGATGGCAGGGGGTATTTAAATGATAATGCCTCTCCTTTTCATCGTGAACCCGGTTCATTTTATGGTTTTTTTTCCCGCCAAAGTGCGTATTCCCGCGCTGCTCCTGTCCGTTCTGTTTCTTTGCCTGCCCGCCTATGCCAGCAACCAGACCGCCCTGGTGCAGTTGGTGGAATACGTGGGGGCGGATTACATCAATGCGGTGGTGGAAGGCGAAATTGTCAGCCCGGAAGAGTATGCCGAGATGGAGGAGTTCACGGCCCTGTTGGCGGAAGGCGTGGCGCAGCTGCCGGATGCGGATGGCAAGCAAGACCTGCAGAGACAGGCGGAAGCATTGCAACAGGCGGTGACCGACAAGGCGGGAGAGCCCCGTATCAAGACGCTGGCCCAGTCCATTCGTGCCACCCTGGTTTCAGTTTACGGCATCCCGGTGTCGCCAAAAGCCGCGCCGGATCTGGATCGTGCTGCCACGCTGTATCAAACCCAGTGCGCCGCCTGCCATGGCCCGGAAGGTCGGGGAGATGGTCCCGCGGGTGCGGCAATGGAGCCGGCGCCCACCGATTTTACCGACCTGGCCCGCTACAACGGTCGCTCACTGCTGGGGCTGCACACAACCATCACCCAGGGGGTAGATGGCACGGGTATGGCCGCCTACGGCGACACCCTCAGTGACGAGGATCGCTGGGCCCTGGCGTTCTACGTGGGGGCAAAGGCGGTCAGCGAGGAGATGGCGGAAACCGGCAAAACCGCGTTCAACCGGATTCCCGGCATGAAGACCTCCCTCTCTCTGGATACGCTGGTAGCGCAGGCTCCGGAAGATGTGCTGAAAGAGCAGGGTGAGCAGGCCTATGCGGCGCTGGGCTATCTGCGTCGGCAGCCATCCGCGTTGTTCAATCAAAACCGCTTTATTGCCCTGAGTGATGCCCGTTTGAAAGAGGCCGGGCAGGCGTATGCGAACGGTGATCGTCAGCGGGCAAGGAGTGCGGCGTTGTCCGCCTATCTGGACGGGTTCGAGATGATCGAGCAGCAGTTGGCCGCGGTGGATGGGGACCTGATGCGCCGGGCCGAGACGGATTTCATGGCCGTGCGGGAAGCCATTGATCGCAACCAGGGGGCAGAGCGCGTCAGCGAGCGGGTGGCGACAGCCCGTACCTCCCTGGCGGAAGCCACGGAAGCGCTGTCCGGTGACGGCCTCAGTCCGGCAGCCACATTCTCCGCCAGCTTTTTTATTCTGTTCCGTGAAGGTCTGGAAGCCCTGTTGGTGGTGGCGGCTCTGCTCACGTTCACCCGCAAGGCCAATGCCACAAACGCCACCCGGCATATCCATCTTGGCTGGATGGCGGCGTTGCTCGCTGGCGGCCTCACCTGGTATGCGGCCAACTCCCTGATCACTTTCAGCGGTGCCTCCCGGGAAATGACCGAAGGGGTGGCCGGGGTGGTCGCCGCGTTGATCCTGTTTTACGTGGGTTTCTGGATGCACAGCAACAGCAATAGCCAGAAATGGCTGGGTTACATCCGCAACAAGGTGGACGATGCCCTGGGCAGAGGAACCGTCTGGGTGTTGACCTTCGTTGCCTTTATTTCGGTGTATCGGGAAATCTTCGAGACCATCCTGTTTTACCAGGCCCTGTGGAGTCAGGTGACCTCGGCCACCCAGGCCTTTCTCTTTTACGGTATTGCGGCGGCGGTGGCATCTCTGGCAGTGGTCTGCGTCCTGTTCTTCCGTGTTGGCATGAGGCTGCCACTGAGCCTGTTCTTCCGGGTGACCAGTCTGGTGTTGCTGGTGCTCTCGGTGGTGCTGCTGGGTCGAGGTATTGCTGCCCTCCAGGAAGCCGGTGTATTGAGTGCCTACTACCTGGGCGTCCCTACCATCGAGTGGCTGGGATTCTTCCCCACCGTGCAGGGAGTCGCGGCTCAGGTGCTTGCGGTACTGCTCGGTGTGGTGTTGTGGTTGCGAGGCAACCAGCGGCAGGAATGACGATAGGAATGCTGGCAGGGGTGCCACATCCGCCGTAATCAGGAATAATTGCCCCCAGTCCATTCAGGAGCGCCAGGTTTGGCGTTCCCGAGATTTTTTCTGTCGCATGTGCCCCGGGCCATGTGCTCTGTCAATCGGCTTTCCCATGTCACAACCTGCGATCAGTTTTCTTGGTGTTGGCCTGATGGGGGCGCCCATGGTGGCGCGCCTGTTGGAGGCCGGCTTTTCCCTGACACTCTGGAACCGGACACCCGCAAAAGCGCAGGTGTTCTCCGGTCGTGCGCGCCTCGCGTCGAGCCCGTCGGAAGCCGTCGCCGGCGCGGATGTGGTCATTACCATGCTCGAAAGTGGCCAGGTGGTGGATCAGGTGCTTTACCAGAGTGGCGCAATTCGTCAGCTTCGGCAGGGCGCGCTGGTGATTGACATGAGCTCAATCGAACCGGGGCTGGCCCGGGGCCATGGGGCCCAGGTGGAAGCACTGGGTGGTGGATACCTGGATGCTCCGGTGTCCGGCGGCACCCGGGGGGCACAGGCGGGTACGCTGTCGATCATGGTGGGGGGGAGTGACGAGACCTTTGTGCGGGCGGCGGCGGTCTTTCAGCCTTTGGGGACAGTGACCCATATCGGCCCCGTGGGCAGCGGCCAACTGGCCAAACTGGCCAATCAGGCCATCGTTGGCATCACGATCGGGGCGGTTTCCGAAGCCCTGTTGCTGGCGGCGAAAGGTGGAGCAAGACCGGAAAAAGTCCGTGAGGCCCTGCTGGGTGGTTTTGCCGGCAGCAAGATTCTGGAACAGCATGGCGAGCGCATGCTGCAGCGTGATTTTGCCCCCGGAGCACCGGCCCGGATTCAGCTCAAGGACCTGCGCATGATCCTTGATGAGGCGCGCAGTGAGGGGCTTACCTTGCCGCTCAGCCAGCGTGTGTTCGAGCAGTACCGGGCCCTGTTGGCCAGCGGCAATGGCGAAGTCGACCATAGCGGCCTGTTGCTGGAACTGGAGCGGCTCAATGGCGTCCGACTTGGCAGCGCTGACGAGGAAAGCTGATGCCAAGATTTGCTGCCAACCTGTCCCTGTTATTCACTGAGCTGCCGTTTCTGGATCGCTTTGCTGCCGCCGCAGAAGCGGGGTTTCAGGGGGTGGAGTACCTGTTTCCCTATGACTGGCCGGCTGACACTCTGGCAGCAAGGTTGAAGGCGCACTCTCTTACCCAGGTACTGTTCAACCTGCCGCCGGGAGACTGGCAGGCCGGTGAGCGAGGCATTGCCTGCCTGCCAGACCGGGTGGAGGAATTTCGAGAAGGCGTCATTCAGGCTCTGGAATACGCGCAGGCACTGGGTTGCCAGCGGATTAATTGCCTGGCCGGAATTCGACCTGCCTCCCTGCCTGATGAGGTGGCGTTTCAGACCCTGGTCGATAACCTGCGTTTTGCCGCTGATCTTCTGGCAGCCCAGGGGCACATCCTGACCGTGGAAGCGATCAATTCGAAAGTGGATATGCCCGGATTCTTTCTGGATACTTCCCTGAAAGCCATGGCGGCCATCAACGAAGCAGGGCGGGACAATATCCGTTTGCAGTTCGATTTGTACCACATGCAAATCATGGAGGGTGACCTGTGCCGTTCCCTTTCACGACTTTGTCCCCATATAGGACATATTCAGTTCGCCGACAATCCGGGACGTCATGAACCGGGAACCGGCGAAATTCATTTTGATACGGTGTTTGCCCATCTTGATGGCCTCGATTATCAGGGCTGGGTCAGTGCGGAATATCGCCCGCAACGGGACACCAAGACCAGCCTGGGCTGGTTCAGACCACGGATTGACTGATTCATGATGCAACTTAACTGGGGCGGCAAAATTATTCTCGGTCTGCTCGGGATGCTGGTGGGGGGTCCCATCGGCCTGGGCATCGGCCTGTTTGTTGGCCACATGCTCGACAAGGGCGCGGCCCAGGTGCAAAACGTTCGCCCGCAGCAGGCACAAGTCCAGAAAGCCCTGTTTGATACGGTGTTTTCCATCATGGGACATCTGGCCAAGGCGGATGGCCGGGTCAGCGAGGATGAAATCGCCCAGGCCCGGGCGGTGATGGACCGCATGCAGCTCAATGAGGAACAGCGCCGCGAAGCCATCGCCCTGTTCAATCGTGGCAAGGAGGCGGATTTCCCGCTGGATGCCACCGTGGCTGACTTCGCCAACACCGTAAAACACCGCAAGCAGCTTATCCTGGTGCTGCTGGAGATACTGTTGCAGGTGGCGCTGGCAGACGGACAGATTGATCAGGCGGAAGAGGCGATACTGGTGCGGGTAGCTGAGGGGCTGGGAGTGCCGCGTGCCCAGTTCCAGCAGATTCTCAATATGCTGCTGGCCCAGGCCCAGTTTTCCGGCGCTGGCCGCGCCCATCGGGGCGGGCAGGGCGCTGCGGGACCCTCACGGCCCTCGCTGGGGCAGGCTTACCAGGTACTGGGAGTGACCGGGTCGGCGTCCAATCAGGAGATCAAGAAGGCCTATCGCAAGCTGATGAGTGAGCATCATCCGGACAAGCTGGCAGCCAAAGGGGTGCCGGAAGAGATGATCCGCATGGCCACGGACAAGACAGCGGAAATCAGCAAGGCCTACGACATGATCAAGGATAGCCGCGGTTTTAAATAGGCGGCCCACAACACGCAAGACGCCCACGGTTGGAGCTTTGCTTGCAAAGCGAATGTTCCAGCAACGACGTTGCTTTCATCCTTCGCTTTGCAAGCAAAGCTCCAACGGTTATCCGCCGCCTGCAGCGTGAAGCCTGTTGCGTCTCTCAATAACTCACGCTGGGTAACCGATCCACTTTCGGGATCGACCAGCCGCTGTTCACCAGATCGCTTTCTCCTGTCCACCATCGGTTGAGCAGCCGGGTGGCGAGGTCAGCACGGGCCCGACCGCCAAGGCGCTGGCTGGCCTCGTGATAGGCGGGCTGGTAGCGCAGTCGCGGTGGCAAACGGCGGGTAATATCCATCAATTTTTTCAGGTGTTTCTGGTAGGCGCGATGGCTGTCCAACCCGGTTTGCGGCAGGCGGAATGTCTGCCTCAGAAACTCGGGAATCTGGAACGATGCCAGCGGCAGATACTGGCCGTAGGGCAGACGGCCCGGGTAGCCCTGTTCACGGATCAGATCATGGCCAAGTTGACGGCGCCGGTCACTGACCGGCCCGGAATGGTTGAGACGCCGCTGCCACCAGCGGCGATATGCGTGCCAGTCCGCAGGGCGCCGGTTTTCAGGAATCCCCATGACCTGGGCCAGTAGCATGGTTTCCTCGAACAGCCGTTCCTGATGAGCGGAATTCAGCGGCTCAATCACTTCCTGATAGACCAGCAGACAGGAATCCATCCACGCCGACAGGGCATACAGCAGGGTTTCGCTGTCTTCCACATCAAACAAGGTTTTGCGCCGCATGCGGGGGCTGTCCAGTGCCAGTAAGGCCTGGTCCAGATTGCCAAACACCAACCTCAGCATGAAGACCTGGGTATGCTGAATCCGCTGTACCAGATCGTGGGGGTTGGCCAGTAACTGGGACAGCCGGCTGTCCGCCAGGGCCAGCAAGGCCACCCGACCCTGGGCCAGTGAAGTGAGGTTTTCGCGCATCAGTTGCCAGCAGATAGAGCCGGGGCCAAACAGACCCGCATCGGGATGCTGGCACTGTTCGCTAGCCTGGATCAGGCCTTCCTGGAAATGGTCGCGGGTCAGTAATTGCGGTAACGCCATGTGCACGCCTCCTTTGTGCAGTGTGGGTTCCCACTACCACCGAACTGCCGGTGACAACGTAGTGTCTTGGAGATCCTCTGCGTCACGCCTTTGGGCCTGAAGTCCTGGCAGGATCTGGAGGCGCTGCTGCTGTGTTTTGTCGTCACGGGCAGAGCCGTTTTCCTTCGCTGGCGACCAAACCGGGCAGATGAGGGCGGACTCAGAGGCTCCTTTTCATCTTACGAGCCTGTCTGATTGAATCTAATCGGGAAATGTGGTGATTTAATGATGTATGGGAACAGTGGCGCAGTTTTTTGTGTCAGAGGGTTAGAGGTGTTCCTACCGGGTTACTCAACGTTACGGCAAAGGAGTCAGTTCCATGCTGGGAGAGAATCACAGTATCCATCACGAATTTCCGGATCAGCGCCAGAAGATTGATGAACTGGTGAGCAATGATCCCGCTTTTCGTGCGTTGGTGGCAGATCATGACAAACTGGATAAACAGATTCGGGGTCTGGAAATGCGTGAAAGCCCCATTGCCGACTTGGACATGGAACGCTTGAAGCGGGAAAGAATTCGATTGAAGGATGAGGTGTACCATCGTCTCAATAATGGCGCGGGTTAATCTGAATATGTTACGGATTGGATAAAGCCACTCGTTGCGAGTCACGAGGTACGAGCTTTGAAAAATACGGCGTTCGCTCCTCGTAACTCGCTTCTCGCAACCTAGAAATCCACCCTTCCTGTCACAATGAACTGGACATCGTCCACCTGATCCTGGTCCACCAGCGGTGCCGCCACATCCAGGTGTAGCACCCGATCCACACGAAACTTGCTGGGACTAAGCCGCAGGCCCAGCCCTGCATTGGCCAGCGTGCTACCGCGGGGTTGGCCCTGTTCCCAGGCCTGCCCGGCATCCACATAAACGGCACCGCCCACATAGGCCAGATTGAAAATCTGCCAGTTGGTAAAACGGCGTCGCTCCACGGAGAACACCCAGCGGCGATCGCCGCGTTGGTAGTCAGTGGGATAGCCGCGCAGATTGTCGTTACCGCCAATGGTCAGTTGTTCGTCCTGCCGCAAATTACTGCCGGCATCCAGATTGAGCCGGGCAAACCAGCGATTGTTCTGGTTCAGGAAATAATAGTAATTCAGGCTCCCGCCGTAGAGCGTGCTGACAAAGTCGTCATCCTCATAGCGACCACCGGCAGACAGACCGCTGCGGAAGAGATGGTGCTGTCGTACAAAGCGGGTATTGCTGGTGCTCAGATTGAAAACCACCGATTCCGCATTACTGCCCAGGGATTCGCTGGCATGACCCACGCGCACGAAGTGATACCAGCCCAGTCGGATATCTTCCTGGCGCTGGGCGCGATTCAGGTTCGAGGCCACCAGATGCCTGTTTTCCTGATACTCCCAGGATAACCAGGGGTAAACACGGCGCTCATCCTCGGGCAGGGAGGTGGTTTCACCGGGGACATCACTGAAGCGCTCTTCCTCGTCGGTGATACCCAGGCGCCAACGGCTGACCGCGCTGTCCTGAACCCCGGGGGACCAACCCACAAAGACGTCGTAACGGTTGTCCTCCAGACGATAGCGGTTCACGGTCTGGTCATTCTCCTCGATACGCTCGAGCAGATTTTCCCGTTGCACATCGAGGCCTGCAGACCAGCGGCTATTGAGTTGATAAAAGGGGCGAAGCAGGCCGCCGGAAAGGGACTCCCCATCGCTGGCGTTGGTATAGCTGAGATTCAGCTGCACCCGGGCAGGCAGTAATGGATTGCGGTAACTGAAGAAGTGGCCGCTGCGATCGGCATCATCGAAGTAGCCGGTGGCCACCCGCTGGCCCGTGCCCAGCAGGTTGCTCTCGGTAAAGCCGGCACTGGTGCTGTCATCGCCCCCGGAACGGGATGCCGAAGCAGAAGGGGAAAAGGTCCAGACATCCCGAACCACGACCAGCAGGTCAATACGATCTGCACAAACCCGGTGAGGCACGATCATCGCATCCACCAGGTAATCATTACGGCGCAAAAGCCGCTCGTTCTCACGGATGTGATCCCGGTCGAGGGGGTCGCCGGGACTCACGATCATCTGTTTTTCGAGGGTCGTCTCCCGCGTTTCGATATGCAGAAAATTGGCCGCACGGTACAGCCAATTATTCTCTGCGGGATCGTCCTCATTGAAGATGGGCAGCACCCTGTAGTGAATCTCGCCAATGGCGCGTCCCTGATAAAGGCCGAAATCCACGCTCTGACGGGTTTCAACAAACTCGAACAGGGACGGGTCACCCAGATCATAGATCAGTTCACAGCGATCATCAGGAAGGGGGGACGCCCAGATCTGCAACGACCAGAGCAAAAGGGCAGCTGCCAGCCAGAAAGGACGAAAGCCGGCCCGGGAGAGTTGTTTCCGCTGCGTGCCGGGACACAGTGCCTGCATGAACGAACGCCTGACCGGGAGAGTCTTCACTCTACAAACCCCATGGCGCTAATGACAAGTCGTGGTGTGCCGTCCGTGGCAATTTTCATGCTATTTTAATTTCAGACGAGTGTGCGGGTTATCCAGTTGCTGGTTGGCATAGTCGCCGGGCGCCAGCCCATGGCTGTCCTTGCTGAAGTACAGGCGGGTGACGAAATAAAACTCTTTGCCAAACGGAATATCGGTCAGTGAAAACCCCACATTGGGAAGCTGGCCGGCAAATCGTTCCGGCTCATTGGCCAGTGACGCATCGTCCTGATAGAGCAGGCGGGCAGGGGTATCAAAGCCTTTCAGGAAGGCCAGCTGGGCTAGCAAGTCGAAGCCCCGGCCGGTGCTGAACCAGATCCAGTTATCGCCTTTCAGCGGCTGATCGAGCATGGCGTTTTCCGCATCCGAGAGTCGCCCATCAGTGATGGCCACATGATTACCGGTCCAACTGGTCATTAGCTGACTGTCATAGAGCCCGTTGCCGTCCAGGGAGATATCCAGTGCGGGCCGTTTCACGACGGTTTCTGCAATACCCGGCAGGGTAAAGCGGCTGTGTATCTCCACCTGCTTGGGCATTACCAGAAAATAGTTGTTGATACGCAACACAGGAACCCTGGCCACGGTCACCGAGGTTGAGGCGTAGACCAGTGAGGCCAGGGGGCCGTTGATCACCTGTTTGACCTTGGGATCCAGGTTGTTGTTGTTCAGGGTAACCCGGTTGTTTTCGCCGAACAGGCCCGCACTGAGCCGTAATTTGAGAGTATCGAGAATACTCTGCCTCTCACCGTTTTCACCCTCAAAGCCGCGGAAGTAGAAATCGCTCCATTTGAACAAATTCCCGTCTGCCATACTCAGGGCGTAGTCCGTGCTTTTGATGGTCATGGATTGCGCGTCGAACTGCACGTAGCGGTCGGTATTCTGCAGATAGGCGTTTTTCACCAGATAGAAAAAGCGGGTTTCGCCGGCTTGTTCCACGGCCAGCTCAGCGGCGACTTGCTCGGTGACCGGACCGTCCAGGGGTTGGCCGCCATCCTCGAAACGTAGCAGCAGCCGGTCCTCGGCATCGATACGGGCTGGATCCCCCACCGGGTCGGTGCTGTCGTCCTGTTCAAAATAGGGGTAACCCTGCTTCGACCACTGCACCCACTGGTGGGGGACGGGTGCCAGTCGGCCATCCTGCATGGCGAAGAACGAATACAGACCGTTCTGTTTGCCATGCAGTGCTTTGAAGCTCTCGCCGGTGAGCGTAATGATCTGGGCATGCAGGGAGCCGGACATTGCCGACAGCAGCAGGGCAACTATTACCGTAGATATCGGCAAGTATTTATTATTCTTCATTTTTACATCACTGGGCCGGTACAACCTTACATGATGCGCCTTTAAACCGGGCCGTCAATGGCCCGGTAAACGGGTGGTCAATTTGCCAGCTCAGGAAGGTTGGAGAAGTGCTCCAGGGCTTGCGGATTGGCCAGGGCATTGCGGTTGGTCACCGGGCGCCCGTGGATCACTTCGCGAACCGCCAGTTCCACAATCTTGCCGCTCACTGTGCGTGGGATTTCCGGCACCTCGGCAATCACCGCCGGCACATGGCGGGGCGTGGCGCCTTCGCGAATGGCCTTGCGGATTCGTGCTTGTAACGCCTCGTCGAGACTGACGCCATCGGCAAGCACCACAAACAGCACCACGCGCACATCGCCTTGCCATTCCTGACCGACCACAATGGCCTCGCGGATTTCATCAAGCGTTTCCACCTGGCGGTAGATTTCTGCCGTGCCGATGCGCACGCCGCCCGGGTTGAGTACCGCATCGGAACGGCCGTGAATGATCAGCCCGGTATGCTGTTCATGGGGAACCAGTTGGGCGTAGTCCCCATGGGCCCAGACGCCGTCGAAACGGGCAAAGTAGGCCCGGTGGAAGCGGCTGCCATCCGGATCGTTCCAGAATGCTACCGGGCAGGAAGGGAAGGGCTGTCGGCACACCAGTTCGCCCTTGCTGTCTGCCAGCGGCTCACCGTTGTCGTCAAACACGGCCACATCCATGCCCAGCCCCGCGCACTGCAATTCACCGCGATAGACCGGCAGCAGCGGATTGCCCAGTGCAAAGCAGGAGATGATGTCGGTTCCCCCGGAAATGGAGCTGACCAGCAGATTCGGCTTTACCTGTTGGTACAGGTAGTCATAGCTCTCATGCAGCAAGGGAGAGCCGGTGGAGAAGAGCGTTCGCAGGGTAGCAAGATCATGACTTTCACAGGGTCCGAGGCCGGACTTCTCTACGGCCTGGATAAACTTGGCGCTGGTGCCGAAATGGGTGATGCCTTCGCCATCCACCAGATCGAACAAGCGGGCGGTGTTCGGGTAGGCCGGGTTGCCGTCGTAAAGCACCAGGGTGGCCCCGGTATGCAGGCCACAGATCAGCCAGTTCCACATCATCCAGCCGCAGGTGGTGAAATAGAACAGGGTGTCCTCGGGGCCCACATCCCCGTGCAACTGCAGTTCCTTGGTCTGTTGCAGCAGGGTGCCACCGGCACCGTGCACGATGCACTTGGGTTGGCCGGTGGTTCCGGAGGAGTAAAGAATGAATAGCGGGTGATTGAACGGCAGGGCAGCAAAATCCGGGGCCGGCCCGGCGCTGTCCAGCCAGGTTTGCCAGATCAATGCCCGTCTTACCGGGGTACTGGTGCCTTTGCCGGGCACCACCACCAGCAGCTCCGGCTTCAAGGCATCGTGCAGGGCATCAATGCGATCCCCCAGGTCGATCCACTTGCCGTTGTAGTGGTAACCGTCACAGGCCACCAGCACGGCAGGTTCGATCTGCCCGAAGCGGTCGAGTACGCCGGACACGCCGAAGTCCGGCGAACAGGATGACCATACCGCGCCGATCCAGGCCGCGCCCAGGGCAGCGATCACCGTCTCAATCCGGTTGGGCATGTAGCCGGCGACCCGGTCGCCGGGTTTCACACCGGCGGCGAGCAACTGGGCGGCTACCTTGCCGGCGGCCACACGCAGGTCAGCGTAACTGACTTCGCGGCGGGTGCCGTCCTCCAGCACGCTGATCAGCGCAGGGTGGGTGTCGTTGCGGTGCAGCAGATTTTCCGCGTAGTTCAGGCGAGCCTGGGGAAACCAGTGGGTGTCCTGAAAACGATCACGACGGGTGAGCACGGTATCGCCGGGCTCGCCCACCACACCACAGAAGTCCCACACCTGTTGCCAGAACGCCTCCGGCTGCTCCACGGACCAGGCATGCAGGGCATTGTAGTCGGCCAGCGGCTGGCCGCTGTGGTGGCGGGCCTGTTCCCAGAACCTGGCCAGTCGGCTGTGCTGTTGCGCGTCACCCGGTTGCCAAAGCGGTGCGGACATTCTGTTCTCCCAAGTGTCTGGTGTCCGGCAGCAAGTGTCCGGTGGTTTCCATCAGGTTGCTCATAGCGCGGGCCCACAGGCCGCGGCTGTCAGTCGCCGGTGTTCTCTTCAAATTCCACCAGCAAGGTGCCTTCGCTGACGCTGTCTCCGGTTGCCACATGAAAGTCATGCACGGTCCCCGGCACCGTAGCGCGCAGGGTGTGCTCCATTTTCATGGCTTCCAGTGTAATGACTGCATCGCCAGCAGCAACGGCATCGCCCGCGGACACATGGAGGGCAACGATGGTGCCACTCATGGGCGCGATGAAGCCGGCTGCATCGTCATGTTGGGCACTGTCGCGGCTGGGATTGAGAGTGATTTCATGGTCCTGTCCGGCCACGAACAACAGCAGGGTGCTGTCATCTTTGCGGGCATGGCGTGCGCGCAAACCGTTGGTGCCCCAATGCAGGTTGATGGTTTGGGCATCCCGTGTCGCAACAAGGGGCGCCTGTTTGTCGCCCACGGAGGCAACGCCGTCCTGTTCGCGGACGGTGATCAGGTTGCCATCCACCTGAAGCAGGGTTTGCCGAAAACGCCGGCCCATGGGTCGCCAGCCTTGCAGACTTTGCCAGGGGGAGTCGTTGATGCTGTCGGCAGCGATTACCTTGCTGGCGGCCAGGGCCAGTAGCGCGGGTTCGGTCACCGTGGCCTCGAGCAGGTGTGGGCGGTGTTCCAGAAGACGGGTATCCAGGTCGCCATCGGCAAAGGCATCGTCGTTGAGCACCCGGTGCAGGAAGGGGGCATTGTGGTGGATGCCTTTCAGCTCCAGGGTGTCCAGAGCCGTGATCAGTTTCTGGCGGGCCTCATGGCGGGACGCACCATGGCAGATCAACTTGGCGATCATGGGATCGTAGTGATCATCCACCCGGTCGCCATGCTCATATCCGGCATCCACCCGGGCCACCTCATGGGGCCAGCGCAGATGGCTGAGCAGGCCGGAAGAGGGCAAGAAGCCCTGTTCCGGGTTCTCCGCATAGAGACGCACTTCCATGGCGTGGCCGTGACGTTCGATCTGGTGCTGCGCTTTGGGCAGGGGATCGCCGGCGGCGACGGCCAGCTGCCAGGCGACCAGGTCTTCGCCGGTGATCATTTCCGTCACCGGGTGTTCTACCTGCAGGCGAGTGTTCATTTCCATAAAGTAGAACTGGCCATCGGGTCCGTAGAGGAACTCGACGGTACCCGCACCGCGGTAATCAATGGCCTTGGCGGCCTGGACCGCGGCGTCACCAAAGGCGTTCCGGGTGGCCTCGTCCAGCCCCGGCGCCGGGGCCTCCTCGATGATTTTCTGGTGGCGACGCTGTACCGAACAGTCCCGCTCGAACAGATGCACCGCGTTACCGTGATTGTCGGCGAATACCTGGACCTCCACGTGGCGGGCTGTTGGCAGATAGCGCTCCAGCAGCACCCGGTCATCGCCAAAGGCACCGCTGGCTTCGCGTCGTGCGGCTGCCAGCGCTTCACTGAACTCGCTGGCGCTATTGACCACACGCATGCCCTTGCCGCCACCACCGGCTACAGCCTTGATCAGTAGCGGAAAACCTACCTGTTCGCTGGCACGAATCAGGTCATCATCACTGGCGCCTTCCTCATCGAAACCGGGCAATACAGGCACGCCGCTGTTCGCCATTAATTGTCGGGCAGCGGCCTTGTCGCCCATGACCTCGATGGCTCGGGCATTGGGGCCGACAAAAATGATACCCGCGTTTTCACAGGCGGCAGCAAAGGCGGTGTTCTCGGAAAGGAATCCGTACCCCGGGTGAATGGCATCGGCGCCGGTTTCTCTGGCGGCGGCGATGACCTTGTCGATCACCAGATAGCTCTCCCGCGCCGGCGCCGGACCCAGGCAGACTGCCTGATCCGCCTCACGGACATGGGGCAGGGAGGCATCCACATCGGAGTAGACCGCCACGGTAGCGATGCCTTGCTGGCGGCAGGTGCGGATAATGCGCCGGGCGATTTCGCCTCGGTTGGCGATCAGGAGTTTTTTTATCGTTGCCATGGTGTTGCCTTTGTCCTGCCGTAGGAGCGTCGCTGGCGGCGCGATTTCGTCGTGGCTTATCGCGCCGCCAGCGACGCTCCTACGGGTAGTGGATCAGATCCAGTTGGGTGTTCGTTTTTCCAGAAAGGCACTCAGCCCTTCCTGGCCTTCTTCGCCGGTGCGCAGTCGGGCGATCAGGTCGGCGGTGTCGTTGAGCATGGTCTGATCAATGGGGCCGTGGCCGACGCGGGCGATCAGGTTGCGGGCTTCGATCTGTGCCTGAGGGCCGGCGGCGAGCAGGGCGTTGATCAGGGAATCCACGCTGTCGTTTAGCTCGCTTTCCGGAACGACCTCATGGGCAATGCCCAGCGCTACGGCCCGCTCGGCGGGGATCACTTCCGCCGTCATGAAATAACGATTGGCCTGCCGGGCGCCCATAGCCCGCACGACATAGGGGCTGATCACCGCTGGCACGATGCCCAGCTTCACTTCGCTGAGGCAGAAGCGGGCATTGTCGGCGGCCACCGCCATGTCGGCGGCGCAGATCAGGCCCAGAGCACCGCCAAAGGCTGCGCCCTGAACCCGGGCGATAACAGGCTTGGGGCACTGGTCGATAGACTGCATCAGCCGCGCCAGCTTCAATGCATCGTCGCGGTTCTGTTGCGCGTCCAGCTTGCCCATGGCGCGCATCCAGTTGAGATCGGCGCCTGCGGAAAAATGTTTGCCGGCGGCTTGCAACACCACCACGCGGACACCGTCATCGCTGCCGGCTTGTTCAAAAGCTTCCGTCAGCGAGGCAATGATGCGGTCATCGAAGGCGTTGCGTTTTTCCGGGTTATCCAGAGTGATTCTGGCCACCGAACCTTCTGTTTGTATTGTTACGCTCATATCCTGCTCCAGGTTTTTGAGCGTCGGACGTCAGACGTCGGACGTCCGACCCAATCACATCCGAAACACGCCATACCGTGTCTCTTCAATCGGCGCATTCAAGCTGGCAGAAATGGCCAGGCCGAGCACATCGCGGGTGTCGGCGGGATCGATCACGCCGTCGTCCCACAGCCGTGCGCTGGCGTACCAGGGTTGCGCCATTTCTTCGTAGCGCTCGGTCATATCTGCCTGGAAGGCGGCAGCTTCCTCGTCACTCCATTGCTGACCTTTCTTCTTCAACGAGGCCTGCTTTACCTGAGTCAGCACGCTGGCGGCCTGTTCCCCGCCCATTACGCCAATACGGGCATTGGGCCACATGAACATGAAGCGCGGATCGTAGGAGCGTCCACACATGCCATAATTACCGGCGCCGAAGCTGCCACCGGTGATCACGGTGAATTTGGGTACGCTGGCACAGGCCACAGCGTTGACCATCTTGGCGCCGTGTTTGGCGATGCCTTCGGACTCGTATTTCTTGCCCACCATGAAGCCGGTGATGTTCTGCAGGAACAGCAGCGGAATCTTTCGCTGATTGCACAGTTCGATAAAGTGCGCGCCTTTCTGGGCAGACTCAGAATAAAGCACCCCATCGTTGGCAAGAATGCCCACCGGATAACCGTGGATATGAGCAAAGCCGCACACCAGGGTAGTGCCATAGCGGGCCTTGAATTCATCCAGTTCGGAGCCGTCCACGATGCGCGCAATCAGTTCCCGTGCCGGCATGGGCTGGCGGGTGGTGGTGGGAATGACGCCGTAAAGCTCGTTGGGATCGTAAGCTGGCGGCCGTACCGGCTGACGGTTGACCTGATCGGGCTTGTGCCAGTTCAGGTGCGCGATGGTGCGACGTGCCAGTTCCAGGGCGTGGGGTTCGTCGTCAGCCAGATGGTCGGCCACCCCGGATTGTTCGCAGTGCAGGTTGGCGCCGCCCAGCTCTTCGGCGGTAACCACCTCACCGGTGGCCGCCTTCACCAGGGGCGGGCCGGCCAGGAAGATGGTGGCCTGTTCCTTGACCATGATCACTTCGTCGGCCATGGCCGGCACGTAGGCGCCGCCGGCGGTGCAGGAGCCCAGTACCACACTGATCTGGGGAATGCCGCGGGCGGACATGTTGGCCATGTTGAAGAAGATGCGGCCGAAGTGATCCCGGTCCGGAAACACTTCGTCCTGACGGGGCAGGTTGGCACCGCCGGAATCCACCAGATAGACACAGGGAAGCCGGTTTTCGGCGGCAATGGCCTGGGCCCGCAGGTGTTTCTTCACGGTCAGCGGGTAGTAGCTGCCGCCTTTTACCGAGGGATCGTTAGCGACGATCATGCATTCCACGCCGTGGATCTGACCGATGCCGCCCACACAGCCCGCCGCCGGCACGTCTTCCCCATAGACGCCTTCGGCGGCCAAGGCGGAAATCTCCAGAAACGGGGAGCCCGGGTCCAGTAGCAGGTTTATGCGTTCACGGACCGGCAGCTTGCCGCGCTCGCGCAGGCGCTGTTCGGCGGCTTGGCCACCGCCGTGGGCGATGTGGTCCAGTTTTTCCTGCAGCTGCTGGCGCAGTGTCAGGTTGTGTTCCCGATTGGCCTGAAACTCCGGGCTGGCGGGATTGATCTGACTGTTGATCTTGGGCATGGCATTTGAGGTCTGACGTCGGCTCTCTGACGTCAGACGTCCTCTCCAGCGGATGTTGTCTTGTCGTCAGACGTCCGACCTCAGACGTCCGACCCCCTTATGCTGTTTCGTTGAACAACTCACGGCCAATCAGCATGCGACGGATTTCACTGGTGCCGGCGCCGATTTCATAGAGCTTGGCGTCGCGCAGCAGGCGACCGGTGTTGTAGTCGTTGATGTAGCCGTTACCGCCCAGGGTCTGGATCGCTTCCAGTGCCATCTTGGTGGCATTTTCGGCGCAGTAGAGGATCACGCCGGCGGCATCCTTGCGGTTGGTCTCGCCGCGGTCACAGGCCTGGGCCACATGGTAGAGGTAGCTGCGGCTGGTATTGAGCATCACGTACATGTCGGCGATCTTGCCCTGCATCAGCTGGAACTCGCCGATGGCCTGACCAAATTGTTTGCGCTCGTGGATGTATGGCACCACTTCGTCCATACAGGCCTGCATCACGCCTACCGGGCCCCCGGAAAGAATGGTGCGCTCGTAATCCAGTCCACTCATCAGTACTTTCACACCCTCGTTTTCCTTGCCGAGGATGTTTTCGGCGGGGACTTCGCAGTCTTCGAACACCAGCTCGCAGGTGTTGGAGCCACGCATGCCCAGTTTGTCCAGCTTTTGAGCGCGGGAGAAGCCAGGGAAATCACGCTCGACGATGAACGCCGTGATGCCTCGGGGGCCTGCATTGCTGTCAGTCTTGGCGTAGATCACATAGGTATGGGCGTCAGGGCCGTTGGTAATCCACATCTTGTTGCCATTGAGGATGTAGCGGTCGCCTTTCTTTTCGGCGCGCAGCTTCATGCTGACCACATCGGACCCGGCACCGGGCTCGCTCATGGCCAGGGCACCGATATGGTCACCGCTGATCAGTTTGGGCAGGTACCGGGCTTTCTGCTCGTCGGTACCGTTGATAACAATCTGGTTGACGCACAGGTTGGAGTGGGCGCCGTAGGAGAGACCGATAGACGCAGAAGCCCGGGAAATTTCCTCTACCACAATGGTGTGGGCCAGGTAGCCCATGTTGGCGCCGCCGTATTCTTCGTCAGCGGTAATGCCCAGCAGGCCCAGATCGCCCATTTTTTTCCACAACGGCAGGGGGAACTCATTGCTGCGGTCGATTTCGGCGGCCAGGGGGGCAATTTCTTTCTGGGCAAAGGCACGAGCCGTATCACGGAGCGCATCGATAGTTTCGCCCAGATGAAAATTGAAAGTGCTGTTGAACATTATTGTGTCTCCAGATCGTGAAGGGCGTCCAGGCAGCGCTGCTCGGCGTCATCGAGTTCCCGCTGCATGACCTGAATATCCCGAAGTTGTTGTTCCAATTGTGCTCGGCGCTGGTGAATCTTTCCCTGCAGGGCGAGAAGCTGACTGCGGTTATCGCCCTGGGGCTGGTACATGCGGATCAACTCTTTGGATTCGGCCAGGGAAAAGCCCAGTCGTTTACCGCGCAGTATCAATTTCAGGGTGACCCGATCGGCGGGGGTGTAGACCCGAGTCTGGCCCCGTCGTTGCGGAGTCACCAGGCCCTGATCTTCGTAAAAGCGGATGGTACGGGTGGTCACGTCGAATTCCCGGGCCAGCTCGCCGATGCTGTAGGTCAGTTTTTTACTCATGGAAAAAGAATAGGGGAAGTTTACGTTAACGTAAAGTTTTTGATTTTGGCCTGTTCGGTCCGTGACACGGTGTTTACCTCTGCATAGACTTTCGTCCCAGATCAATGGGGGTAACGAATGAAAGACGCTTGGAGTCGCTGGGTGGTCGCCCATCCGGTGTGGGTACTGCTGGTCTGCACGGGCCTGTGCCTTGCCATGGCTGCGGGTATGAGCCATTTCCACAACAACAACGATCCGCGCATTTTCTTCACGGAAGAGAACCCGGATTTCAAACGCTTTGTCTCCCTGGAAGACAGCTTCACGGCCAACGAAATGGTGTTGTTCGTCGTCCACCCGAAGAATGACCGGGTGTTTGAGCCGCAGGCCCTGGCGGCGATCGAAGCCCTGACCGACGATGCCTGGACGCTGCCACATTCCACCCGGGTGGATTCGCTGACCAATTTCCAGCACACGGAAGTGGAGGGGGATGACCTTTTTGTGGCGCCCCTGGTGGAAAACGCCCTTTCCATGTCGGCGGACGAGATTGATCAGGCCCGTGACATTGCCCTCAACGAGCCGGCGTTGGTGGGACGTCTGGTGTCGGACAAGGGCCATGTGGCCGGGGTGGTGGCCACGGTGACCATGAGCGAGGGCAATACCGAGGCCCCGGAAATCACCGCTGCGGCTCGGGAAATGGCTCGGTCCTACGCAGAGCAATACCCGGATATCGACTTCATGGTGACCGGTACTGTGGTGTTCTCCCAGGCGTCAGCGGAGGCCACGGAGCAGTCCATGGCGACCACGCTGCCACTGGCTTTTGTGGTCATGCTGCTTTGCCTGTGGCTGATCCTGCGCAGCCTCATGTTTGTGGCCGTTACCGTGGTGGTGATTGCCTTCTCCATTGCCTCGGCCATGGGAATCGCCATGTGGTTGGGGATCGAGTTTTCTCCCATCGTGGGGATGGCCCCGGCCATGATTCTGACCCTGGCGGTGGCGGATTCCGTGCACATTCTTGCCAGTTATCGTCATGAACGCCTGCTGGGGATTGCCAAGACGCCAGCACTGATGGAAAGCCTGCGTATCAATCTGCAGCCGATCTGGCTGACCAGCCTGACCACGGCAATCGGGTTTGCCATCCTCAATTTTTCCGAATCCCAGCCGTTCCGGGCACTGGGAAATGTGGTGCTGATTGGCGTCTTGCTGGCTTTTGTCTTCTCGGTATTGCTGTTACCGGCACTGGTGATGCTGTTGCCGCACCGTATCGAGCCCGGCAGGCAGCGGGATTATGCCCCGTGGATGAGTGCCCTGGCTGCGCACTTGAACCGTCACTACAAGCGCTGGCTGGCGGGTATGTCGGTGGTGGTAGTGCTGCTGACGGCCAGTGTGGGACTCAACCGGACCAATGATGTGTTCAATGAATACTTCGACGAGACGTTCGAGGTAAGGCGGGTCAACGATTTTGCTATGGCGGAAATGACCGGTATGCACCGTATTGATTATGCGGTGCCCTCCGGCGAATCCGGGGGGACCATGGAGCCGGCGTATCTTCAGCATCTGGATGCGCTGATGACATGGCTGGAGCAACAGGATGAAGTGGTCTATGCCACCTCATACACCAATGTGATCAAGCGACTTAACCGCGACTTGCACGGTGGCGATCCCGCTTACTACCGAATCCCCGATTCCCGGGAACTGATTTCCCAGTACACCCTTCTGTATGAGCTGTCCTTGCCCCAGGGGCTCGGGCTGGAAGATCAACTGGATATCGACAAGCGCCAGGCGCGGGCCATCGTGGTGCTGAAGAATATCGGGTCAAAGCCGGTGCTGGACTTCAACGACCGGGTAGAGCAGTGGATGCAGGATAACTGGCCGGCGACCATGCAGACCCGGGGAACAGGGATGGATATCCTGTTTGGCCGCGTCACCATGCGCAACATCGAAAGCATGCTGGGTGGGGCGCTGATTGCCTTGGTCAGTGTGTCGGTACTGCTGATTCTGGCTCTGCGTTCAGTCCGCTATGGCCTGCTTTCCCTGATTCCCAATCTGCTGCCGGCGGCCATGGCGTTCGGCCTCTGGGGGTTGATCAATGGTGAGATCGGGCTGGCCGTGTCGGTGGTGGCCTGCATGACACTGGGGATCGTGGTGGATGATACGGTGCATTTCCTCAGCAAGTATGTCCGTGCCAAGCGAGAGCTGGGTCTGAATACCGAGAAAGCCGTGGATTATGCCTTCCGCACCGTGGGGGTGGCCCTGGTCGCGACCTCTGTGGTGCTGGTGGCCAATTTCGCGATCATTGGCACCAGCCACTTCTATCCCAATGCCAGTATGGGGCTGTTGTCGGCGATCACCATCGCCATGGCGCTGTTTGTGGACTTTTTCTTCTTCGTGCCGCTGCTGATTGCGCTGGATCGTGCGAGGCGGAGTAGCCAGCCCGGAAAAGCAGTGATAACGTAGCGCGACACATCCAAACAGGTTCCACGGAACGCGACACGGTGTCATACAAGAAAGATCGCAAGGTTCTCAAGCGCGTCGATTACGGGGCCGCCAAGAATTCCCTGATGGGCGTTCTGGCGGCCCTTCTGATTTATGCCCTGGTTTTTGCCTGGGGGCAGGTTTATCAGAGTTTCGAACTGGAAGCGCTCATTGGAGGCGGGGCCGTTCTGGCCGTCACCGCCTATCGGTTATGGCTGGTTGCCCGATTCGATGCCCTCTATGGCTCGGGGCCGGCACGCTGGCGCAAGCTGTTTGGTGTCGGTCTGGCCATGCATGCCCTGCTGTGGGGGCTGCTTCCTGCCTGGCTGGCCTGGCGGCTGGGCTCGGGCTTCAACTTCTTCGCGGTACTCCTCTATAACGTCGGCGTGACCACGGCTCTGGGCAGCTCCTGGATGGCCGGGCTGCGGGTACGTCAGGCCTATATCGTGCTGATGTTCCTGCCCACCGTGTTGGTACTGCTGATCACCGGATCCCTGCACGACTGGGTGATCGCGATCATGATCAGCATTTATGCCTTCTACCTGTTCCGACTCTACCGCGGCCAGTATGAAACCTTCTGGCATGCCATGACTCGGGAGCGGCGGGGACGCGGTGAAAGCAGCAGCCAGCAGCCGGTGAGAAGCAGTACGGAGGTGCAGCTCAGCCTCGTGTACCGGCTTGCCCATGAACTGCGTATACCAATGAATTCCCTCATGGGCATGATGTCATTGCTGGAAGACACCCGTCTGGATGACGAGCAGAAAGATTACCTCCAGGTGGCCGGACGCAGCGGCAAGCTGTTGCTGTCGTTGATTGATGATGTGCTGGATTATTCCCGCATCCTGTCGCGCCGAATCACGCTGAATTCCGAATTCTTCGATTTCCGCACCGCCATTGAACAGGCCCTGGAAGCCTTTGGCCCCATGGCACAGAACACCGGGCTGGAGCTGACCTGTGTCATCGACCGGTTGTTGCCCAAGCGCATTCGCGGTGACCGTGAGCGCCTTATGCAGGTGCTCAACAATCTGTTCAGTAATGCCATCAAGTTCAGCGATAACGGGGAAATCCGCCTGGATGTGGATTTCACCGTGGAAAGCGAAAGCAGTGGCGTACTGCGGGTAAGGCTCAGTGACGAGGGCGTGGGCATGGACCCGGAAACCCTGCGTCATCTGTTCCAGGATCGGTTTATCGATGAAGGGCAGGATGTCTACAGCAGCCGCCATACCGGTTTCGGCTTGCTGGTCTGCAAGGGGCTGATTGACGCCATGGGGGGCACACTGGGGGCAGAGAGCGTGCCCGGTGAAGGGTCGACCTTCTGGTTTACGGTGCCGGTGCAGATGCAACCGGACATGCGCGAATCCCAGGATCTGGTGCGGGCGCTGGATGGGGCAGAGGCCGTGGTTGTGGGAGCGGCTTCCGGCACCGTGGCCTGTTTGCAGGAAGAACTGGAAACCCTGGATTGTCAGTGTTCGTCGGCCCAGGGTTACGACCATGCCCTGCAGGCCCTGCGGGCCGGTCACCGGGAACATAGTGATTTTGATCTGCTGCTGGTGGACACCTGGACGCGGCCGGAACTGGCCCTGAATCTGTGCCGTAATGTCCTGGAGGACCCGTCCCTGCGGCCGGTGCGACTGGTTCTCCTGGCCACCATCGAAGAGCGTGGTACCCCGGCGGTCCAGAAACTGATCGATAAACATGATCTGGTGGTGCTGGTGCGCCCGGCCCATCGGCGCAGTTTGCGCAGCGCCCTGGCCCGACTGGTGGGGCTGCAACGCCAGCAACCGGTGGGGGATGCCCCCATGCAAACCCGTGAGGAGCGCCTGCGCCGCAAGCAATTCCGGTTGATGCTGGTGGAAGATAACGAGGTCAACCAACTGGTGACCCGCGGCATGCTCAGCAAGCTGGGGTATCAGGTCAAGACCGTCAGCAACGGCGAGACCGCACTGGCCCTGCTGGATCAGGAAAATTTCGATCTGATTCTGATGGATTGCATGATGCCGGAAATGGATGGCTTTGAAGTCACCCGTCAGCTCCGCGCCCGGGAGAAACAGAACGATGGTCAGCGTACCCCTGTGGTGGCGATCACTGCCAACACCGCGGAAGGGGTGCAGGCCCGTTGTCTGGCGGCGGGAATGGATGATTTTCTGGCAAAACCGGTACACCTTGATGCACTGGAGACCGTATTGCGGCGCTGGTTGCCTGCCGAGCCGGATCACGATGAGGATGAAGAATGACAAGAAAAGCCTTGCTGCTGGGGGCAACGGGACTGGTAGGCCAAGATTGTCTTGCCAATCTGCTTGAGAGCGATGAATACGACCAGGTACGGGTACTGTGTCGCCGACCGTTATCGGTCGAGCATCCCAAACTGGATGTGCAGGTGATTGACCTGGATGACATGCAAGCCTGCCAGTCATCGTTCCAGGTGGATGATGTGTTCTGCTGCCTGGGTACCACCATGAAAAAAGCCGGCTCCCGGCAAGCGTTTCGTCATGTGGATCATGATCTGGTGGTGCTGGCGGGGCAGATGGCCCTGCGTGCCGGCGTGCAGCGCTTTCTGGTGGTATCGGCGGTCAATGCCAATTCCCGCTCACCGTTTTTCTACTCCCGCGTAAAGGGGCAGATGGAAAGGGCGCTGATCAAGCTGGAATTGCCATTGCTGGCCATCCTGCAGCCATCCCTTTTACGGGGCCAGCGTGAAGACCGGCGCCCGGCGGAAGACTGGGGAAATATCTTCAACCGGGTCATCGAGCCGCTCACCCGCTGGACTGATGCCCACTGGTTACCGGTGGACAGCCACAAGGTTGCTGATGCCATGGTGGGCATGGCGCTGGAAGGGCCGCAGACCGGTCTCTATAAATTACGCTACCGGGACTTTCTGGTATTTGCCGGCAAGTTCCGAAACCAACGGGAAATGAAAGGCGAGTAGGGCAAGCGGGTGGAGTTGATCCCAGCCTGCTGTCCGCCACAGCGAATTCGCCATTGTTTTAGGAGTCAGTATGACCTTTGTGACCTGTGATCTTTGTGACGACAACGCCGACAGTGTTTCTGTGGTAACCGGCCATAACTGGTTCAGCTATGGCGGTCGCAACGCCTTCGGTGGTGAAGTGGTGACGGTGAAATGTTTCGAGGACAACAGCCGGGTCAAGGAGCACCTTGGCACGGATGGCAAGGGCAAGGTGCTGGTGGTTGATGGCGGCGGCAGCCTGCGCAACGCCCTGATCGGCGACATGATTGCCGAAAATGCGGTAAAGAATGGCTGGGAAGGGGTGATCATCTACGGTGCATGCCGGGATGTGGACGAGCTGGCCAAGCTGGATATCGGTGTTGTCACCCTTGGCTGCGTACCCATCAAGTCCGTGCGTCGCGATGAGGGGCAACTCAATATCGAGATTACCTTTGGTGGGGCCACGTTCCGCCCGGGTGATTATGTCTATGCGGACAACAACGGCATCATCACTTCACCAAAGCCTTTACTGTAGTTACCGCCTGATTCCCGGGTTACCGGGTGCACGGGCCAGTTTCAGGCCGAAGCTCTCTTTGGCCTGAATGTCTCTCAGGTAAAACGTCAGGTCATTTTCGGCTTCTTCGCGGCTCTCAAAGGGGCCCTCGATAGTATTTTCCCTTGTTGCGTAGTACCACTGACTGCCTTCGGTGAAAAACCGGTCACTACGAAATCTGTTGCAGGTCGTTACATCTTCTTTTCTGCGGTTCATTGTGTACCCCTCCATGGGATTATATTTTTTCTGCAAAACTACGCGTATTGCACTGCTTTGACCACAGCCGCTCGTCTTATGCCGTTATGGGGTCGAATGCGGTGGTCTTATAGGGTTTTTCTGCTATAAAGGAGGCTGGTTGCGCCACCCTATGACGGGAGCGTCAGGCAGAGGACGTCGACCCGCTGGTCGCGTATAAAAGGGAAGCCATTATGCTCAAGTCCATCAAGGTTGCGGATTATATGACCCGGCGGCTGGTGACCATCCGCCCGGAGATGTCGGTGAATGAGGCCATCCGTGTATTTCTCGAGCACAAGATTTCCGGGGCACCGGTGGTTGATGAAAATGGCAGTCTGGTCGGGGTTTTCTCTGAATCCGATTGTCTCAAAGGGGCCCTCGAAGCCAGCTATCACGGCACGGAAATCGGGCCGGTGAAGGAATACATGAGCGTGGACCTGCAGACGGTGACCGGGGAAACCTCCATTCTGGATGTGGCGGAAGTGTTTCTGGCGGACCACCGTCGGCGTTTGCCGGTGCTGGAAGGTGGCCGTTTGGTGGGGCAGATCAGTCGTCGGGATTTGCTGCGGGCCATGGACGACTTCAGTCGTCGGCATACTCTTTAGTTTTGATTCACAAAAACTTGTCTATTAGGGGGACAACATGAACCAGCCTTACCAGGCGCCAAAGGCCGATGTGTCTATGACCGGTGTTGGCAATTATCAGCCCAAGTTCCTGTCGTTATCCGGCCGGATAGGCCGCATGCGTTATTTCGCTTATGCCACAGGCCTGACGCTGATGTTTTATGCGGTACTTGGGGTTCTTGCTGCGATCATGATTCCGGCATTTGCTGATAGTTCTATGGGGGTCGTTATTGGTTTGCTGTTTGCTGTGGGCGCTATCGTGGTGTTGGTGTTTTCCTGGGGTTACATGGTACGCCGCCTGAATGACATCAATGCCAGCGGGTGGTTAAGTCTGTTGATGTTGGTGCCTTTGGTGAATATCGTGCTTGGGCTGGTGTTGCTGTTCAAAAAAGGTTCAGAGGGAGAAAATAACTACGGCGCTGCGCCGGTGGCAAATTCGGGCGGTGTAATAGCGGCCTTCTGGATTTTTCTGCTGTTGATGGTGGGTTACGTGGGAGTGGTGATTCCCATGGCCATGACTCAGTACGAAGGCTATCTGCAGCGCAGCGAGGCGATGCAAATGGAATATGAACAGGGTTATGACTACTGAGCTTGGCTAGAAGCCAAACACAAAAAAGGGGCTCCGAAGAGCCCCTTTTTCATGCCTGCGAAACCTTACGGCAGCAGGTGGGAAACGGCGTCACGTTCTTCCGCCAGTTCCTTCTCGGTGGCTTCCATCTTGCCACGGGAGAAATCGTTCACTTCCAGACCCTGAACGATGCTCCAGTCGCCATCCTTGCAGGTGCAGGGGAAGGAGTAGATCAGGCCTTCCTGGATGCCGTAGGAACCGTCGCTGTAGATGCCCATGGAGACCCAGTCACCGTCGGCAGTGCCGAGGGCCCAGGAACGCATGTGGTCCACAGCGGCAGAAGCAGCGGAAGCGGCAGAGGAGGCGCCACGGGCCTTGATGATGGCGGCACCGCGCTGCTGGACTTCCGGGATGTAGGTGCCTTCGTACCAGTCTTGCTCCACCTGGTCGATGGCTGCCTTGCCGTCCACTTCACAGTGGTGCAGGTCCGGGTACTGGGTAGAGGAATGGTTGCCCCAGATGGTCATCTTGGTGATGTCGTTGACCGTTTTGCCCAGTTTGTTGGCCAGCTGCGCCATGCCACGGTTGTGGTCCAGGCGGGTCATGGCAGTAAACTGACGGGGGTTGATGTCCGGCGCGTTGCGCTGGGCGATCAGGGCATTGGTGTTGGCCGGGTTGCCGACAACCAGCACTTTGATGTCTTTGCTGGCGTTGTCATTGATGGCTTTACCCTGGGCAGAGAAGATTGCTGCGTTGGCTTCCAGCAGATCTTTACGCTCCATGCCCGGTCCACGGGGACGAGCACCAACCAGCAACGCGTAGTTGGCGTCCTTGAAGGCCACGTTGGCGTCGTCGGTGCCAACAATGCCGGCGACCAGCGGGAAGGCACCATCTTCCAGTTCCATGATAACGCCCTTCAGGGCTTCCATGGCCGGGGTGATTTCCAGCAGTTGCAGAATAACGGGCTGGTCTTTGCCGAGCATGTCGCCGGAGGCGATACGGAACAGCAGGGAATAGCTGATTTGGCCAGCGGCGCCGGTAACGGCTACGCGTACGGGTGCTTTCATTAACAATCTCCTAGCTTGAATTCGGGAGAACTTATGGGGCTGAAACCAGGGGAGCCACTGAGCAATGGCAAATCCCGCCATGGGTCAGGGGTCCCGGACGGGGCGCATTATAAAGGAAGCACAGGCCTATTCATACTTGGACCGAAGTCCGTTTGACTGACTCGAGGCATGGAATGACCCAATGGGATGTGATAATCGTCGGAGCGGCCCAGGCCGGCTGTGCCGCCGCCTGGGATCTGGCGGCGGCAGGGCGGCGTGTCCTGGTGCTGTCCCGTGCCGGGGGACAGGAAAAACCCTGTGCCGGCGGAGTGACGGCCAAAACCCTGAATCGCTACCGCTTCTCCATTGCTCCCGTGGTCCGTGAGGTGGTATCCACTCTCCGGATCGGGCGCTTTCCAGGCAGGGACCGGTCGCTGCAGGCCCCGGCCCCGTTCTGTGTGATGACCGAACGGGGCGAACTGGATGCCTTTTGCCGCCAACAGGCAGAACAGCAGGGGGCCTGTTTCCGACAGACCCGGGGGATTCATGCCATCAAGCAGGATGGCAACGGGGTCACCGTAACCACCCGCGAGGGAGAGCGTTTCCAGAGCGACACACTGATTGCCGCTGATGGTGCCAATAGCCCGGTGCGAAAACTCCTGGGAGAACGTCGTTACCCCGGCGCCATGGCGATTGAAGGCTGTGTGCCCCGGGATCGACTGACCCGGTATCCGGGCATGACCCTGGATTTTGCGGCAATCAAGGGGGGCTACGGCTGGCTGTTTCCCAAGGGGGATCATGTCAATGTGGGGCTTTATGTGTGGCGCCATGGCCTGGCTTCCCCCGGCCGTGAGCAGCTTGAGCGCTACAGTCAGCAACGGCTGGGGGTCAGTCCCTCCCATATGCAGGGTTACCCGCTGGGCACCTGGCTGCCCCGCGCCCGC
Source organism: Alcanivorax sp. NBRC 102024 (assembly GCF_001602235.1). NCBI lineage: Bacteria > Pseudomonadati > Pseudomonadota > Gammaproteobacteria > Oceanospirillales > Alcanivoracaceae > Alcanivorax > Alcanivorax sp. NBRC 102024. Next base: position 56,256 of record NZ_BDAS01000008.1, read on the forward strand.
TTGTGTCACGGGCGCATCCTGTTTGCCGGGGATGCGGCCGGTTGCACCGAAGCGCTGCTGGGGGAGGGCATCTATGGTGCTGTGCTCAGTGGGCAACTGGCCGCCCAGGCCATTCTTGCCGGCCAGCTGTCCAGCTACCCGCACTGGCTGGCGGGCTGGCGGGAAGAAGTGGCTACGGTGGAGCAACTGGCGGGGCTCTACTATCGGTTAATGCCCATGTCCACCCGCATGTTGCAGGGGCATCTGGGCGAGACCCTGGTGGATGGATTTGCCCGGGGGCTGACCCTCGGGCAATGCAAGCGTCGCTGGCGGGGCGCCTCAATCGTCGGGGGTTAGCGCGCTGCCGGGTTGTTCCCGGTAGTGCACCGGGGTCACACCGAACCAGCGCTTGAAGGCCCGGTTGAAGGCACTTTGCTCCGAGTAACCCAGATCCAGGGCGATCTGGTTTACGGAACGGTCGCTGTGCAGCAGCCAGTCGCAGGCCAGGCGCCGACGCTCGTCTTCCAGCAAGCTGGAAAAGTCCGTGTTCTCCGCGCGCAGCTGACGACGCAAGGTCCAGGGCTTGATGCCCAACTGGTCGGCGATCGGCTCCAGCTGTGGGACACCCTGCTGCAGGCGTTTCTGAATCTCCAGACGTACCTGCTCCAGCAGGTTATCGCGGGCATGGTACTGGGTAACGGCCCGTTGCATGCGCGAACGGGCCACCTTGTGCATTTCCGGGTCCGCATCGCGCAACGGCAGGTCCAGCAAATCCGCTTCCAGCACGATGGCATTGAGTGGCTGTTCAAAGGCCACGTCACAGCGGAATATCCGCTGATATTCCTGCTCATCGCCCTGGGGGGCATGGTGAAACAGCACCCGGGTCGGAGACAGTTCCTTGCCGATCAGCCAGCGGCCGTAGATGATAGCGCCGGCGAAGTGGGCATCAATGCGGGCCGGATAAGTGGAGAGCGCTTCCAGATCACTTTCCCAGATCAGCCAAAGGTGTTTGTCGCGCCACTCGAAGCGTAATTTGGCGCATTCGCTGGTGACATTGGCAAAAGGGATCATCAACTCGATGGCATCCCCCAGGGTGGCGCTGGACATGCTGGCATAGCCCAGTTCGCCCATAAAACGGGGGCGGATCCCTTCGCCCATGTGCAGACCGAACAGCGGGTCACCGCTTTGCAGGATGGCCTGCTTGAGTAGCTGGTTCTCCACCGTCATGGCGATCCGCGACTGAGGATTTTCCAGATCATCGTTACTGATCCCCAGGTCCACCAGGGGACCACTCAGGTCGACACCGGCCCGCAGGGCAGCATCCAGCAGGAATTCAAGCCAGAAAGGGGCGACAGTGCGCAATTTCAGTGAAGAGGTGAGGCTGGCGGACATCATGACTCGCGTGGTTTTTGTTATCAGTGGGTTGCACTAGATAACGAGAGGCGAGCGGCGAAGTCAACGGTTCAGGTGAGACAAAGGGGAAGGAGCGGGGGCGGCGATGCCGCCCCCGAAGCGGGCAAAGCGCGGTTATTTCGCTTCTTTGGCCAGCTTGTTGACCTTGCGGGTCAGGGAAGCAAGCTTCTTGTTCAGGGCTTCCACCTCATCACGGGTGGGCAGACCCAGGGCGGTGGCAACCTTGCCACGCACTTCGTCCAGCTGGGACGGCTGTTTCTTGGCGGCAGTTTTCTTCTGGGGTTTGCTCTGGGCTTTCTGACGTTTCTCACCGGTTTTTACCAGCGTCTGGAACAGTTCGTTGCCGTTTTCTTCCAGACGGGTGTAGGCACCACGCACGGCGGTGTTCAGTTTCTCCAGAGCCGCTTTGGCTTCGGTGGTAACTTGTTCATAGCGCTCGTTGAGTTGCTCGATCGTAGCGTTGCTCATGGGGGGCTTCCCTCCTAGAAAAATGGATTAGCAAAGCCCTCTGGCGGTGGCTGCGAGGGCGTGAACAAGTGTAAGTCAGGTTTCTGACAGTGTTGTTAATGTTGTCTAACAATTAAACATGAGCTTTGGCCTACTTATCAGTAGGTAATTTGCTATGGTCTGCGGTCAGCCTTTGCCCTGTGGGCCATGGTGGCAATTCACAAGGCCGTTGCCCGGCGCCAAAGCGTGCAGGAGACAACAAGGCTGTCGGACAGAAACCGGAAAAGGACTCAGCTATGTCAGCAGTGATTCGTCAGGGCCGTTATCAGGGGCTGACCGCAAACGGTGTCACCGAATACAGGGGCATCCCGTTTGCCTTGCCACCGCTGGGTGAGCATCGGTTCAAGGCCCCCCGGCCGTTGCCGGACGGTGATAATGCGGTGGTAGCAGATCACTATCCCCAACCCTCCCTGCAGATGAAGAACCCGCTGATGGGGGTCCACGAGTCCAGCGAAGACTGCCTGTACCTGAATATCTGGGTGCCCGAAGGGGAGGGGCCCTTTCCGGTGATGGTCTGGTTCCATGGCGGCGCTTACCTGGCCGGCTCCATCTCGCAACCGTTGTACAACGGGGCGGAACTGGCTCGAAGCCAGCGGGTGGTGGTAGTCAATGCGGCCTATCGGTTGGGGGCCATGGGCTTTGCGGATTTCACGGCGGTGGCACCGGAACTGGATGCGGACAGTAATCTGGGCCTGCGCGATCAACTGGCGGCGCTGGAGTGGGTGCAGGAAAACATCAGCGGTTTTGCCGGTGATGCCGGCCGGGTCACCGTATTCGGAGAATCCGCCGGTGGCTTCAGCGTCTGTGCTCTGTTGGCATGTCCGCGGGCGGCCTCACTGTTCCATGCTGCCATCTCGCAGTCCGGCGCGGCGGATTTTGTGCTGGCGCCGGAGCAGGTCCGCAGGGTCACCGACGCTTTTGTGGCGGCATTGCCGGGCGCGGGCAGTGCCGCAGAGAAGCTAAGCGACAGCACCGCAAAAGACTGGATCAAGGCCCAGAACCAGGCGGTGAAAGTGCTGGTGGATCGAGGGCTTCGCACCACCACGCCACAGTTTGCGATGAACTTTCTTCCCATGGTGGATGGGGACCTGTTGCCGCAGTCGCCGATTGATGCCATTGCCGCCGGTGCTGCTGCGGACAAGAGACTGCTGGCGGGGGTTTGCCGGGATGAATATCACTTTTTCCAGTACGCCGGCGTCCTGGCTGGCACGGTGAAAATGGATTCCCTGCGGGAGGCGGATGATCAGGAAATCCAGCGTCGGTTCGAGCGTGGCCTGCCGGGCAATGGGGCCCGGGCGTTCGAGTATTACCATTCCACGGTGAAACCGGATCCCCGCCGCAGTCCGCTGGATATATTTTCGGCCATGGAATCTGATCGTCTCTTCCGTGTGCCCACATTGCGGTTGCTGGATGCCCAGAGCCGCCATAATGCGGACTGTTGGGGATTCCAGTTTACCTGGCAGAGCGAACCCTTCGGCTTGCCACTGGGAGCCTGTCATGTGGTGGATGTGCCCTTCGTGTTTGGCGTCACCGATACCCCGGCGGGAATCTATTTCACCGGCGGTGGAGATGCCGCCAGGACCTTGTCCCGTCAGGTACAGACCGCCTGGGGCGACTTTGCTCACGGCAAGGCTCCTGGCTGGCACGGCTGGTCCGCCGGGCGCAAGGTGCGCCAGTTCGGGCCGGGCGAGGAGATGGCCGCCTTGCTGGACAAGGATGCCGAGACGCTGTGGGAGTCCATCATTCCTGCCCCGCAGTGAGCGGGAGTGTCTGACCGCCGGACATTTCTCAGGACCTGGCAAAGCGCGTAGAATACTGCCCCCGCGCGGCCCTGACGCCGCGCTATAATGGTTTTGTATCCCCGGGTGGTGAGTGCCATGAGCGTAGCAACATTGATCGAGCGCAAGGTTTCCGAGGCTGTCCCTGTGGCACATTTGGCCCTGGAAAACGAAAGTCACAAGCACAGTGTGCCACCCAATTCAGAAACCCACTTCAAGTTGGTGCTGGTAAGCGACGCCTTTGACGGTATGTTGCTGGTGCGTCGCCACCAGATGCTCTACAAGGTTCTGGCCGAGGAGCTGGCGGGTCCGGTGCATGCACTGGCCCTGCATACCTATACCGTGGCGGAGTGGCAGGCCAAGGGCGGCGAGGTGAGTGAATCCCCTGACTGTCTTGGTGGCAGTAAGCACGATCCGGAGTTCAAGGCGTGAGTCAGCATAAAGTGGAAAGGTCGGACAGCATCGTCGTTGCTGCCCTGTACAAGTTTGTCCGTCTGGGCGATTTCGAGCAGTTGCGCGAGCCCCTTCTGGCGCTGATGCTCGCACAGGATGTGCGCGGCACCCTGTTGTTGGCCAACGAGGGCATTAACGGCACCATCGCCGGTCCACGGGCGGGTATCGACACGGTACTTGGCTGGCTCCGTGAGGATCCCCGTCTGGCGGATCTGGAGCACAAGGAATCCTTCCACGACGCGCATCCCTTCCTGCGTACCAAGGTGAAACTCAAGAAAGAAATTGTCACCATGGGGGTGGAAGGCATCGACCCCAACCGTACCGTGGGCACCTATCTGAGCCCGCAAGAATGGAACGCGGTGATCAGTGATCCGGAAACCCTGCTGATCGATACCCGCAATGATTATGAAGTGGAAGTGGGCACCTTCAAGGGCGCCATCAACCCGGAAACCCGAACCTTCCGGGAGTTTCCCGAGTATGTGAAAGAGACCCTGGACCCGGCCAGGCACAAGAAAGTGGCCATGTTCTGTACCGGCGGCATCCGTTGTGAGAAATCCACTGCCTACCTGAAAGAGCAGGGCTTTGAAGAGGTCTATCACCTGAAGGGAGGCATTCTCAAATATCTGGAAGAGATGCCGAAAGAAGAATCCCTGTGGGAAGGGGAGTGTTTCGTCTTTGACGAAAGGGTGACTGTTGATCACGACCTTAACCCCGGTGAATTTGACCAGTGCCACGCCTGCCGCCGACCCATCAGTGAAGAGGAAAAGGCGTCGGAAAAATTCCAGTTGGGGGTGTCCTGCCCGAAGTGCTTCGACGAATCCTCACCGGAACAAAAGGCGCGTTTTGCCGAACGGCAGAAGCAGATCGAACTGGCCCGCGCTCGCGGCCGCCAGCATCGCGGTCAGAATCCCCGCAAGCAATCCTGAGCTATCCAGTTTCAAGACACGAGTTACGAGTGGCGAAGAGCAAAAGCTTGTTTTCGTTACTCGCTACTCGTACCTCGCTCCTGAGCTTACGAGGCGGATCACCAATAGTGCCGCCCGGCTTGATGACATAGACTGGGCCCTGCCTGGTCATCGTCCTGGAGCCTTCATGAAGTGTTTGCTTGTCAGCCTGTTGTTGATGGTGGCGGCCACCGCAGCGGCGGAGCCTGTACAGGTTGCCGTTGCCGCCAATTTTTCTTCTCCGTTGAAGCAACTGGTTGAGGCCTATCACCAGCACCACCCGGAGGCAGAGATTCAGGTCACGGTGGGGTCCACCGGCAAGCTTGCGGCCCAGATTCGTCAAGGCGCGCCCTATGATATTTTCCTGGCCGCGGACGCTCGTCGACCGCAAGAGCTGGCCTCGGAAGGGTTGATTCTGCCGGAGACGGTACGGACCTATGCAATTGGCAGACTGGTGTTGTGGTCACCGGATGCCGGGCCGGTCCTGGCCGGGCCGTCGCTGGTCGCCGGTCAGGTGTCGCCGGTGGCCATGGCTAATCCCCGCACCGCCCCCTATGGGGAAGCCGCCCAGGTGGTACTGGCACGCTTTCCGCTGCCTGAGTCGGTGGTTCTTGTGCAGGCAGAGAACGTGGGTCAGAGCTATCACTTTGCGCACAGTGGTGCCGCCCAGGCGGCATTTGTCGCCTTGAGTCAGGTGCAGGACAAGGGTGGGCGGCAGTGGCGTATTCCCGATGGCCTTTATCCTCCCATACGCCAACAGGCGGGCCTGCTCAGGGATTCCGAGGCCGCCCGGCATTTTTATGCGTTTCTGTTTTCTGCCCCGGCCCGGGAGAGAATTAACGGGTTGGGATACGGTACTGACGAGGTCGCCGATGACGATGGTGAGTGATGGCGACTGGCTGGCGCTCTGGGTAAGCATCAAACTGGCGCTGGTCACCACCGCCATCCTGCTGCTGGTGTGTACGCCGCTGGCCTGGTGGCTGGCCCGCCGCCGTTTGCCCGGTCAGGCGTTACTGGAAGCCTTGTTGGCCCTGCCACTGGTACTGCCGCCTTCGGTGCTGGGGTTTTATCTGCTGATCGGGCTGGGGCCGAACGGTCCCGGTGGCTGGCTGACCCAGTGGGGAGAGGCCCGTTCCCTGGCGTTCAGCTTTACCGGCCTGGTGATCGGGTCGCTGATCTACTCGCTGCCATTTGTCCTGCAGCCCCTGAAGAATGCCTTCGCCGCCATCGAGACCAGGCAGTTGGATATGGCGGCGGTCTCGGGTGCCCGTCCCCTGGACCGATTCTTCTCGCTGGTGATTCCCCAGGCCCGGCAGGGCTATGCCAGCGCGGCTATTCTCGGTATTGCCCATACGCTGGGGGAATTCGGTGTGGTGTTGATGATCGGTGGCAGCCTTGCCGGAGAAACCCGTGTGGCATCCGTGGCGCTGTATGAACATGTGGAAGCTGGAGACTATGCCAATGCCCATCGGCTGGCCGGTGTGCTGCTGGTAATGTCGGTGATGATGTTGTGGGCCCTGTTCCGCTGGCAGCGCAAACAGAACGTGGGGGTGATGCCTTGAGTCTGGCATTTTCCCTGGCCGGGCAGGTGGGGCAATGCCGTCTGCAGGTACAGGCACAGCTTGCCGCCAGTGGCGTGACTGTGCTGTTTGGCCCTTCCGGCTCCGGCAAAAGTACCCTGCTGCGAATGCTGGCCGGGCTCCAGGAATGCGAGGGGGAAATCCGCTTCGGGGATCAATTGTGGCATACCGAGGGTTTCCGGCTTCCTCCCTGGGAACGGCCCTTGGGTATGATGTTTCAAGCGCCGACCCTGTTTCGCCATCTGGATGTTCGCGGCAATCTGGACTATGTGAGAAAGCGCCGCGGTGCCAGTGGGGAAGATCTGGCGAGGGTGGTCGGCCAGACCCACATTGAACCCCTGCTGGCCCGTTCTGTTGAGACACTGTCCGGTGGTGAGGCCCAGCGGGTGGCACTGGCTCGCGCCTTAATGGCCGGCCCGGAGTTGTTGCTGCTGGATGAACCCTTGTCGGCGCTGGATCATGGCCACAAGCAGGAGCTTCTTGGCATGATCAGCGCCATCGCCACTCAGGTACCGGTGATTTACGTTACCCACGACCTGGATGAATTGCTGACCCTGTCGCGGCAAGTCTGGCTGATGGAACAGGGGCGGATCGTGGCAAGTGGCAAGGCCCATGAGGAGCTGGCACGGCTGGATGGCCCGCTGGCCCAGCGGGGCGATGCTACCGCGTTGCTGTACGGAGAGTTAGGCGCTTACGACAGTCGGGATCATTTGCAGGCAGTGAACGTGGCGCGGCAGACATTCTGGCTGCCGGCGGCGCGACAGGTGGCCGGAGATGCCCCGGTGCGGCTGCGGATTGCGGCCAGGGATGTCAGCCTGTGCAGGCAGGCGCCAGAGGATTCCAGCATTCTCAATATCCACCCGGTTCAGGTGGCAGGTCTGCGTGAAGTGGGCCCGGGCCAGGCGGTGGTGCAACTGGTCCTGGGGGACCAGCGGCTGCTGGCCCGTATCTCCAGCCGTTCCGCCCGGGAGCTGGAGGTATTTCCCGGTGCGCAGTTGTATGCGCAGGTGAAAGCGGTGGCGTTGGGGTGAGGTCAAGGCCTCAAGCTACAAGCTACAACGCGGCTCAATCATGTTGGTATTTGAAACGTAAGAGGCCGCGCCCGAGTCCTGGGCGCGGCTTCATACGTTGGAAACCCTACATTCGTTTCTCGTGTTGTAGCTTGAGGCTTGTAGCTTGCAGCTGTTCAAGCTGCCGCCTTTCCCTCTCCCTTGCACCCTTCCTCTTCACAGCCTGCCTGGCTGCGCCAGTCAGCGGCCAGGCCGAAGCGAAGCTCCCCGGTGGTGATGGTGCTGGTGCCGGAAAAGAAGAACATGGTCACGGTGATCACCTGCAGACTGAGAATCACCCCCGGTGACCACAGAGCGCCCAGGCCTGCTGCCAGATCCGGTACCAGACCCGCATGGACCGGCAGTACCAGACTGATGACGATGCCGTAGAGTGCGGCAAAGAGGGCCATCATCTGGTAGACGGAGAACAGCTTGCTGCCGCCTCGGTAGTCCGCCCGCAGTGTCTCCGAATAAACCCGCCACAACTGGCTTCCCACCAGGCTCAGGGCAAAGGCCAGGGCAAACTGCTGGTGGAAGAAGAGCGCGCTGCACAACAGGGCCAGAGCGGTGTACACCACGCAGGTGATTGCCTGGATGGGGATGACCTTCACTGCCTCCATTTCGCCGGCAAAGGCGATCTTCTTGGTCTTGCCGATAAACACATGATTCAAGGTGCTGAACAGGCGCTGAGCCCAGGAAGGTGAATGTCTGAGCGCTTTGCCATAACAGCAGCCGAAACTGATGCAGGCCAGCCGGCCGATGCCTTCACCCAACACATAGGCAATCGACATGGCCGCCAACATGGGCAGAATCGGCAGGGCCGTATCCCACCAGCGCTGGCTGGCCATATCCGCCAGCCAGAGAAACAGGGGAGCGATAAGAATACCGACAAAGCTGGCGCCTCCCACGGTGAAACCATGGCGGTTCTTCTCAACCACAGTGGCGATGATCTTGGCGGCGGGCAGGCAGATGGCAAGCACGCCCAGTGTGAGCAGCAGGGCGGTTCCCAGCGCAACGCCGGCGGATGCCGTCAAAAGAATAAAGGCGGCAACGCCGAGCCCTCCGGAGATGCCGGTGAACAACCCATAAAAGGTCAGGTTCAGGCCTTGCCAGGAACCGTCACTGTTTTTTTTCAGGGGTAGCGAGGCCACGAATTGCCAGCGCTCTTCCGGCAGGTGACGGAACAGAAAGCGAAAGGTTACCCCGAACACCAGGGCACAGCCCAACAGAAACAGATCCGCAGCCATCAGCGAGCTCCTCAACGGTGGCGTCAACGAGGAGGATGGGGGTGGAACAGTGCGGAGGAATGACAGGCGCGTTACGATTGTGTGAAGGATGAGGGCGACACGTGGACGGGCTAGTCCCGATTACGGAGAAAACACTCGGCGGCCTGAACAATCAATTCCGTAACAGAACGGTCTTCCATCAGGGCCTGCATTTTCAGGCGTTTATGCAGATCGGCGGGGATGTCAGCGGTGAGGCGGCGATAGCCATCGCGAACGGCACCCGGACGCTGCGGCTTCGCGGCTTTCTTCGCAGCCGGTTTGCGAGCGACGCCGTTACGCTTGCGGGGGCGTTGCTGCTCTTCAATAGTGACGAAATCGATCTGTTCCATGGGTGCTGCAATGAGGCCGGCGAAGACAGTGGCCAGATTACTGGAAAGTGCCGCAAATAGACAGGATTGAGCGTTAATTTTATAGTGCAAAACCTTGATTAAAATAGCGTTGTCGCAAAGGCAACGACAAGAAAAGGGGATGGGGGAGACGATGGAAAATGTGGATGTCCTGATCATCGGCAGCGGCTTCGGTGGCTCGGTGATGGCCTGCCGTATGGCGGAGAAGGGAAGTCAGGTGGTCGTGCTGGAGCGGGGCCGGCGCTGGTTGCCTGAGGCCTATCCCTCGGTTTCCCAGCGCGACTGGTTCTGGGATGAGGACGAGCCTGAGAAACAGAACGGCTGGCTTGATTTTCGCTATTTCGGCGACATGAGTATCGCCACCGGTGCCGGCGTTGGCGGTGGTTCCCTGATTTACGCCAATGTCAGCATTGAGGCCAGATCCGAGGCCTTTGCGCAGGGCTGGCCCGAGGCCATCGACTACACCACCCTCAAGCCTCATTACGACACCACCGGTGTCATGCTCAACGTCCAGGAGCTGCCGGCCAATCAGTGGACAGCACGAACCCACCTGATGAAAGAGGGGGCCGAGGCGGTGGGGGCCGGAGAGCGGTTTCGTATCGTTCCCCAGGCGATCACCTTCGATCCGGACTGGAGCCCGGAGCGTGATGATCCCTATGACTACGGCCACAGCCAATCCTGGGTGAACCCACAGGGCAAGACCCAGGGCACCTGTGTGCATTGCGGGAATTGCGATCTGGGTTGCCCGGTGCAAGCCAAGAACACCCTGGACATGAATTACCTGGCGGCGGCGGAGAATGCCGGTGCCGATGTTCGTCCTCTGCATCATGTGCGCACCATTCGGGCTATGCAGGGCGGCGGCTATGAAGTGCTGGCCCGTGACCTGGAGGGTCATTGCTGGCGACGTTTCAAGGCGGAGAAAGTGATCGTGGCCGCCGGCTCCATGGGGTCCACGGAATTGCTGCTGCGCTGCCGGGATCAATACAAGACCTTGCCGAAACTCAGCCGCAAGCTGGGCCATAACTGGTCCTGCAATGGCGACTTTGCCACCATGGCTTTCTACGACGAGCGCCGGGTTTCGCCCACTCGCGGGCCCACCATCACCAGCGCCATCGACTATCTGGATGGCTCCGATGGCGGGGCGCGCTACTTTGTCGAAGATGGCGGCGTGCCGGATATCCTCGGCAGCTGGATGGAACGGCTGGGAAAGGATCCGCGATTCGCAGGTACCCGGCTGGGCGCTGCCATGGTCGAATACGGTGACAGCAGTGACCCCTTTGCGAAGATGATGCCCTGGTTCGGACAGGCCATGGATGATCCCGGCGGCCGTTTCTCTCTGGGGCGTCGTTGGTACTGGCCCTGGAAAAAAGACCGCCTGAAACTGGACTGGGATTACCGCCAGGCAGAAAAAGCGGTGCAGGCCCTTGCCGACAGGCATCTGGCCTTGACCGCCGCCACTGGCGGCAAGCCCATGACTCCAGCCACATGGAACTGGTTCAAGGATCTGGTGACCCCTCACCCTCTGGGGGGCTGCAATATGGCGGATTCTGTGGAACAGGGCGTGGTAGATCACCGGGGAGAGGTGTTCAACTACCCCAATCTGTTTGTGATTGATGGTGCCATGGTGCCCCGTGCATTGGGCTTGAATCCGTCGCGGACCATCGCTGCACTGGCGGAATATGCTGCCAGTCAGATGGGTTGAGGTTCGCCTGGGGCGCGCGCTCAAACCCCGCTGGACGATGACTGACCCTGCTGACCCAATCGCCACATGGGGAAGGCAGCAACAACGAGAGAGGACGCCACAATGGCCGACGCCCGTTTTCATATTGTGTTTACCGGTCAACTGGTGAAAGGCTCGGACCTTGCCACCGTGAAGGCCAACCTGGGAAAAATTTTCAAGATGGAGGCCCCGCGGGTGGAGAAGCTGTTCTCCGGCCAGCCTGTGGTGCTGAAAAAGGATGCGGATCAGGCCACCGCCATGAAATTCCGGGCGGTACTGAAACAGGCCGGTGCCGAGTGCGAATTGCGCCCGGTGGCAGAAGCCGCGACGCCGCCGTCAGCCCCACAACCGTCGGCGCCTGTCCGGGACACGGCGGCCGCAGTCCGAACGGACAGCCAGGGGGATGCGCAGGCCTCAACGGGCGAGCTGGAAACGGTGGGCACGATCCGCACCGGTGGCACCGGATTTTCCGGCGCTTTTTCCGTGGCGGAGGTTGGCGCAAAAATGGATAACAGCGACAAGAAGGCACCCCCGCCAGCACCGGATGTCAGCCACTTGAGCATGGCACAGACCGGCGAGGTGCTCGGTCAGAAAAAACAGGAAAAAGCGCCCGTGGTTCCGGATATCAGCCACCTTTCCCTCAAGGATGACTGAGGCCTCCGGCCCGTCATGATCAGGGGCTGGATGCGGACTGGAAGATCGGTTCGTTGCGGTCGTCGCCCTCCAGCCGTTCCAGCAGCCTTTGCCGACTTTGCAGTGCCGGGTAAACCGGACTGTCGGGCGAGATCGAAATCTCCAGGGTCTGCATCAATTCCCGGGCACCATGGATATCCCGCTGGCGGATCATTCTCTCCAGTTGCGCAAAGGCTTCGTTATTCGTGGCCAGGGAATCAAGCGCGCTCTGTTGTTGCGGGTTGTCGGTGAGCTGCCGGGCACGGCGTATGGCCACCTTGGCAGCGCGGGTGTCACCAAGGTCAAGCAACTGTCGGATAACGTCGTAATGTTTACTGAGATCCACCGGTGAGGGATCCGCGCTTTCCGGCTCGGCGTGCCCCGAGGGGGGCGGTGGCGTGGCGTGTGCAGGCGCCATCTGGCTGGCGGCCCCATCCTCACTCAGGGTCAGGGTCCAGGTTCCCAGCTGACAGCCACTTTGGGTAGAAACCTGGACCTGCCACTGACCGCCCACGGCCAGGTCAAGGCCGGCAAAGGTCTTTGATGACCAGGTGCGCCAGTAGTCCGAACCTACCGCCAGGGTGACATCGACGATAGCGTCACCGTTGTAGGACCAGGTGTGATGCAGCTGCTGGCCATTGCCACCCTGGATGGCAGTGAAAAACAGCAGTTCATTGGCTGAAAGTGGGGCGGTTGCCAGTGAGGAAACGGGTTCGCGATCTTCCACGTCGGTTGTGAAAGCCGCACTGACCAAGGTGGGGCAAGGGTTGTTGGTGGCTGTTTCAGCGAAGGCCAGTGCCGGAATCAGCAGGCCGGTGACAATGCAGATGCGCACCTTGATTTCCCCCCAGAGTGTTATCGGGCTGCCGCTTTGTAAGAAGCGTTTTTGGGATCGCGGCAGCGCTTACCTCAAGACTAGTCGGAGAGAAGCAACAAGGCGCAGAACTGTGTCACGTTAGCGGGGAAGGTTCCTTAAGCGGGGTCCACTCCCTGATCAGGGCCATGGAATACCAGGTAGAGCTCTTCCAGAATCTCCGGAACACTCAGGGCCATTTGCCGGACAAGCTGGGTGTTGTCCCAGAGCGTGTCCAGGGCTTCATCATCATCCACGCCGGAGATCAGGATAAAGGGCAGCAGCAATTGCGCCATCTGTTCTTCATCGTCCTGGTACCAGGCTTGCTCATCCACGAACACCCCGGTCATGAAACCGGCACACCAGCTTGCCAGGTCCTGGCCGTCATCGTCCTGGTACGGGTCCAGCAGGCAGGGCAGGTTGATGGCATCGCCGCCCAGCAACTGGGTGACCAGCCGCTCTTTGAGACGGTTGAGGGCATCACAGACTTCCTCGGGAACCGGCATCTCCAGCTCCGCCGCATAGTCTACGGTCTCCGCCTCTGGTCCTACGGCCAGCGCGCATAGCATGCCGTGGATTTCCGTCCAGGTGGGTGCGTCATCACCCTGGTCCTGGAAATATTGGCGAACGGTATTTTTAAGGCTGGGATTGGTGATATCTGACATGGAGTCCTCCGCTGGCCGCAAGCATACCGGGAGTTGTTCAGGGGCTCCAGGCATTCCCGGTGTTTGGCTCAGGGCAGGCTGATGATCCGGTCTCGGCCGTGGGATTTTGCCTCATACAAGGCGGTATCGGCCCGCTTGGTTAACTGATCCGCCGTTTCCCCTTCCTGAAAGGCGGTGAGACCGGCAGAAAAGGTCGTCTGTAGCGATGGAGCAAAATCGTAATGCTGTTCTGAAAACTGCTGGCGCAGGCGCTCAAGGGCCGCTTCGCAAGCGCTTTGCGAGGCATGGGGGAACAGCACCACAAATTCCTCTCCCCCGTAGCGGGCCAGGAGGTCCGACTTGCGCAGACTCTGGCTGGCGATCCGGCCAAAGCGGCTAAGGACTTCGTCGCCACTGTGATGGCCGTGGTTGTCGTTGACCTGCTTGAAATGGTCCAGGTCGATAATCGCCAGGTAGAGGCTGGTGTGGTTACGGTTGGCCAGGGAGATTTCCTCTTCCAGCCGTTCCAGGAAATGGCGGCGGTTGTACAGGCCGGTGAGATCATCGCGGACGGCAATGGCTTCCAGACGTCGATGGGCGTCGCGCAGATTTTCCCGCTGGTCCCTGACCCGGGTCTGCAAATTGTGGATATAGCCCCCCATGTAAATGAACCAGCAGAGAATCAGGGCAAGAATGATCCAGTGTCCGATCAGAAACGAAAAAATGGCCTGCTGGGGGGTTTCCCGCCACTCGTAGATCTGTAGCAGGGTGAAACAGAGCAGGGTAAAACCCGCCATGGCCATCTGGCGGCGCCGATCCAGGGCGAAGATGCCGAACGTCATGACCATGAAGTAGATGCTCAGCATGGCGCCGCGCAACTCCCGGGTGTAGTGAAGGATCACTGTGGTCAGCACGATCCCCGTGGCCATCTGCACAATGGTCAGGCTGGGGTCGGCGAAGCGCTCACTGAGCCCGCTGCGAATGATCAGGAAAAACACCAGATTGATGGCAAAAAGGACCGAAAAGAGGGTCAGGTGGGGGGTGTCGGGAGCAAAAGCGCTGAGCTCGACACCGATGATGGTTCCCGCCCACAACAGGCAATAGGAATAAAGAGCCATGATCTGGCGGCGCAGGCGGATGGCCCGTTCCGGTGGGTCGGCGGGGATCAGGGTAAACACGTAAGAAACACAATCCTGTAGCTGGCCTGATGGCTTTTTTTCGACTTTACCGTTTTTCTCATCCCGGGTCACAGTGATGTCATTGTGAGAGGTAGACATAAGCTGACAGACTGTGTTGCGTAAAACAATCGTTTGATTGGTTGTGTTAACCCGACACTCTGAGGCCAGACCATGTCGACCCCACTGTTTGATCTCACGCTGACAGAAGAGCAGCGTATTACCCGCGAAAGCATGCGGCGTCTCGCCCGCGATACCTTGTCAAACCAGGCCAGAGCTGCCGATGACGCTGCGGCGGCGGATGCGGGCCTGCTCGATGCCATTAGCGGTTTTGGTCTGGCATTGATGCCAATGCCGGAAGCCCTTGGGGGAGTGGGCATGCCCCGTTCGCCGCTCTCCAATGCCCTGGCCGTGGAAGACCTGGCCCAGGGTGATATGTCCCATACCCTGGCGGCGCTCCAGCCCCTGTCTGCGGTGAATGCGCTGATGGATTTTGCTGACGAGCAGCAGCAGGAGCGCTGGTTGCCGGCGTTGGCATCCGAAACCTTCGTTGGCGCCGCCGTGGCCCTCAATGAACCCCGTGCCACCTTCGAACCGACGATGCCGGCCACAACAGCCCGTAAAGAAAGCGATGGTTATACGCTGAACGGTGTGAAAAGCCTGGTGCCCATGGCGGGCCAATGTCAGTGGTTCGTGGTGATCGCTGCCACGGAGAGTGAGGTGGCGGCGTTTGTGGTGCCGGCGGATGCCCCGGGCCTGACCATTGCTGCCGAGGCTTGCATGGGGTTGCGCAGCGCCAATACGGCCACGCTGAGCCTGGAAAACGTCAGGGTTCCGGCCCATGACCGGTTGCCGCACTTTGATCTGGATCGTCTGCTGGGCTTGAGCCGTATTGGGCAATGTGCCATGGCCGTGGGTTGCTGTCAGGCGGTCATGGAATACGCCATTCCCTACGTGAAAGAGCGCAAGGCCTTCGGTGAACCCATTGCCTGGCGTCAGTCCGTGGCCTTTATGGTGGCGAATATGGGCATCGAGATCGAAGGCATGCGTCTGATGATGTTGCGTGCCGCCAGCCGCGCGGAGCAGGGACTGGATTTCCACAGGGAGGCCTATCTGGCCCAGCTGCAGTGCATGGAAAAAGCCATGGAGATTGGTACCAACGGTATCCAGCTGTTCGGTGGTGCCGGCTTTGTGCGCGATTACCCGCTGGAAATGTGGTACCGCAACCTGCGCAGCATCGCCGTGTTGCACGGCAGCCTGATGGTATAGGAGAGAGACATGATCAACCTGGAAATCCCGGCCAAGCTCCAACAGGTCCAGCAGATGGCCCAGCAACTGGCGGCGGGTGTCTTTCGTCCCATTGCCCGTAAATACGACGCCATCGAGCACTGCGACACCCCGGAAGAACTGAAACCGGTGGCACAGATGATGGCGGCCATGCCTCGCGGCAGCGGCGGCAAGAGCGGTGGCGACGAGATCAAAAATGGCAGCAACATGACCGGCATCCTGGCGGTGGAAGCCATGTGCTGGGGGGATGTGGGGCTCATGCTCTCGATCCCGGGCTCAGGGCTTGGCAATGCGGCCGTCATGGCGGTGGGCACCCCGGAGCAGAAAGAAAAATACGGCAAGCTCTACTGTGCCATGGCCATCACTGAGCCCGGTGCCGGCTCGGATTCCGCTGCGGTCAGCACCACCGCCGAACTGGACGGTGACGAGTGGGTGCTCAATGGCGAGAAAATCTACTGCACCGCCGGCCAGCGCTGCGACGCGGTGGTGGTCTGGGCGACACTGGATAAATCCCTGGGCAAGGCGGCGATCAAATCCTTTATTGTCCCCCGCGATAACCCGGGCCTCCAGCTGGTGCGGGTGGAAGACAAGATGGGCCTGCGGGTGTCCGATACCGCGGCGCTGTCTTTCAATAACTGCCGCATTCCCAAGGACCATATTCTCGGTTCTGCGGAGATCGGTGACACCGAGGAAGCCCGCAAGAAAGCATTCGGTGGGGTCATGCAGACCTTTGATAACACCCGGCCGCAAGTGGCTGCCATGGCCCTGGGTGTGGCCCGTGCTGCGTTGGAGATTACCCGGGAAATATTTGAAAAAGAAGGGGTTGGCGCTGATTTCTCGAAACAACCTTATAACTCTACGGCCCGGGAGCTGGAGCTTTATCGCCTGGAAGCCGACCTGGAAGCGGCCCGGCTGATGACCCTCAAGGCGGCCTGGATGGCCGACAATGGCCAGCCCAATTCCAAGGAGGCTTCCATGTGCAAGGCTAAAGCCGGGCGCATGGGCAACGACGTCACCCTCAAGTGTGTGGCCCTGTGCGGCGAGCTGGGTTATTCCGAGCGGACTTTGCTGGAAAAGCTGGCCCGGGATTCCAAGATTATCGACATCTTCGAAGGCACCCAGCAGATCCAGCAGTTGATCGTCGCACGGCACCTGCTGGGGCTGTCCTCCAAAGAACTGAAATAAATCGTCAGCTACAAGCTACAAGTTACAAGCGAAGAGCGCGGTTTCCCGCGCTTTTTGTTTTTGGGCTTGAGGCATTAAGCTTGCAGCTCGTAGCGGTTTTCAGGAGTTCTTATGTCCGAGACATTGGCTGGCAAGGTGGTATGGATTACCGGAGCATCCTCCGGCATTGGCGAGGCAGTGGCGAAGGAATATGCCCGACGCGGTGCAACGCTGGTGCTTTCTGCCCGCCGGGAAGCGGAGCTGCAACGGGTCCGCGAGGGTCTGGTCAACAGTGATGATCATCTGGTCCTGCCGCTGGATTTGGCCGATAGCGGCGCCATGCCTGCGGCGGTGGAGGCCGTGCGTAACCGCTTTGATCGCCTTGATCAGGTGATCCATAACGGCGGCATCTCCCAGCGTTCCCTGGTGGCGGATACTGATCTTGAGGTGGACCGGCGCATCATGGAGGTGAATTTCTTCGGGGCGGTGGCATTGACCAAGGCGGTGCTGCCCTGGCTGAAAGAGCAGGGCAGTGGCCGGTTTGTGGTGGTCACCTCACTGGTGGGTGAATTGCCCACGCCCCTGCGCAGCGCCTACAGCGCCAGCAAGCATGCCCTCCACGGTTTCTTCGAATCCCTGCGCGCGGAAGAGTACGATGCCGGTATCCGGGTGACCCTGGTGATGCCTGGGTTTATCCGTACCAATGTCTCGCTCAATGCGCTCACCGCGGATGGTTCCGCCCAGGGCAGCATGGACGAGGCCCAGGAAGCCGGTATTCCCCCTGAAGAATGCGCTGAACGGCTGGTGAAGGCCGTGCAGCGTGGCCGTGATCAGGTTATCATCGCCGGCCGCGAAGGGGCGGGCGTCTACCTGAAACGCTGGAGCCCCGCGCTGTACCGCCGATTGATCCGTAAAATGAAGGTGACGTAATGTCTGTGGACGCCTTGGACGCCAAACAACGGACCCGCCTCAACAAGTTGCAGAAGAAGCTGCGGCGTGAGGTCGGTCGTGCCATTGCCGATTTCAATATGATCGGTGAGGGCGACAAGGTGATGGTGTGCCTGTCCGGCGGCAAGGATTCCTACACCATGCTGGAAATCCTGCGCAATCTGCAGCATTCGGCACCGGTGAATTTCGAGCTGGTGGCGGTGAACCTGGACCAGAAGCAGCCAGGCTTCCCGGAGCATGTACTGCCCGAATACCTGGAAAAGGAAGGGGTGGCCTACCACATCCTGGAAAAGGACACCTATTCCATCGTCAAGGAGAAGGTCCCCGAGGGCAAAACCACCTGTGGTCTGTGTTCCCGCCTGCGCCGGGGCAGCCTGTACGGGTTTGCCGAGGAAATCGGCGCCAACAAGATCGCCCTGGGCCATCACCGTGACGACATCATTGAAACCCTGTTCCTGAACATGTTCTACGGCGGCAAGATGAAAGCCATGCCGCCCAAGCTGCGCAGCGACGATAACCGCAATATCGTCATTCGCCCGCTGGCCTACTGTCGGGAAAAGGACATTATCGCGTTTTCCAACTTCAAGGATTTCCCGATCATTCCCTGCAATCTGTGCGGCTCCCAGGAAAACCTGCAACGGCAGGTGATCAAGGAGATGCTCAACAAGTGGGACCGGGACCAGCCCGGGCGCATCGAGAACATCTTTGCCGCGATCCAGAATATTGCCCCCTCCCAATTGGCCGATACCCGTCTGTTTGATTTCGAGAACCTGGAAGACGGCCAGCAGCAGGGCGGCGAACAGGCCCATCGGCTGGATGTGGTCAACCTGTTCGGTTGATCAAAAAAACAACGATTTTCCCTGATTTGCCACTAAACATGATTCACGGCCACGTTTCCGGTAAAATGCCCGCGCCTTTTTGCGGGGCTGTCCATCGGATGGCCATGTAACCGTTTCCCCGGGCTTCTGCGATTTCCTCCGAGCTCACTGACGTGAGATCGACCCTTGGGTTTTCGCTGAATGTCCCGATTAACCAAGACTCTCTCGACCAGAAGGGTAGGAGCACCATGACCGATCGTATTCAGAAGGGTAGCCTCGAAATCGCTGCCGAACTCCATGATCTGGTAGTCAACGAGATTGCGCCGGGCACCGGCGTGGACCCGGAACACTTCTGGGCCGAGCTGGAAAGCATCCTCAAGGACCTGGCGCCCAAGAACAAGGCGCTGCTGGAAAAGCGTGAAACCATCCAGGCGCAACTGGATGAGTGGTACAAGGCCCGTAAAGGCCAGGCCATCGACATGGCCGAGTACAAGCAGTTCCTGACCGAGATCGGCTACCTGTTGCCGGAAGGCGACGACTTCAAGGTCACCACCGAGAATGTGGATGACGAGATCGGCACCATCGCCGGCCCGCAGCTGGTGGTACCGGTGAAGAATGCCCGCTTCGCCCTGAACGCGGCCAATGCCCGCTGGGGCAGCCTCTACGATGCCCTGTACGGCACCGACGTGATTTCCGATGAAGGCGGCGCCGAGAAAGGCGGTGCCTACAACCCCAAGCGTGGCGCCAAGGTGATCGCCTGGGCCCGCGACTTCCTGGATAACTATTTCCCCCTGGCCAGCGGCTCCCACAAGGACAGCACTGGCTACGCCATCGTCGATGGCAAGCTGGAAGTGTCTCTGGGCGGTGATAAGAGCGGCCTGAAAGACGAGTCCCAGCTGCAGGGCTACGTGGGCGATGCGGCGGCTCCGTCCGGCATCCTGCTTAAGCACAACAACCTGCATGCGGAAATCCAGATCGACGCCAGCCACCCGATTGGTGCTGAAGACGCGGCGAACATGAAGGATGTGCTGCTGGAATCCGCCATCACCACCATCCAGGACTGCGAAGACTCCGTGGCTGCCGTGGATGCGGAAGACAAGGTCGAGGTGTACCGCAACTGGGCCGGCCTGATGAAGGGCGACCTGCAGGAATCCTTCGAGAAGGGCGGCAAGACCATGACCCGTGCCATGAACCCGGATCGCGAGTACACCGCCCTGGACGGCTCCACGCTGACCCTGCACGGCCGCTCCCTGCTGCTGGTTCGTAACGTGGGCCACCTGATGACCAACCCGGCCATCCTGATGAACGGGGAAGAGACTCCGGAAGGCATCATGGACGGCATGGTGACCGTACTGGCGGGTCTGCATGACCTGAAGAAGCTCAATAAACTGAGCAACAGCCGCACCGGTTCCATGTACATCGTGAAGCCGAAGATGCACGGCCCGGAAGAAGTGGCCTTCGCCGTTGAGCTGTTCGAGCGTGTAGAAAAAGCCTTAGGTTTGGCTGCTAACACCTTGAAAATTGGCATTATGGACGAAGAGCGCCGCACCACCGTCAACCTGAAGGAGTGTATCCGTCAGGCCAAGGAGCGTGTGATCTTCATCAACACCGGCTTCCTGGATCGTACCGGTGACGAAATGCACACTTCCATGGAAGCGGGCCCCATGGCGCGCAAGGGCGACATGAAAGCCCTGCCGTGGATCAACGCCTACGAAGACTGGAACGTGGATATCGGCCTGGAGTGCGGCCTGCCGGGCCACGCCCAGATCGGCAAGGGCATGTGGCCCAAGCCGGACGAGATGGCCGAGATGATGGCCACCAAGGCTGGTCACCCGAAAGCCGGTGCCAACTGCGCCTGGGTACCGTCCCCGACCGCCGCCACCCTGCACGTGACCCACTACCACGAAGTGAACGTGGCCCAGGTGCAGAAAGAGCTGGCCAACCGCAAGCGTGCCTCCCTGGACGACATCCTCACCGTGCCGCTGCTCACCCGTGAGCTGTCCGCCGAGGAAATCCAGCAGGAGCTGGATAACAACGCCCAGGGTATTCTGGGTTACATGGTGCGCTGGATCGATCAGGGCGTCGGTTGTTCCAAGGTGCCGGACATCAATGATGTGGGCCTGATGGAAGACCGCGCCACCCTGCGTATCTCCAGCCAGCACGTGACCAACTGGCTGCACCACGGCATCACCAATCAGGAACAGGTGATGGAAACCCTGAAGCGCATGGCCGAAGTGGTCGATCGTCAGAACGCCAACGATCCGCTGTACGTGCCCATGGCCAAGGACTTCGACAACTCCGTCGCCTTCCAGGCAGCGGTAGAGCTGGTGTTCGAGGGCTGCTCCCAGCCCAGCGGCTACACTGAGCCGGTTCTGCACCGTCGTCGCCGTGAGCTGAAGAACAACGGTTAACAGTGAATAATTAACCGTTAACAGCGACGCGTTCTCGTGCCGCGGTTCTTGAAAGCAAAGAGGCCGCGCCCAATCGTTGGGCGCGGCCTCTTGCGTTTTAATCCCTGCCTGTTGTTCGCCGCGTAACTGTTCACTGTTAACTATTCACTGATCTCCACCATCACTTCCAGCGGCAAATTGACTTGCTGGCTGCTGCTCTGCACCCCGCCAAAACCACGCTGGTCCTGTTGGCGTTCTACGCGGATGCTGCCCATGGGTTGCCAGACCCCCGGCTGTAGCTGCAGGGTGGTGCCGCTGGATTGGGTGTATGCCACGCCCTGGCCGCCCGGTTGGTCGTAGCGCTGGCGGATCTGCAGGACGACGCTGCCGTCCGGGGTCAGTTGTGGGACTACCTGAATCCCCTGTTGCAGCTCGGCAAACACGGTGCCGTAATAGCCGCCACCGAGGGCGAGCAGGGTGCCCTGGCTGATATGGGCCGGGTAACCGCTGAGGGTGCGGATCCGGTAATGGTCCTGCTGGCTTGTCTGGCGCTGACTCTGTTGAATGCGAATGTCGCCGGAGACACCGCCGGGTATTTGCCCCTGGATGCGGGTATTCACACCGTGCCGTTGTTCACTGCTGCTGCCATGGCGGCGCAGATGGACAACCAGCGCAGAGGGCGTGGCTTCCAGGCTGCCCAACGCCTGCTCCAGCTCTGCCATATTGCTATCGGTGGTGCGAATGATCAGTTTGCCCTGGTAGGCCCGCACACTGCCTCCAGGCGGCAGCAGGGGTTCGATCACGGGCAGCAGGGCGGGGGCGTCCGGGCGTGGCAGGACATGGATTCGCAGGTTATCCGCCGCCGCGGGTACGACCAGCACCAGTAACAGCAAGAACACCAGGGTTCGGCAAACGTGAATGCTTCTTTCCATGACCGGCTCCCGCAGACTTTTTCTCACTGTACCATGGCGGTTCCACTGCGCATGGTGAGTGGATCACAGGCATAATGGCCGCCGCCTGTGAACAACCCCAGAGTTGCCATGTTTGCCAACAGCCGAAGCGTTACCACCAACCAGACCTCCATCCATGACGACCTGGATCGGGTGGTCCGCCGTCATCTGCAGCACCCCTGGCGCGCCCCCATTGCCGATCATGATGTCCAGGCATTTCGCCGATTGCAGCAATGGCGTGATGCGCAGGGCAGTGAGAGACCCCTGATGCTGGATTCCGGTTGTGGCACCGGCCGCTCGTCCCGTGCGCTGGCCAGCCAGAATCCGAATGCCCTGGTGGTCGGCGTGGACCAGTCCGCCGTGCGGCTGGACCGGGCGACTAGGCGGTTTGAGACCCTTCCTGACAACCTGTTGTTGCTGCGGGCCGATTGCGCTGGCCTGTGGCGGCTGATGGCCGGAGAGGGCTGGCAACTTCACCGCCACCAGATTCTCTATCCCAACCCCTGGCCCAAAAGCGCCCATCTCAAGCGGCGCTGGCACGGTCACCCGGTGTGGCCCACCTTGCTGTCTCTGGGTGGGGAGCTGGAAATGCGCAGTAACTGGCCCCTGTATCTGCAAGAAGTGCAGGCGGCGCTGCAGATCAGTGGTATCCAGGCGACATTGTCTGCGTTGCCAGAACAACACGAGCCGTTGACGGATTTCGAGGAAAAATATCAGGCCAGCGGGCAGCTGAACTGGCGGCTGACAGCGAGTCTGTAACCCGGGCTTTCGGCACGGCAGGCCCAGCTGGCCGGGCATCCTCCGCGAGCGAGGCGCCTACAGGCGTAGCTCTCTCAACTCGGTTGAATGGAAGGCGCGCTCCCATTGCTCCTGAAACTGCCGCGCCAGTCGTGGCGCCCTGGGCAGCCGGTGGGCACACAGGTCCAGCCGGGCGGGCCGGGGCCAGCCGCTGGCTTCAAACAGGCCGGTGTTGTCACCGATGGCAAAGCAAAGCTGGCCATCCCTGTCATCGTCCTGGCTCTGGCGAAGCTGGATACGGGAAGGCAGTCTGCGCGCCAGGTGGATCAGGCGGTGGCCGTTGCGGATAGCGTCGTCCTGGCTGTCGTACTGAATGCGAATATCCACTCTTTCACTGCTCAATCCCAGCCGCTTGAGAGCATCGCAGACGACCCGGTCGGCGGTCAGGTTATCCAGCGAGGGCACCCGCAGCCACAGGCTGCGGCGGCAGGCCAGGATCAAGCTGGCCAGCGCCGTGCCGGCCTCGTGGAATTCCGGGTGGTGCAGGGTGTCGTCGTCACCGATGACAAAAGGCATCAGACCAGGGGTTTGAACATCTGGCGGTGGGGGATATTGGCATCCATGAAGATGCCGCCGGACACTGCAAAACCGGCCGCTTCGTAGAAGCTGGTGGCGTGGGTCTGGGCGTGCAGAAAGATTTCTTCCATGCCCTTGGCGCGGGCGGCTTCTTCCGCCGCGACCAGCAGGGAACTGCCAACCCCGTTGTTGCGTTGCTCGGAGAGCACACACAGACGGCTGATCTGCCCGGTCGGCAGCAGACGGATACAACCCACCGGGTTCTGTTCCCGGTCCAGGGCCAGAAAATGGACGGCGTTATCGTCTTCGCCATCCCACTCCAGCTCTTCGGGAACATGTTGCTCGTTGATAAAGACCTTCTGGCGAAGGGCTCGCAGGGCGCTTTCGTGTTCGTCCCAGCGGGTCTCGATAATGCTGATAGCCATAGGGGTCTCGTTATAGTGGGGCGAAGAAGCCCTGTTCAATCCAGTCATGTAGCAATTCACTCCCGGCTGGCTGCATTACCGCATCCAGCGCGTCACGGGTATAGCAGCGCTGGCGGGCCAGCAGCTGTACCAGTGGTCGTTGTTGTTCTGTCAGTGAGTAGGGCTCACCGTTTAACCAGGCAATGTTGCCCTGCAAAATCAGGCGCACACTACCATGTCGCACCAGGGCGATCGATGGATCGCGGTGGCGAATATGGGCATCATCGACTGCAAATTCAAGTCCATCCAGCCGGGGCGTGGACAGCCAGCGATAAACTGCACGCTCAATGGCCGCCGGGTTGAGCAGGTCCAGGGCGCCGCGAACCAGTTGCTGCCGGTCTGCATCGGCCAGTACTGACGGGTCTCCAGTCACTGGCCGGTCCGGGTCGGTGAACAGTTCGCTGTCCGCATCGGCCAGACATTCACCGGCAATTTCCGCCATTAGCATCTGGTAATCCGGGGCCCGGAAGCCCACCGACCAGGTGATGCAGTCACTGTCTTCGGCGACCCCGTGGTGTGCCACGCCGGGGGGCAGATAGAGGACGTCGCCCGGGTTGGCCACGAACGCTTCGTGCACCGGCATATCGGCCAGTAACTTCAGATCAGGATGCGGCAATTTCGGCGTTTTTTCGTCGCAGATATCACCGATCTGCCAGCGGCGGCTGCCGGCGGCCTGGATCAGGAATACGTCATAGCGGTCGTAGTGGGGCCCCACGCTGCCACCCTTGGCGGCATAGCTCATCATGATGTCTTCCAGGCGCCAGTTGGGCAGGAAGGCAAAACTGTCCAGCAGCAGGGACACATCGGTGAGATAGTGATCCACAGACTGTACCAGCAGGGTCCAGTCCCGCTCACCCAGCTCGGCAAACACGGTTTCCTCGAACGGACCCTGTTTCAGTTCCCAGCTGCCACCGGCAGAGCCGCGAATGATGCGCGCTTCCACGTTGTCTTCCAGCGCCAGCCCGGCCAGGGTGTCCGCGTCTGGCTCATCCAGGCCGCTGGCGGCGCCGGGCATGAACAGGGGCTTTTTCTGCCAGTAGTCCCGCAAAAACGCTGCCGGCTTCATGGGCAGAGTGAAGCGCGGCAGAGTCAGGGCTGACTGGCCCGGAGCGTCGGTCATCAGATATTGCGCGCTTGCTGGGGCGCATTGCCGATGTAGCTGCCCGGGGTCATGGCCAGCAGGATTTCCTTGGCTTCGTCAGGAATCGCCAGATCATTGATAAAGGCGGTCAGGGTGTCCTGGTTGATACCGTCCTTGCCACGGGTCAGGGCTTTGAGTTTTTCGTAGGGCTTCTCGATACCGTAGCGGCGCATGACCGTCTGGATTGGCTCGGCCAGCACTTCCCAGGCCGCATCCAGATCCGCATTCAGGCGGGCCGGGTTCACTTCCAGTTTGCCAATACCTTTCAGGCTGGCTTCGAAGGCGATCAGGCTGTGCGCCAGGCCCACACCCACGTTGCGCAGCACGGTGGAGTCGGTCAGGTCACGCTGCCAGCGGGACACCGGCAGCTTGGCCGCCAGATGATCCATGATGGCGTTGGCCAGGCCCAGGTTGCCTTCAGAGTTTTCGAAGTCGATGGGGTTGACCTTGTGCGGCATGGTGGAGGAGCCCACTTCGCCTTCCACGGTCTTCTGCTTGAAGTAGCCCAGGGAAATATAGCCCCACACGTCACGGTCAAAATCGAGCAGGATAGTGTTGAAGCGCATCAGGGCGTGGAAGTACTCGGCCACGCAGTCGTGGGGCTCGATCTGGGTGGTGTAGGGATTGAAAGTGAGGCCCAGGCCTTCCACAAAACGGCGGGCAAAGGCTTCCCAGTCCACATCCGGGTAAGCGGACAGGTGGGCGTTGTAGTTGCCCACGGCACCGTTGATCTTGCCCAGCAGCGCCACAGCGGCAAACTGGTCCCGCTGGCGTTGCAGGCGGGCCACCACATTGGCCATTTCCTTGCCCACGGTAGTGGGGGAGGCGGACTGGCCATGAGTGCGTGACAGCATGGGCTGATCCGCCTGGGCATGGGCCTGATGACGGATGGCGCTGATTACCTGGTCCATCTTCGGCAGCAGGATTTCCCGGGCTTCCTTGAGCATCAGGGAGTAGGACAGGTTGTTGATGTCCTCACTGGTGCAGGCGAAGTGAACGAATTCGCTCATGCCGGCCAGCTCTTCGTGTTCGGCCATCTGTTCCTTGATGAAGTATTCCACCGCCTTCACGTCATGGTTGGTGGTAGCTTCGATGGCCTTGATGCGTTCGGCATGCTCCACATCGAAGTCGCGGGTTATACCGCGCAGGTGCCAGGCAGCCTGGCCGCTCATCAATGGCACTTCGGGGATGTTCTTGTCGTGGGCGAGCTGTTCCAGCCAGCTCACTTCCACGTGCACGCGGAAGCGGATAAGGCCGTATTCACTGGTGGTTTGGCGCAGGGCATCCACCTTGCCGGCATAGCGGCCATCGACCGGTGAAATGGCATTCAAAGAGGTAAGGCTGGACATGGAAATAGCTCCCGAATCGTTTCCGTGAGGGTAAAAGCGGCGCAATGATACCGTAAAACCGCAAAGGCTGCGTTGTTGTTTGCCGGGTTAGCGGATGCTCCCTGTAGGCGCCCCGCTTGAGGGGCGAACCGAGCGAAGCGAGGCAACAGAGGGTGATGGCTGCGGCAAGCGTTCCTGGAGATATGCAGGCTTCTGATTCACCTGATCGCCCTTCGGACGATTTCCCTGCTACCGCGCGATTCGCGGCTCATACCCGCGGGGCACAGAGAGCGCTGATCCTGCAAGTAGCTTTAAGAGTGACCTATAGGTTATTGATATCTATGGATTCTATGGCACTTAAAAGCCGTTTCCTCTGGAACAGCAACTGCCAGCGGCGGCCGCCGAGCTGGTGCCAGAGGAAGGCGGCGCGCACCCCGGCCAGAAACAGGGCGCGAACCCGGGCGGCCTTGTTTTCGTCCTGCAGGTGGGCGGGTTCCCCCTTCACCTGGATGCGAAAGCGGAAGGTGCCCAGGGTATCCACATAGATGCCGGCCAGGCGGTGGCAGAAGGCATCATCCCGCACACTGCTGAAATGGGCCTGTTGTCCATCCAGCGCCTTGAGTCGATGGCGCAGGATATTCACGGTGTCATCGCTCTTGCGCAGCTTGGCGGCCAGGTGCAGCAAGGCAAGGCCATAATTGAGTGGCCGCAGGTTGCCGCCGGCGGAATCGCGGTTGAGGCTGCGGTTAAGCAGGCTGACGCCATCACGAAGCAGGGCAGGCTGCGGATAAATGGCGTCAAAGCTGTCCGCATCCAGGGCCATGACGCCCTGCATCAGGGCCTCGAAGGCGCGCGGTTCGCAATCACCGCGAAGGGCGATGTCGTCGGCCAGCTGGGCGGCCTGAAAGACCGCGGCCAGGGCCAGAAGCTGTTGTTGTTGCGGGTTGAAGCGTTCGCTCATGCCGTTTCCTCAATGACAGCACCACCCAGGCACAGGGGGCCATCGTAGAACACCACGGACTGGCCCGGCGTGACGGCACGCTGGGGTTCATCAAAGACCACATGGACGCGGCCATCCCCGGCATCGCTGACGGTGCAGGCCTGATCCGGTTGCCGATAGCGGGTCTTGGCGGTGAGCCGGGCGGGCAAGGCCGGGGCTGCCAGGGCAACCCACTGCATGGGAGCGCTGGTCAGTTCGCGGCTGTACAGCAATGGGTGATCGGTGCCTTGCACGGCAATCAGGACGTTGCGGTCAAGATCCTTGCCGGCCACATACCAGGGGGCATCACCGGCGTTGGCGAGACCACCAATGCCCAGCCCCTGGCGCTGGCCCAGGGTGTAATACATGAGGCCATCGTGGTCGCCGATCACATTGCCATGATCGTCCTCGATCTTGCCGGGCTGGGCGGGCAGGTACTGTTCAAGAAAATCCTTGAAGCGGCGCTCGCCGATAAAGCAGATCCCGGTGGAGTCCTTCTTCTTGTGATTGGCAAAGCCCTTTTCTTCGGCGATGCGCCGCACTTCCGGCTTTTCCAGATCCCCCAGGGGGAACAGGGTGCGCGCGAATTTGTGGTGATCCACGGCATGGAGGAAGTAGGTCTGGTCCTTGTTGGTATCCACCGCGCGTAGCAAGCGGCCCTTGCCGTCGTGGCTCACCCTGGAATAATGGCCGGTGGCGATATAGTCAGCCCCCAGGGTGATGGCGTGATCCAGAAAGGCCTGGAATTTGATTTCCTTGTTGCAGAGGATGTCCGGGTTGGGGGTGCGCCCGGCCTTGTACTCGGCAAGAAAGTGCTCGAAGACACGGTCCCAGTATTCTGCCGCAAAGTTGGCGGTGTGCAGTTCGATACCCAGCACCCCGGCCACCTGCATGGCATCCATCAGGTCTTCCCGGGCGGTGCAGTAGTCGGTGCCGTCATCCTCATTCCAGTTCTTCATGAACAGGCCCTCGACGCGATAACCCGCGTCCAGCAACCGCGCAGCGGCCACCGAGGAATCCACACCGCCGGACATGCCGACGATCACATGGGTGTCTTGTGGGGCTTTTGCAGAAACGTGGCTCATGGTGCTGCCTTCATGTCAGCCGCGTTGTAGCGGCCAGGGGTGCTGATAGATGGTGTCCAGTGGCAAGCGGCGTCCTGACAGGTAGTCATCCAGGCATTTTTCCACCAGGGCGCTACGGTGTTGGGGGCGGCGGCTGCGCAGTTCGTCCGGGGTCAGCCATTCGGCGCCAAGAATACCGGTATCCAGCTTCTGGCCCGGGTCATGGCTGACCGGTCTGGCCACGAAACAGGTGCGGAAGTAGACCCCGGCGCCCCGGAAGGGCTGGAAGATATACCAGCCCAGCAGATCGGTGACTTCTACCTGCCAGGCGGTCTCTTCGAGGGTTTCCCGATAGGCGGCCTGGATCAGGTTTTCCCCGAACTCCACATGCCCGGCGGGCTGATTCAGCACTTCCTTGCCCTTGCTCATTTCCCGAACAAAGAGGAAGCGCCCGTCTTGTTCCACCACACAGGCCACAGTAATGTGCGGCTCAAAGCTGTTCATATCAACCCTACCGGTACCGACCCCGTCCAAATGGGGCACAATGATAACTGAATCCACGATACCCGCGCGTGGCTCTGGATTCAGACGCAAATCAGGGCGGGAATGGTAGCGCAGCAGCGCCACAGACAACAGGAGTGATCAATGCCCGGGGACCGGTTTACCCACCTGGATGACCAGGGACGCGCCCAGATGGTGGACGTGACGGACAAGGCGGAAACGCAGCGGCAGGCCACAGCCATGGCCCGTATTCGCATGGAACCGCAGACCCTGGCGATGATCCGCGATCAGCGTCACCCCAAAGGCGATGTGCTGGCCACCGCCCGTATCGCCGGCATTCAGGCTGCCAAGAAAACCTGGGACCTGATCCCCATGTGTCATCCGTTATTGCTGACCAAGGTAACGGTCGCCATCGACGAGGAGGGCGAGGATGCGCTGCTGATTCGGGCTTCCTGCAAACTGAAAGGCACCACAGGGGTGGAAATGGAAGCCCTGACGGCGGCCTCGGTGGCAGCGCTGACCCTCTACGATATGTGCAAGGCGGTAGATCGTGGCATGGTAATTGAAGGCATCTGCCTGCTGGAAAAGGAAGGTGGCCGCAGTGGTCACTACGTCAGGCCCTGAGGCGTTTGTTCCTTGATAGGGTGGGAGCCATGCAGGCATGGCCAATGGCCGTTTGCTCCCGGGATGGTTTTCGAAGGTACCCATGCATGATTGAAATCCGTTTTTTCGCTGCCCTTCGTGAGCGGGTTGGCAGTGACAGGCTGGCAGTGTCCCCCCCGGATTCAGTGGATACGGTGGCGAAGCTGGTGGAATGGCTGGAGACAGACCCGGCATTGGCCGAGGCCCTGGCGGCCACACCACGCCGTATGGTGGCGGTCAACGAGGTGCTGGGTTCGGAAGACTCCACGGTTTCTCCCGGCGATGTTGTGGCGCTATTCCCGCCGGTGACCGGGGGATGAAAACCCGTATCGAGATTCGTAATGGCCCGCTGGTGGCCGCGGAGCCGTCAGATTGGCTTCGTGATGCGGGCCTCAGCGGCGCCCAGGTACAGTTTTCCGGCCAGGTCCGCGATGAACAGGGCAGGGTGGAGGCGCTCCATCTGGAGCATTACCCGGGGATGACAGAGTCTGTGCTTGGCACCATTGTCGAGCAGGCCCGGCAGAAGTGGCACCTGAATGGTGCCTGGGTAGTGCACCGGGTTGGCCCCATGGAGCCGGGTGATGACATCGTTCAGGTAGCGGTGAGTGCCGCTCACAGACAGGCCGCCTTCGAGGCCTGCGCCTTTATCATGGACCTGCTGAAAACCCGGGCCCCCTTCTGGAAGAAAGAACTTATCGGCGGCCGCTGGTTCTGGGTCGAGGCCCGTGAGCGGGACGCCGAGGCCGCCGCTGCCTGGCTGCAGGCGCTTTCGGAGCATGAACCGCCATAGACCGCCATTCCCCGGGGGCCAGCCCGGTCAGGTCCCAGTCGCCGATTTGCCAGCGCACCAGGCGGAGTGTGGGGTGACCGATGGCGGCGGTCATTCTCCGTACCTGCCGATTTCGACCTTCGTCTATGGTGAGTTTCAGCCAGCTATCCGCTACTGTTTTTCGGGTCCTGACCGGGGGGTGACGCGGCCACAGGTCAGGGGCGTCGATGCGCGCCGCTTTGGCGGGTCGGCAGTCGCCATCCTTCAGGGTGATGCCCTGGCGCAGTTTTTGCAGTTCCTGCTCCCCGGGCGTGCCTTCCACCTGAACCAGGTAGGTCTTGGGCAGATGGAAACGCGGGTCACTGATACGCGCCTGCAGGGCACCGTCATCAGTGAGCAACAACAGTCCTTCAGAATCCCAGTCCAGCCGCCCGGCCGGGTAAACGCCGGCCACCGGGACGAACTCTCGCAGTGTGCGACGACCGCGGTCGTCACTGAACTGCGATAGCGTGTGAAAGGGCTTGTTGAGCAATATCAGTTGTGCCATGGGTATGGGTTTCGGTGGCTGTCGTTATGGCGTTGGTGCCGGTTGAACTAACAAGGCTAAACGGTCGGTGCTATACTCGCCAACTCATGCAGAATACGGTTTATCTGGAGGGAGCACTCCTTTTAGGCTCGCTGATCTGACGGCCAAAAGCCGGCTCATATCGGGCGAGAAGCACTGCCAATACAATTGGGACCTGTAATTTTATGACCCCTAAAATTATTTATACGATTACCGATGAAGCGCCAGCGCTGGCGACCTATTCCTTTCTACCTATCATTGAAAAATTCACTTCCATCGCTGGCATTCAAGTGGAAAGCAGCGATATATCACTGGCCACACGTATTCTCGCGAGTTTTCCTGAATATCTTTCAGACGAACAAAGAGTGGAAGACACGCTCTCCGCGCTGGGAGAATTGACCCAGGATCCCGACGCCAACATTATCAAACTCCCCAACATCAGTGCCTCCATTCCACAGCTCAGGGAAGCCATTGCGGAGCTGAACGAGCACGGTTTTGCCGTGCCGGAGTACCCGGATGATCCCCGCGACGCGGAACAGGAAGAGATCCAGGCCCGCTACGCCAAAATTCTCGGGTCCGCGGTCAATCCGGTACTGCGAGAGGGCAACTCGGATCGTCGTGCTCCCATTGCGGTGAAGAATTATGCCCGCAAGAACCCTCACAGCATGGGGTACTGGAGCCCGGCATCGCGCACCCATGTCGCGCACATGCGTGGCGGCGATTTCTTTTCCCATGAAACCTCCCTGACGGTCGAGAAAGCCTGCAATGTTCGCATCGAGTTTGAGAATGCCGAGGGCAATGTCACGGTCATGAAGCCGGAATTGCCGTTGCTGGATGGCGAAGTGATTGATGCCATGTATATGAGCAAAAAGGCACTGTGCGACTTTTTTGACAAGCAGATCGATGATGCCAAGGAAACCGGCATTCTGTTCTCCCTGCACGTGAAAGCCACCATGATGAAGGTGTCTCACCCCATTGTGTTCGGCTATGCGGTTCGCCGTTTCTACAAGGAGCTGTTCGACAAGCATGGCGAGATTCTCGATGAGATCGGCGCCAACCCGAACAATGGCCTGAGCCACATCTACCAGAAGATCGAAGAGTTGCCGATTTCCCAGCGTCTGGAAATCGAATCCACCATTCGTGCCTGCTATTTGCACCGCCCTGAACTGGCCATGGTCGATTCAGACCGCGGCATTTCCAATCTGCACGTGCCTTCCGACGTGATTGTGGATGCCTCCATGCCGGCGATGATACGTCAGGGTGGCAAAATGTATGGCGCAGACGGCAAGCTCAAGGACACCAAGGCGGTTATCCCTGAAAGCACCTATGCCACGATTTACCAGGAAGTGATCAACTTCTGCAAAACCCATGGTGCTTTCGATCCGGTGACCTGTGGTTCGGTGCCTAACGTGGGCCTGATGGCCCAGAAAGCCGAAGAATACGGCTCTCATGACAAGACCTTTGAAGTCGAATCAGCCGGAACCATGCGCATCGTCCGTGAAGACGGTGAAATCTTGCTGACCCATGAAGTGGAGCAAGGGGATATCTGGCGCATGTGTCAGGCGAAAGATCTGCCCATTCGTGACTGGGTGAAGTTGGCCGTCAGCCGTGCCCGGCAGAGTGATACCCCGGCCATCTTCTGGCTGGACAAGGAGCGGGCCCATGACGCCCAGCTTATTGTCAAAGTCAAAAAATATCTGCAAGACCATGATACTGACGGGCTTGATATCCGCATCATGTCTCCGGTTCAGGCGATCCGTTACACCATGGAACGGATGATTCGGGGCAAAGACACTATCTCGGTCACCGGGAATGTGTTGCGTGATTACCTGACGGACTTGTTCCCGATTCTGGAGCTCGGCACCAGCGCCAAGATGCTTTCCATTGTGCCTTTGATGGCCGGCGGTGGGCTCTATGAAACCGGTGCTGGCGGCTCGGCCCCGAAACACGTACAGCAGTTCACAGAAGAAAACCATTTGCGTTGGGATTCGCTGGGCGAATTTCTGGCGCTGTCGGTGTCCATCGAGGAACTGGGTGAAAAATACGGCAACGAAAGGGCCAAGGTGATTGCCGCGGCTTTGGATAAGGCGAATGAGCAGTATCTGGAGCAGAACAAGTCGCCGTCAAGAAAAGTCGGCGAGCCCGATAATCGGGTCAGTCATTTCTATGTGGCCATGTACTGGGCGCAGGCGCTGGCCGAGCAGGATGAGGATGCTGAACTGAAAAGCAAATTCACCGCCATTGCCTCAGCTCTGACAGAAAATGAAGACGCTATCGTCAAGGAAATGATTGCGGTACAAGGGTCCCCCGTGGATATCGGCGGTTACTATAATCCCGATTTTGGCAAGGTCTCTGCTGCCATGCGGCCCAGTGCCACCTTCAATAATATCCTCGACAGACTCTAGTCTCTGCAGTGAATAAGAAGGCCGGCGCAAGCCGGCTTTTTTATGGACAATCCACCGGGCCCTGTTTCAGTCGCAATGTTCAATCCGGCTCCCTGACCGCTTGGGTGGCTGTCTGAAGATCGGGCGGAAAGCTTGCTTAATCGGCCTCCGGGCAGATGTCCGCCGCTTGCAGGTCGGTGCTATACTCGCCAGTAAATACCTGTTTCGCTTTTATTCAGAGGGAGTAGTGTAGATGGGATACCAAAAGATCACGGTGCCTGCAGACGGTGACAAAATCACGGTCAATGCGGACCTGTCCCTGAATGTCCCCAATCACCCGATCATTCCGTATATCGAAGGGGACGGCATTGGTGTTGATATCTCACCGGTAATGATGAAAGTGGTGAATGCAGCCATTGAAAAAGCCTATGGCACCAAGCGCGGCATCACCTGGATGGAAGTGTATGCAGGAGAAAAGGCCACGGTAGTCTACGGGCCGGATGTCTGGCTGCCGGAGGAGACCCTCGAAGCCCTGCGGGAGTTTACCGTGGGCATTAAAGGGCCACTGACTACCCCGGTGGGAGGGGGTATCCGTTCACTGAACGTGGCCTTGCGTCAGGAGCTGGACCTTTATACCTGTATGCGTCCTGTGCGCTACTTTGAAGGGGTTCCCAGCCCGGTGGTGCACCCCGAACTCACCGATATGATCATTTTCCGGGAAAACTCTGAAGATATTTACGCCGGTATTGAGTGGGCGGCCGACAGCCCGGAAGCGACCAAGCTGATTCGTTTCCTGCGAGAGGAAATGGGCGTCACCCAGATCCGCTTCCCGGAAGGCTGTGGTATTGGCATCAAGCCGGTGTCCCGGGAGGGGACCCAGCGCCTGGTGCGCAAGGCGATTCAGTATGCCATCGACAATGACAAGGATTCCGTGACCCTGGTGCACAAGGGCAACATCATGAAGTACACCGAGGGGGCCTTTAAGGACTGGGGCTACCAGCTTGCCGGCGAGCGATTTGGCGCCGAGTTGCTGGATGGCGGCCCCTGGATGACCATGAAAAATCCGCGAACCGGCAAGGATATCATCATCAAGGATGTGATCGCCGATGCGTTTCTGCAGCAGATCCTCATGCGTCCTGCCGATTACAGCGTGATCGCGACCCTGAACCTGAACGGTGACTATATTTCCGACGCGCTGGCAGCGGAAGTGGGGGGGATCGGTATTGCCCCGGGTGCCAACATCGGTGGCTCCGTGTCCCTGTTCGAGGCGACCCACGGTACGGCGCCGAAATATGCCGGGCAGGACAAGGTGAACCCGGGTTCCCTGATCCTGTCAGCGGAAATGATGCTGCGGCATATGGGCTGGAACGATGCGGCTGACCTGATCATCAACGGTGTGGAAGGGGCCATCGCGGCCAAAACCGTGACCTATGACTTCGAGCGACTGATGCCTGATGCCACCTTGCTGAAGTGTTCCGAATTCGGGGATGCGGTGATAGAGCATATGGGCATCTGATTTCTCAGATACCCCTGCGGCACAGATTGCTCAGGAAGGCGTCGACTGATTTTCAGCGGCGCCTTTTTCGTGGTCGCCTTCGGCGTAATCCCCGTCAGCCCTGAGATTGACAGCGTGGAAGCCCTTGTTGGCCGGCTGAACCTCGTATTCCACGGGCTGGCCAGCCTTCAGGCTCTTGTAGCCTTCCATCTGTATATAGGAGTAGTGAACAAACAGGTCCTCACCCCCTTCATCCGGCCTGACAAACCCGTACCCCTTGGCGTTGTTAAACCACTTTACTCGTCCCGTTGCCATGGTCCTTCCCTCTTGCCTATCCAATGGCTGTCGTTGTTTGTTGTTATCCCCGGGCCGACTGCTGCGGTAAACTGGAATCCGGAGTTATCGTGCAACTTTTAAACATGCGTGGCGGGGTGTCAAGCCCGTGAAATATTCAACGGTGGGGGATTGAAAAATCCGTTACCGTCCATCATTTCTTCATTGCCTGCTGACGCAAGCAGGGTTACAACGGTTTTGAGGCATTATGAACTGGCAACAACAAGGGCACTGGGTAATGGCTCACGGAAAAGAGGATCTCCGTAACGGGCCTGCGGATTCGCCTTCCGATCCGGATCGTCACGGCGATCTGGCAGTGGAAGAGGCCAGGCCGAAGTTGAAGCCACCGTCCATGTACAAGGTGTTGATGCTCAATGATGACTACACCCCCATGGATTTTGTGGTAGAGATACTGGAAGACTTCTTCAATCTGGGCCGGGAGCAGGCCACTCGCGTGATGCTCACGGTTCATACCGAAGGAAAGGCGGTATGCGGGGTGTACCCCCAGGATATCGCCGAAACGAAAGCCACTCAGGTGGTGGAATACGCCCGTGAAAATCAGCACCCGCTGATGTGTCAGGTGGAGAAAGCCTGATTCAGGCTCTCCAGCTGGATTCCCGGGTACTGCAGTGAGGTAGCCTTATGCTCAGCAAAGAACTGGAAATGACGCTGAATGAAGCGTTTCGCCATGCACGTAGCCACCGTCATGAATTCATGACCGTTGAGCATTTGCTGCTGGCGCTGCTGGATAACGAGGCGGCCATCGAGGTCCTGCGCGCCTGTAGTGCGGATCTGGAGGAACTGCGCGATGCGTTAAGCCAGTTTATTGAGGACTCCACCCCGCTGTTGCCGGAAAGTGATCCGGATCGTGATACCCAGCCAACCCTGGGGTTCCAGCGTGTGCTCCAGCGCGCCGTCTTCAGCGTGCAATCCTCCGGCAAGAAAGAGGTGACCGGCGCCAACGTGCTGGTGGCCATCTTTAACGAACAGGAAAGCCAGGCAGTCTATTTCCTCAACTGCCAGGATATCCATCGCCTGGACGTGGTGAATTTTATCGCCCACGGCATTTCCCAGGTGCAGGATGCGGAGCCGTCCATGGAGGCGGAACAGGACATGGAAAATGCCGGGGAGAGTGCCCCGGCCAGCGCCCTGGAAAACTATGCCAGCAACCTGAATGAGCTGGCCCGTGCGGACCGCATTGATCCGCTGGTGGGGCGTGCTTTCGAAATAGAGCGGGCGGCCCAGATACTCTGCCGTCGCCGCAAGAATAACCCGCTCCTGGTCGGCGAGCCCGGTGTCGGCAAGACCGCTATTGCTGAGGGTCTGGCACGGATGATCGTGGAAGAGAAGGTGCCGG
This sequence comes from Alcanivorax sp. NBRC 102024, assembly GCF_001602235.1. Classification (NCBI taxonomy): domain Bacteria; kingdom Pseudomonadati; phylum Pseudomonadota; class Gammaproteobacteria; order Oceanospirillales; family Alcanivoracaceae; genus Alcanivorax; species Alcanivorax sp. NBRC 102024. Next base: position 92,549 of record NZ_BDAS01000008.1, read on the forward strand.
AACCACTGCTGGATGCCACCGTCTATTCCCTGGATCTGGGCGCGTTACTGGCCGGTACCAAGTACCGTGGCGATTTTGAGAAACGCCTGAAATCGGTGCTGGCCGAATTGAAGAAAGACCCCAACTCGATTCTCTTCATCGATGAGATCCATACCATCATCGGCGCAGGTGCCGCTTCTGGCGGCGTTATGGATGCCTCCAACCTTCTCAAGCCGATGCTGGCCAGTGGCGAGCTGAAGTGCATGGGCTCGACCACCTTCCAGGAATACCGTGGCGTATTCGAGAAGGATCGGGCCCTGTCGCGCCGGTTCCAGAAAATCGATGTGGTAGAGCCCTCGGTGGAAGATACCGTGGGGATTCTCAAAGGGTTGAAGAGCCGTTTTGAGCAGCACCACGATGTGACCTACAGCGATGCCGCGCTCAAGGCGGCGGCGGAGCTCAGTGCCCGTTATATCAATGATCGCTACCTGCCGGACAAGGCCATTGATGTGATTGACGAGGTGGGTGCCTGGCAACGTTTGCGCCCGGAAGACCAGCGCAAGCACACCATTGACGAGACTGACGTGGAAGACATGGTGGCCAAGATCGCGCGCATTCCTCCCAAGCAGGTGTCGTCTTCCGACAAGGAACTGCTGCGTAATCTGGAGCGGGACCTGAAGATGACCGTGTTCGGGCAGGAGGAAGCCATTGATACCATCTCGGCGGCCATCAAGCTGTCCCGTGCGGGCCTCAAGGGCGAACACAAGCCCATTGGCAGTTTCATGTTTGCCGGCCCCACCGGGGTGGGCAAGACTGAGGTGAGCCGGCAACTGGCCCGGGCTCTGGGTGTGGAACTGGTGCGCTTTGACATGTCCGAGTACATGGAGCGTCATACCGTCAGCCGCTTGATCGGCGCACCCCCGGGCTACGTGGGTTATGACCAGGGCGGTCTGCTCACCGAGGCCGTGACCAAGACGCCTCACTGTGTGCTGCTGCTGGACGAAATCGAAAAGGCTCACCCGGAGGTGTTCAATATCCTGTTGCAGGTCATGGACAATGCCACGCTGACCGACAATAACGGTCGCAAGGCGGATTTCCGCAACGTGATTGTGATCATGACCACCAACGCAGGCGTGGAAGTGCTGAACAAGCGCACCATCGGCTTCACGGAGCAGGATAACAGCACCGATGGCATGGAGATGCTGAAAAAGGTCTTCACCCCCGAGTTCCGCAACCGCCTGGATGGCATCATCCAGTTCAAGCCGCTGTCCACAGAGGTCATCCTCGGTGTGGTGGACAAGTTCCTGGTGGAACTGCAGGCGCAACTGGACGAGAAAGGCGTGGTGCTCAACGTGGACAAGGCGGCGCGTACCTGGCTGGCGGACAAGGGCTATGACAAGGATATGGGGGCACGCCCCATGGCCCGACTGATTCAGGAACAGCTCAAGAAGCCGCTGGCGGAAAAGCTGCTGTTCGGGGAGCTTTCAGCTAACGGTGGCCAGGTCGATGTGACCGAGAAGGACGGCCAACTGTCGCTTACCGTCAAGGCGGCGGAGCCGGAGCCAGCATAAAGAGAAGCGGTGAATAGTTAATAGCTAAGGAAAAACAAAAATACCCCCGGCTCTGTGAAAAGACGGGGGTATTTTTTTAGCTGTTAACTGTTACTTATTAACTGTTAACTGCCTTTCACTTATTTCATGCGGAACGTAATACGGCCCTTGGTCAGGTCATAGGGGGACATTTCCACCTTGACCCGGTCACCGGTGAGAATGCGGATATAGAATTTACGCATCTTCCCGGAGATATGGGCGGTAATAACATGACCGTTGTCCAGCTTCACACGAAACATCGTGTTCGGCAGGGTTTCAACGATGACACCTTCTAGTTCAATCTGCTCTTCTTTCGCCATCCAACGAATACCTTGGGTTACCGGCTATTAGCGGGCGCAATTGTGCCGGAAAAGACGCCGGGCTGCAAAAGAAGTTGGGGCGGGAAAGAAAAGCGGGTTATTCCAGGTGGTATCGGGCGCTCTAGTCCTTCTTGAACTCTTTCCAGGCACCACTGCGGAGGATTTCCAGGGGCTGGTACTGGCTCTTGTAGGCCATCTTTTGACACTGGTCAATCCAGTACCCCAGATAGAGATAGGGAAGCTCCAGGTGATGGCACTGACGAATCTGCCAGAGCAGGGCCATTACCCCCAGGCTGCGCTCCGCCAGTGTCGGGTCAAAGAAGGTATAAACCGCAGAGAGACCGTCCGCCAGCTGATCGGTCACGGCCACCGCCAGCAGGTCTCCCCGGCGGCGGAAGCAGTAGAAGTGGGTATCCGCCCAGTCGCAGGTCAGGAAATTGGTAAATTGCTCCTCCGAAGGCGGATACATGTCGCCGTCACCGTGTCGCTGATCAATATAGGCGGCGTAAAGGTTGTAGAACTCACGGGTGTAGCGGGCCGGCTCACGATGAACCGTAAGATCCCGGTTGGCTTTCTCGATACGCCGATGACGGCGCCGGGGTTGGAAATCCGCCACCCGGACCCGGGCGGGAATACAGGCGTTGCAGCCCTCGCAGTGCGGCCGGTAGAGATAATCGCCGCTGCGACGAAACCCCAGCAAGCTCAGTTCGCTGTAGAGCTCTGGTGACAGTTTGGCCTGGGGGTCCACAAACAGGGTAGAGGCCTGGCGGTCCTCCAGGTAACTGCAGCTGTGGGCCGGGGTGCGGAAGAACCGCAGCGTGGACAGATCGGTCATGGCCTCAGTGTAGCGAATATCCTGGTGGAAGCCATATCCCCGAGAGGGGGCAGGGGCGCTAATTCTGCCCTTTTCCGGGAGAGGAGCGGCGCAGCTTCTGTCGCTGGCGTTCTAGCGCGCTCTTTCGAGGATCAGGGACCGGTCCCAATCGGTATCCGGCCAGCGCTCTGCCTTGGCAGCGTCAGGAATGAGCTTGTGCAGCAGACCCTCAAAAGCGGGTCGGTCAATCAGTTCGGCGCCCAGGGTCAGCAGGTGCGGGTTTTCCACCTGGGCGTCAATCAGTTCGATGCCGAGGGTGGGCGCCAGGGCGCGCAGTGCCGCAAAGGCCATCTTTGAGCCATTTTGTCTTGGCGATACCATGGATTCCCCGAAGAAGACGCCCCCCAGCTTGATACCGTAAACGCCGCCGGCAATGGCGCCGTCCTGCCAGATCTCCAGACTGTGGGCGAAGCCAAGCTGGTGCAGGTCAACATAGGCAGTGATCATTTCTTCGCTGATCCAGGTGCCCATCCCATCTGCCCGGGGGGCGGCACACAGACGCATCACCGATTCAAAGTCGCGATCCAGGGTGACAGTAAAGTCGGTCCGGCGCAGATGGCGGGTCAGGCTGCGGCTGACATGTATCCGTTGCGGGCGAATCACACAACGTGGGGCAGGCGACCACCAGAGGATGGGTTGATAATCCGCGTCGTACCAGGGAAAGATGCCCAACGAATAAGCCCGGAGGAGTGTCTCCGGGCTCAGATCAGCCCCGGCGGCCAGCAGGCCGTCCGGGTCGCGCAGGGCGGTGCGGGTATCCGGGAACGGGGTCCCCGGCTCCAGCCACGGCACCATGGCTTAGTGGTTCAGGTTATCCAGATACTTCTCCGCATCCAGAGCGGCCATACAGCCGGCACCGGCGGAGGTCACTGCCTGGCGGTAGACGTGGTCAGCCACATCACCGGCAGCGAACACGCCTTCCACACTGGTGGCCGTCGCATTGCCTTCAATGCCGCTGCGGATCTTGATGTAGCCGTCATTCATGTCCAGCTGACCTTCAAAGATATCCGTATTCGGCTTGTGACCGATAGCAATGAAGACGCCCTGCAGTTCCAGATCCTTGCTGCCTTCACCCTTGGTGGACTTGATGCGCATACCGGTCACGCCGCTGTCGTCGCCCAGTACCTCTTCCAGGGTGTGATCCCACTCGACGCTGATGTTGTCCTTGGCCAGCAGCTTGTCCTGCAGGATTTTCTCCGCACGCAGGCTGTCGCGACGGTGCACCAGGGTAACGTGTTCAGCGATGTGTGACAGGTACAGGGCCTCCTCAACGGCGGTATTGCCGCCGCCAATGACAGCCACGCGCTGGCCCTTGTAGAAGAAACCGTCACAGGTGGCGCAGGCGGACACCCCTTTGCCCATGAAAGCTTCCTCGGACTCCAGGCCCAGGTACATGGCGGAAGCGCCGGTGGCAATGATCAGGGCGTCGCAGGTGTAGGTGCCGCTGTCGCCCTTGAGGGTGAAGGGGCGATTACGGACATCCACTTCATTGATGTGGTCATACACCATCTGCGTCTCGAAGCGCTCGGCGTGCTGCTGCATGCGCACCATCAGGTCCGGGCCTTGCAGGCCTTCCACATCACCGGGCCAGTTATCTACCTCGGTGGTGGTGGTCAGCTGCCCACCGGGCTGAATCCCGGTAATCACCACCGGCTTCAGGTTGGCACGGGCGGCGTAAACGGCGGCGGTGTAACCCGCAGGGCCGGAACCGAGGATAATCAGGCGATGGTGCTGCACGTCGCTCATTGAGAACTCCAGTTGATAGGTAAGGGCAGGTTGTCACCCAGCTAATGGGGGTGCGGCACTGCACATTCAAGGCGTGTGAAAACTACCGTAAAACCGGGGTGACGTGAAGCCTATCGATCCTATAGATTTGGCCAACCGACTCCACGCCGGGCAGGCAGCCAGGGGGAATTGTGCGATAATGCCCGGCGGCTCGGCCGGGCCGGGGCCACAAAGCTGGCCGCTCCCAGCGGGATTGACTACAATCGCAATAATTTCAATTCGTTATCAGCACTTTTTTAAGCGTAACTTTATGAATGCGAGGGGCAAGGCGTGAGTAAAACGGTTGCCGGGCAAGGACAGTCCGGGTTTTCCCGCCATCTCAAGCGCGGTTTGGTAGAAGGCATGGTGATCGCCCTGATTGCCCTGTCCCTGTATCTGCTGCTGGCGCTGATCAGTTTCGACAGCCGGGATCCGGGTTGGTCCTATGTGGGCAATGTGGATGCGGTGCGCAATGCCGCCGGCCGGGCAGGGGCGTTCAGCGCTGACTTGCTGCTGGGCCTGTTCGGCTACATGGCTTATCTGTTTCCGGTGCTGGTGGGCTTTTGGGCCACCAAGGTGCTGAGAGAGCGCCATGCGGGTCTGCCGGGCAGCTGGCCATTATTCAGCCTGCGCCTGGTGGGCTTTGTCCTGACCATGCTGGCGGGAACCGCACTGTCCTATATGCACTTCACCGTGGGGGATGCCCTGCCGGAAGGGGCAGGGGGGATTCTCGGCCACGAGGTCGGTGCCGCGGCACTGGACGGTTTTAACCCCTTGGGCGGCTCACTGATCATGGTGGCCCTGTTCCTGATCGGGGTGACGATCTTTACGGATCTGTCCTGGATCGCTCTGGCCGAAGGGCTGGGTGCCCTGGTGTTGGGGGCCTTCGAGAAAATCCCCGCCTGGTGGCAGGCTCGCCGCAAGAAGCGCGAGGAGGCCCAGCAGAAGAAAGAGGCCCATGAAAAGCGCGCCAAGGTGATCAGCGAAGCGAAGAAGAAAGCCGAGACCCGCACCCCCCCGAAGATCGCCAAACCGGCCAAACCGGTGGAGAAGAGCGCCCGGGTCCAGAAGGAGAAACAGCAGAAACTCTTTACCACCGAGGTTACTGGCGAGCTGCCACCGCTGGTGCTCCTGGATCAGGTGGAAGAGTCCAAAGGGGGCTTTTCCGAGGAAGCCCTGGAAGGCATGTCTCGCCTGCTGGAAATCAAGCTCAAGGACTTCAATATCGAAGCGGAAGTGGTGGCGGTGCAGCCCGGCCCGGTGATTACCCGCTTTGAAATCCAGCCGGCACCGGGCATCAAGGTGTCGCGAATCACTAACCTGGCCAAGGATCTGGCTCGCTCCCTGGCGGTGATCAGTGTGCGGGTGGTGGAAGTGATCCCCGGCAAGACCACCGTCGGTATCGAGATTCCCAACGAACAACGGGAAATGATCCGCTTTACCGAAGTGGTCGGCACCCAGATGTTCGACCAGTCTCCGTCACCGTTGACCATGGCGCTGGGCAAGGACATTGCCGGTAACCCGGTCATGGCCGATCTGGCCAAGATGCCCCACTTGCTGGTGGCGGGCACCACCGGCTCGGGTAAATCGGTGGGCGTGAACGCCATGCTGCTTTCCATGCTGTTCAAGTCCAGCCCGGAAGATGTGCGGATGATCCTGATTGACCCCAAGATGCTGGAGTTGGCGGTCTACGATGGCATCCCCCATCTGCTGACTCCGGTGGTCACTGACATGAAGGAGGCCGCCGGCGCCCTGCGTTGGGGGGTGGGTGAAATGGAGCGTCGCTACCGGCTGATGGCATCCATGGGCGTACGTAACCTTTCCGGCTATAACCGCAAGGTGGCAGACGCCAAGAAGGCGGGCCAGCCGCTCAAGGACCCCATGTGGAAGCCGGACGACCCCATGAATCTGGAGGAAGAGGCACCACTGGCGGAGCATCTGCCCTACATTGTCATCGTGATTGATGAATTTGCCGACATGATGATGATCGTCGGCAAGAAGGTGGAAGAGCTGATTGCCCGTATTGCCCAGAAGGCCCGGGCCGCCGGTATCCACCTGATTCTTGCCACCCAGCGGCCATCCGTGGACGTGATCACCGGCCTGATCAAGGCCAACGTGCCGTCGCGGATCGGTTTCCAGGTGTCCTCCAAGATCGATTCCCGCACGGTGCTGGACCAGGGTGGGGCGGAGCAACTGCTCGGCCACGGTGACATGCTTTATTTGCCCGGCGGCAAAAGTGTTCCGGAACGTGTCCATGGCGCCTTTGTCTCAGATGAAGAGGTACACCGGGTCTGTGACGATTGGCGCAAACGCGGTGAGCCCAACTATCTGGACGAAATTCTGGATGGTGGCAGTGATCTCAATGCGCCCATGCCCGGTATGGAAAGTGCCGGTGGCGGGGGCGATGACGAAAACGACCCGCTTTATGACGAGGCGGTGGCCTATGTGACCCAGTCGCGCCGGGCTTCCATTTCGTCCGTACAGCGGAAACTGAAAATCGGCTACAACCGCGCCGCCCGTCTGGTGGAAGCCATGGAGATGGCCGGGGTTGTCAGCGAGGCGGGGCACAACGGCCAGCGCGAAGTGCTGGCGCCGCCGCCGGTTTAACAAGGAGTTTCAATGCGCAAGCTGTTAACGGGTTTACTGATCATGCCGTCCCTGTTGTGGGCGGCCCCTACCGATGAGCTGCTGTCCAAGCTGCAGAAGCTGGAATCCATGAAGGGCCAGTTTGAACAGATGGTGCTGGACCAGGGTGGTACCCACATGCAGGAAGCGGAAGGGGAGTTTCAGGTTGCCCGGGGCAACCGCTTCTACTGGTCCACGGCAATGCCTTTCGAGCAACTGGCAGTGTCCGATGGCAGCACCGTCTGGGTCTATGACAAGGATCTGGAGCAAGTGGTGGTGCGCCCCCTCAGTCAGGATCTTGGCCAGACCCCAGCGTTGCTGTTTGGCGGCAAACCTGCTGACGTGGCCGAGGCCTTCGCCATTTCCGAGCGCAGCCGGGAGGGAGAAAGCGTCACCTACCGCCTCAAGCCGAAAGGCAGCGATCCCTTGTTCGACCAGCTGGATGTAACTTTCGAGGGCGACAAGCCCCGTTCCATGCGTCTGCAGGATGCCCTGGGTCAGCAAACCGTGATCGATTTTCGCGACTTGATGATCAACACCGGCATTGATGCCGCGTTGTTCAACTTCGTGCCGCCGGAAGGCACGGATGTGATTCAGCAACAACAATGAACGACCTGTTCGCCACCGACGCTGCCCGGCAGGCTCAGCCCCTGGCGGCACGCCTGCGTCCCACCTCGCTGGACGAGTACGTGGGGCAGCAGCATCTGGTGGGCGACGGCAAACCTTTTCGCCAGGCACTGGAGCGGGGTCAACTGCATTCCATGATCCTGTGGGGGCCGCCGGGGACCGGCAAGACCACCCTGGCGTTGATTCTGGCCCAGGCGGTGGATGCGGCCTTTATCACGCTTTCCGCAGTGCTGTCCGGGGTCAAGGATATCCGCGCGGCGGTGGAACAGGCGCAGGTGCGCCTGGGCCAGGGGCGGCGCACGGTCCTGTTCGTGGACGAGGTGCACCGCTTTAACAAGGCCCAGCAGGACGCCTTCCTGCCCCATGTGGAAGAGGGCACCATCACCTTTATCGGTGCCACCACGGAAAATCCCTCTTTCGAACTCAACAATGCCTTGCTGTCCCGGGCCCGGGTCTACCGACTGCGCTCACTGACCGCGGAGGACCTGCACGGTTTGCTGTCCCGGGCCCTGGCGGACCCGACCCTGAAAGGCATGGAGCTTGACGGTGATGCTCGCCAGCTATTGCTGAACTACGCCGATGGTGATGCCCGGAGATTGCTGAATATGCTGGAAGTGGCGGCGGATCTGGCTGACGGCGAATCCCCGGTCATCGATGCGGCGCTGATGCGGGAAGTGCTTCGCGATGCGGTGTGTCGGTTCGACAAGGGCGGGGATCTGTTTTATGACCAGATCAGCGCGCTGCACAAATCCGTTCGCGGGTCTGATCCGGATGCGGCGCTGTACTGGTTTGCGCGCATGCTGGACGGTGGCTGTGACCCCCTGTACATTGCCCGCCGCGTGGTAAGGATGGCCAGTGAGGAAGTGGCCAATGCGGACCCCCGTGCCTTGACGCTCTGCCTGCAGGCCTGGGATGTGCAGGAGCGGCTGGGCAGCCCGGAAGGCGAGCTGGCCATCGCCCAGGCCATTGCTTACCTGGCGGTGGCGCCCAAGAGCAATGCGGTTTACAAGGCCTATAACCAGGCCCGGGCGCTGGTACGTGAGCACCCCACTGATGAGGTGCCACTGCATCTGCGCAATGCGCCCACCCAGTTGATGAAAGATGAAGGCTTCGGTGCCGAGTATCATTACGCCCACGATTTTCCGGATGCCTTTGTGGCTGGCGAGAACTACTTTCCGCCCAGCCTCAGCGGGACCCGCTTGTACGAACCGGTGAACCGGGGGCTGGAAATCAAGGTGGCGGAAAAGCTGGCGCGTCTGCGCGAGCTGAACCAGCAAAGTGACTGGAAACGCTACGGGGACGAGTCATGAATATGGCAACCCTGGCGCCCTGGCTGGCTGTTGCCGGCGGCGGAGCTGTTGGGGCCAGCCTGCGTTTTGCCACTACGCTGTGGATCGGTGTGCCGACCATGCCGACCTGGCCCTGGGCCACCTTCGGGGTGAATCTGGTGGGCAGTTTTTTGTTCGGCTTTCTGGCGGTGGCTCTGGCCAGCCTGCCGGTGGGTGAGCTCTGGCGGCTGGCGTTGATGACCGGCATGCTCGGCGCGTTGACCACGTTTTCCACCTTCTCCTTCGAACTGGTTCGATTGGTGGAAGTGAAAGCCTACGGGATGGCGGCTGGCTATGCCCTGGCGTCGGTGCTGGTCTGTTTTTGTCTCGGTGGGCTGGGATTGCTGCTGGGACGGTTGGTGTTCGAGTAACGATTGCCTGAAAAAACATTGTAGGAGCCATGCAAGCATGGCTCCTACAGGAAGAATCTTATCAGCGTCTTGCGTCAGGCATCTGGCGTCGGGCGTTTTTTGCCTGGAGTGAAACAAACATGCTGGATATTCGTGCCCTGCGTCAGGACGGTGAAGCCATCAAGGCAGCACTGGCCAAGCGTGGTTTTGACCTGGATCTGGATGCCTTTGCCGCCCTGGATGCTCGCCGCAAACAGGCGGACGTGCGATCCCAGGATCTGCAGGCCGAGCGCAAGAAAGCGTCCAAGCAGGTGGGCCAGCTGATCCAGTCCGGTATGAATGTGGAGCAGGCCAAGGCCCAGGTGGCCGAATCCCTGAAGACCATTGACCAGGAACTGGATCAGGAGGTGGCCAACGCCAAGGCGATTCAGGATGAGATTCGTGATTTCCTGATGGGCATTCCCAATGTACCTCAGGACGCCGTGCCTGCCGGCAATGACGAAGACGACAACGTGGAAGTGCGTCAGTGGGGTACACCGAAGACCTTTGCCTTCGAGCCAAAGGACCATGTGGATGTGGGCGAGGCGCTGGGGCAGGGCAGTCTCGATTTCGAGCGTGCTGCCAAACTCTCCGGCAGCCGCTTTGCGGTAATGACTGGTGGCCTGGCCCGTCTGCATCGTGCGCTAATCGATTTTATGCTCGATATTCATAGCAGCGAACACGGCTATGAAGAAGTTTATGTACCTTACCTGGTGGGTCCTGAAGCCCTGCGCGGCACCGGTCAGCTGCCCAAGTTCGCGGATGACCTGTTCAAGATGGAAGGGGAACGCGAGCTGTACCTGATTCCCACCGCCGAAGTCCCGGTAACCAATCTGGCCGCTGACGAGATTATCGATGCGGAGGCGCTGCCCCGGCGCTATACCTGCCATACCCCCTGTTTTCGCTCCGAGGCAGGCAGCCATGGCAAGGATACCCGCGGCATGATCCGCCAGCACCAGTTCGAGAAGGTGGAGCTGGTGCAGCTGGTGCGCCCGGAAGAGTCGGATGCGGCCCTGGAAGCCCTGACCGGTCATGCGGAAGCGATTTTGCAGAAGCTGGATTTACCCTATCGGGTAGTGATCCTGTGTGGCGGTGATCTGGGCTTTTCTTCCTCCAAGACCTATGACATTGAGGTCTGGCTGCCCAGCCAGCAGCGCTACCGGGAAATCTCCTCCTGTTCCAATTTCCGTGACTACCAGGCCCGCCGCATGCAGGCCCGCTGGCGTAACCCGGAAACCGGCAAGCCGGAACTGGTACATACTTTGAATGGGTCGGGTCTGGCAGTAGGGCGTACACTGGTGGCGATTCTGGAGAACTATCAGAATGAGGATGGTTCCGTAACCGTACCGGAGGCACTGCGCCCCTACATGAGAGGCCTGGAGCGGTTGCAGTAGCACGCTCCCGGTCATTGAAACAGGGAGCAATCATGGAATTCCTGCCAATCAGCTGGCGTCTGCAGGGCAAATCGGCCCTGTTGGTGGGGGGCGGCGAAGTGGCCCTGCGTAAGGGGCGTCTCCTGCACCGATCTGGCGCAAAGGTGAATGTGGTTGCGCCTGAAGTGTGCGCAGAATTGTGCGACATCGTGGCGCAAAGTGGCGGTGAGTGTGTTGAGCGTGCCTTTGAATCCGGCGATCTGACCGGTCAGGCTTTGGTCATTTGTGCCACTGACGATGGGTCCGTGAATGCCTCGGTGGCGGAATTGGCCCAGGAAAAAGGCCTGCCGGTGAATGTGGTGGATAACCCGTCTCTGGGAGATTTCATCTTTCCGGCCATCGTGGACCGTTCCCCGGTGCTGATCAGTATCAGTTCCTCCGGGGCCTCGCCGGTACTGGCGCGCAAGCTGCGAAATCAGCTGGAGTCTGCGTTGCCGGCTCGCTGGGGTCGCCTGGCTGACCTGATGGCCAGATTCCGCCAACCCCTCAAGGACAAACTCAAGAACGTGGGCGCCCGCCGCCTGTTCTGGGAGCAGGCCCTGGAGGGTCCCCTGGTCGAAAAAGTCATGGCCGGCAAGGACAGCGAAGCCGAAGCCATGCTCAGCGAAGCCATCGAGCAGGCCGATGCAGCCCGCTTGAGCCGTGGTGAGGTCTACCTGGTGGGCGCCGGTCCCGGCGACCCGGACCTGCTTACTTTCCGCGCCCTGCGCCTGTTGCAGAAAGCCGATGTGGTCCTCTATGACCGTCTGGTGGGACAGGGCATCGTGGATCTGGCGCGGCGGGATGCGGAACTGGTTTACGTGGGCAAGGCGCGGGACAAACACGCCTTGCCCCAGGACAATATCAACGAACTGCTGGTCCATTACGCCAAACAGGGCAAGAAGGTGTGCCGGCTGAAAGGGGGAGACCCCTTTATCTTTGGCCGCGGCGGCGAGGAAATTGACCTGATCGTGGCGGAGGGCATCGACTTTCAGGTGGTGCCGGGGATTACTGCCGCCAGTGGGTGTGCCGCCTATGCCGGTATTCCGTTGACCCACCGTGACCATGCCCAGTCCGTGCGCTTCGTTACCGGCCATCGCAAGGATGGGACCGTTACCCTTGACTGGGAGCACCTGGTCAGTGAAACGGAGACGGTGGTCTTCTACATGGGGCTGGTGGGGCTGCGACAGATCTGCACTGAGCTGATGGAACACGGCCGTGCCGGCGACACACCCATCGCCCTGGTGTCCCGCGGCACTACCAACCTACAGGAAGTGATCACCGGTACCCTCGAGAGCCTGCCGGATCAGATTGAAGGTCGCGAGGTTCATGCGCCGACCTTGATCATTGTTGGCAGTGTGGTGAGCCTGCATTCGCAGTTTGAATGGTTCGGGAAAGGCAATTAATAATTAATAATGGATAATTAATAACGACGCGAGATTGCCCGTCTGTTTTGAAAGCAAGAAGCCGCGACCATGGCTGTGGTCGCGGCTTCTTTGTCTGAAAACCGAATACGCTTGACCGCGTAACTATTAACTATTAACTATTAATTGCCTTTCCCTGTTCTGCCACAACTCACGTGCCAGCTCCTGTGCGTCTTCCAGCGAAGCCGCCCGGTCCAGTCCCCATAGCGCTACGGCTACGGTCTGGATCACTGCATTTTCGCCATAGTCATCGCTCTGCTCGTCACGCCATACCGCCAGCACGGTTTGTGCATCCGGCTCGCCAGGGGGGCTTTGCCGTGGCATGACGTTATCCAGAACGGCTGCGCCTTCCAGATGTTCGCCATGTCGGATGCCGGTGATCTGGGTGCGCGCATCCGGGCGGATTTCCAGTTCGCCGCCTTCGCCCTTGAATAGCAGCAGGTCCTGATCACCCGCCAGGTCGGCGGCGCCCTGGTGGAGCTCGATGTAGGCGGGGTGGAAGACGCTCTGCATGGACAGGGGCGCTTTGGCCGGATTGAGACTTCTCGCCAGCGTATTGATGGGGGAGCGCAGGCCAAGAAAGTAGCGCAGAGTCAGCAGGTGCGATAGTGGCGCGCAGAAAGTCTCCAGCGGCAGATACGCCAGGCCATGCTGATCCAGATGGGCGGCGGCGGCCTGTGGAGAATCGGCCACCGGCAGCCCCAGTTGTGGCAACAGCTGGTCACTGTAGACCCGGTTCGGGGTATGGGCGGGCCCGCCATGAAGCAGGGTGCGGATGCCATGGCTAGCCAGTAACAATGCTGCCAGCAGATACCAGGGGTGGTGCTTTTTCTTGCCCGCGTAGCTGGGCCAGTCAAGCTGCACGTCCGGCAGGTCGGCCAGCGCCCGGTAACACACCGGACGGCAGGCATCCAGAAAGCCGGCCAGCTCCTCGGGCGTTTCTTCCTTTACCCGTAGCAGCATCAGGAAGGCGCCAAGTTGAATGTCTTCCACCTGGCCATCGAGAATGGCCTGCATGGCTTCCCGGGCTTCCTCCCGCGTGAGACTGCGCCGTGCCCGTTTACCGCGGCCAAGTGTGCGTACAAAAGGGGCAAAAGCATGTTCAGTCATGGTTAACCTCGTGGATGCCCGTCACTTCAGGCAGGGAAGGGCGCATGTTGCGTGAAGCGTACGACGAGTGAGCGTGATATCAATACCAACTGGTACAGGGGCCATGTTCGGCGACCAGCTCCAGCAGCCGGGGGTGGTCAATAACAGGCAAGGTGTTGTCCGGCAGAGCCAGTGCGGAGTGCTGCAGCAAATAGCCTTCGCCTTTCAGTGCGAAGCCGGAAGCGCACAGCAGGCCGGCATCGCTGAACACGCAGATATCGCCGTCACGATACAGTGTCTCGAATGTCCGCCGTTGGGGACTGTGCGGGGGAAAACCGATCAGATGAATCATCGCTTCAGAACACCACAACCTGAGTGCACTGGTCGCGCAGCCTCAGCAAGGATTGAGAGTCCAGCGTCTCTACCGGGACTGGCGCCACTGGCGCAATACTGTCAGTGACACAGCGTACGCCAAAGTCGGGGAGCTGTGCCAGAGCGTCGCTGGGTGCCCGTTGCAGCTGAGACAGGGACGCTTCGGTGAGCCACAGGATCGTGGGCTGGCCAAAGGCTGCCCCGGTTAACAGCATATCCAGGGTTTCCTGAAACTGGCTGGATAACGGCGCACTGCCGGTGGCGATGTAGAGAATCGGGTTAGCCAAACTGAATGACCCGGTCGCTGTTGATAAGAGCATCGGCCCACTGGCCCAGACCGGCCAGAGTAAAGCCCTCTGCCAGGGTATCCGGTACCACGCCCCGTCGCTGGGCTGCGCCTACACAAACCACTGCATCAACAGGGTTCTCAGCCAGCCATTGCTGCCATTGTTGCGCGGCACAGGCCTGATCGCCGTCGCCACGCCAGGCATGACGGTTGGCAAGGTGCACGGCGTCACGGTAGAAGAAAAGGCGGTACAGATGGAAGTTGGGGTGGGCCAGTAATGCCCGGGCAGTATCAAGGGCAGTCAGTGCGGCGGCGGAATCCGCCGCCGCATTGACCAGAAGGGCAAACCGCATCAATCATCGCCACCAAGGGCGGTGAGCAGGTGCAGCAGAGACATGAAGAGGTTATACAGGGACACGAACAGAGTTACCGTGGCCATGATGTAGTTGGTCTCGCCGCCGTGGATGATGGCGCTGGTCTGCCACAGGATCAGCATTGAGGACAGCAATACGAAAGCGGCGGAGATCGCCAGGGCCAGTGCGGGTATGGCGAAGAAAATGTTGGCGATTGCCGCAATAAAAGCCACCAGAATACCGACCATGATGAAATTGGTCATGAAACTGAAGTCTTTCTTGGTCACCAGAGCGATGGCTGACATGGCCACGAAGATGCCTGCAGTGCCGCCCAGGGCCATGGTTACGATTTCCATGCCGCCCGGCATTTGCGCGTACATGTTGATGATCGGGCCAGTCGTAAAGCCCAGCCAGCCGGTCAAACCGAATACGGCCAGAATGCCCCAGGCGCTGTTGCGGAGCATGTTGGTAGCGAAAAGCAGACCAAAGTACACGCCTAGGGTCAGCCAGACGTTAACAAAGCCGATGTTGCTGGCCATGGCAAACCAGGAGGCGCCGGTGGCCACAATCAGTGACAGCCCCAGCAGCATGTAGGTGTTCTTCAATACCTGGGCCGCGCGCTCCCCGGTGACGGCTACGCCGTGCGGAGAGACGGAATAGGGGTTGGTCTGGTTATTCATGTGTTTGCACTCATCCTTAGGAATTGTCCCTGTGATAATAAGGGCGGTAACGCCAAAATCAAGCGAAGAAACAAGGCATAAAGGTCGATTTTTTATGGGTCCGACGGGGGATCAGGGCAGGGCGGGCGCTACAGCCGTTTTTCGACCAAAACGGCGCCGCAACAGGGTTGGTCCGAATCGGCAAAGGCATCGGGTTTTGCTATGACTGAACAAATGCTGATCGGCAGTGGCAGTCTCTCAAAGACAGGGAAGCGTTGATGAGGCGGCTACCCATGTGCAGTGTGGCTGATTGTTCCCGATTTAGTGAGGAGATGATTGAGTTGGCCCCGCAGCTGATTAACTTTCCACCAGTTGCAGCGAGGATTTGCGAAGCGCGATTGACTGACTTCATTGCTCATGTATTATTGCGGGCCTGTCTGGAGGGGTGGCAGAGTGGCCGAATGCACCGGTCTTGAAAACCGGCGACGGGAGACCGTCCGTGGGTTCAAATCCCACCCCCTCCGCCAAACAAGAAGCCCGTGCTCGCAAGAGCGCGGGCTTTTTTTATGGCCAATCGGGCGACGAAACCGACGACGGAGCGGTAGCGAGTTACGAGTTACGAGGAGCGAAAGTCGAAGCTGGTTTTGATTTTCGCTCCTCGTAACTCGTAACTCGAAAACCTGCGTGTCTATATCGTTGGTTCCAGCAAAGCCGCAAATTCCTGTAGCCCGTCCAGTCCCTGAATATCATCCTCCAGCAACGGTAGCTGGATTCTGGGTAGTCCTTTGAGCGCCTCATCCAGTTCGATCATGTGTCGTTGCTGACGCACCAGGCGGGCGGCGAAGAAAGCGCTGTCGGCGGCATCCGGGAGTACCCGGTTGACGATGGCCCCTGCCACCGGGATATGGCTGTCGCGCAGGGTGGCTACGGCGCGGGCGGTTTCCAGGATGGGCAGGCGTTCCGGGGTCAGTACGAACAGGAAGGCGGTGTGGTCCGGGTCGCTGAGCTGCCGTCGGGTGCGGTGGAACAGGCGCTGTCTGGTCATCAGCGTTTCTGCCACTTCTCGACTGCGCGGGTCCAGATCTGCGGTGGCGTGTTCGGTGGGGTCCTGCAGCGGGCTGTCCAGGTCCTTGCCGGGAGTCAGGTGTCCGAGCACCTTGCCCAGGGTTCGTGCTCTTTCATTGTGGCGTAACAGACCATCGGTCCAGGCGGCCATCACTTCCGGCAGGCTCAGCAGTCGCAGAGTGTGGCCGGTGGGTGCAGTATCGAAAATTACCAGGTCATAGTCGCGGCTGTCTTCATCGATAGTGCGAGCGATGCGTTCCAGCAGAGCCGCTTCCTGGGCACCAGGAGACTGGCGACTCAGACGCAATTGCTTTTCCAGCTCCCGCACCTGGTCCGGGCCGGCAAAGCGCCGCATCTGGGCACTGACACGATCCAGATATGCCTCCACTTCCTGATCCGGGTCCAGCTCCAGGGCGACCAGATTGGGAGCCATGCGGGTCGGGTGGTTGCCGATGGGCCGGTCGAAGGCGTCGGCCAGACTGTGGGCAGGATCGGTGGATACCAGCAATACCCGGCGCCCCTGTTCTGCGGCGCGCAGGGCCAGTGCCGAGGCGGTCGTGGTTTTCCCTACGCCGCCCTTGCCGCCAACCATCAGCAGGGACTTTTCCGCCAGCAGTCGATCCAGATCCAGAGCGGTCTCAGCCATCAGCAGCAGCGGAAATGGTCGAGCGGGGAGCGTTCCATACCCATGCGGGTATGCCAATCGTGGAAACGGTCCATGAGCAGCGGTTGCAGTTCCAGCGTGCTCCAGGCCGCCGGGTTGGGTACACCCATCATTTCGGCAAATACCAGCAGCATGAACAGGTCTTCCTCGTCCCGTTTGGCCCGAGCGATGGCCGCCCGATAGGGCGCGTTGTAGTACTGGGCGCCCAGTTCGCCCAGACGGCGAAAAAGCAGCCGAGTCTTGCCGGACATCAGATGTTCTCCGGTGGGGCGCTAAAGGCGCGTTTCAAGGCCGCTGCACACTCCAGGGTCACCAGCAAGGCGGCTACCAGTACGACCAGATCCAGTCCCAGCAGGAACCAGTCTGATTGGTCGTAGAAACTTTTCAGCTGGATCAACAGGGCGTACAGGGTCATGACCAACAGGAATATCAAAGGCGCCAGAGTATAAATGGCAGGGCGTCCCCGTTTCACGAGCATGATGGTGATCACCAGCAGGGTTAGTCCGGCCAGCAACTGGTTGGTGGTGCCAAACAAAGGCCAGATCAGCAGGCCGCCGGAACCGTCTGCCCCTCCGGCTCCAAAGGCCAGCAGTAAACAGCTGGCGACTGCCAGCAGAGTGGCGGGGAGAGGGCGGGTCAGCCACTTCTGCTGATAGATTTCCCCCCACTCCTGGAAGATATAACGCTGCAGGCGCAGGCCGGTATCCATGGTGGTGCCAGCAAACAGGGCTGCCATGACGGTGAGAAGTGTGGCCGCCACGCCCACATCCATGCCGGTACCACCGGCGAGAATATTGGCGCCACCGTTGACGAAGGCGCTCAGACTGCCATTACCGAAAGCGGTATAGACAGCCTGCCAGTCCGCCAGAGTGGCGAAGCCGGCAGTGGCTGCGATGATGGCCGCCAGAGCCAGGGCGCCTTCACCCACGGCGCCGAAATACCCGACAAAACGGGCATCGGGTTCCTTGTCCAACTGTTTGGAGCTGGTTCCGGATGCCACCAGTCCGTGGAAGCCGGAAATGGCACCACAGGCAATGGTGACGAACAGCAGGGGTAACAGGGAAGGGGTCCCTGCAGGCACATCGTTATTGATCATGGGGGCGACGACCTGTGGATTGCCAATCAGCACAGCGCCATAGAGCAGAATCAGCCCCACGAAAAGTTGTAGCCCATTGATGTAATCGCGGGGTTGCAGCAATACCCAGACCGGCAGCAGGGAGGCGATGGCCGCGTAGGCGAATAACAGCAGAATCCAGCTGGCGTTGGCGGAAAGGCCCATGACCTGTTCCGGTAATGTCACAGGGACCTGGGGACCCACATAAATCAGGCTGTACAGGGCGATCACACCCAGCACGGAGACCAGTCCCAGGCCAATGATACGGCGGTAAATGAGTTGGCCGATGATCAGTGCTACCGCGATGGCACCCCATACCGGGACCACGGACCCCGGGTTGTTGATCAACAGCTTGGCAATGACCACCCCGAAAACGGCATTCACCATCAACAGCACCAGGAAAATAACGATCATGAACACGGTGCGGGCTCGATAACCCACCACCTCGCCGGTGAGGGCGCCTACGGATTTGGCCCGGTTGCGGACACTGGCCCAGAGCGCACCGCTGTCGTGAACCCCGGCAAAAAAGACCGTGCCCAGCACTACCCAGACAAAGGCCGGCAACCATCCCCAGATCACCGCGATGGCCGGCCCGACAATGGGGGCGGCGCCGGCAACGGAGGTGAAGTGGTGGCCCCACAGGACAAAACGGTTGGTCGGCACAAAATCCACCCCATCCTCAAATTCGTGGGCGGGTGTGCGAAAGGCAGGGTCCAGCTTGTAGATGCGGGATGCAATAAAGCGGGAGTAGAATAGATATCCGGCGGCCATGCCACCCAGACCGAGCAAAAGTAAAACGATTGCGCTCATGGGGTGCCCTTTGTCATTGTCGCTATGATGGGCCCGTTCGGGCATGCAGCCTATGGTTAGCGGTTTTGCTGCCAGCGTCAACGCGACCAATGGCTAACCCGTTTTATGCAGGCTGGCCGGCGGGCGGTAAATATTCGGGGCACGTGCGCTATGTCATCGTTTGTTCATCTTGCCCTATGCATGCGGGTGCACAGACGCTACTCTTCGGAACATACTGAAAAAGAAGTGGGTAAAGGATTACCCGGGGGAAAGCAGCAATGATCAAAGTATTGGTAGTGGACGACCATGATCTGGTCAGAACCGGTATCTCCAGGATGCTGGACGAGGTTGAAGGTTTGCGGGTTGTTGGTGAGGCCAGCTCCGGTGAACAGGCCGTGCAACTGGCCAAGGAAACGGTGCCGGATGTGGTGTTGATGGACATCAAGATGCCAGGCATCGGCGGCCTTGAGGCAACTCGCAAATTGCTGCGTGTGGACGAGGGCATCCGCGTGATCGCGGTAACCATGTGCGAGGAGGAACCCTTTCCCTCGCGGCTGATGAAAGCCGGCGCCGCCGGCTACATGACCAAGGGGGCTGGCCTGGAAGAAATGGTCAGGGCCATCAAGGTTGTGACCACAGGGCAGCGGTACATCAGCCCGGAAATTGCCCAGACCATGGCGCTGAAGCCCTACACCGGTGAGGATGCCACGCTGCTGGATATGCTCTCCGAGCGCGAACTGCAGATCATGATGATGATCGTCAACTGCCACAAGGTGCAGGATGTGGCTGACAAACTGTGCCTGTCACCGAAAACCGTCAATACCTACCGCTATCGCATTTTCGATAAGCTGGGCGTGACCAGCGATGTGGAAATGGCTTTGCTTGCGGTACGCCATGGCATGCTGGATGCGGTTGAGAATACCGTTCCCTGATGGCAACAGGGCGGTCACGGGAAACAGACAACTGGCTGGGCGAAACTGTTACACTTTGTGGGCAGTAACCGGCCGAGATTGTTCCCTTGTCAGAGTTTGACCCGCAACATTTTCTTGATCACTGCGCTCGCAAGCCGGGCGTCTATCGCATGCTCAATGATGAGGGTGACGTCCTCTATGTGGGTAAAGCCCGTAATCTTCAGGCCCGTCTGAGCAGTTACTTCCAGAAGAATATTACCAGCCCGAAAACCCGGGCCCTGGTGGGGCGTATCGCCAGTGTCCAGACCACAGTGACGGGCAGTGAGGCGGAGGCCTTGCTGCTAGAGCAGTCGCTGATCAAGGAACTACGGCCGCCCTACAACATTCTCCTGCGGGACGATAAATCCTACCCCTACATCCGTATCACCAGCTCTGACCGCTTCCCGCGCATCACCTTTCACCGCGGCAGTCGCCGCAGTGGCAGCCATTACTTTGGTCCCTATCCAAGTGGTGGCGCGGTTCGTGAAGCCCTGTCCCTGGTGGAAAAGGTCTTCCAGGTACGTAACTGTAGCGACAGTTATTTTCGCAACCGCACCCGACCCTGTCTACAGCACCAGATCAATCGCTGTACGGCACCCTGTGTGGGGCTGGTGAGTGAACAGGCCTATGCCCGACAGGTGAAGCTGGCCATGGATTTTCTGGATGGCCGCAGCCGGGAAGTGGTGGAACAGCTCAGCCGGGAAATGGACAGTGCGGCCCAGTCACTGGATTTTGAGCGGGCCGCCATTATTCGCGATCAGCTGGCAGCCATACAGGCTGTTCAGCAAAAGCAGTATGCGGAAACCGGCCAGGGGAATCTGGATGTGGTGGCCATCGATAGCCGCCATGGACTGGCTGTACTGGAAGTATTGATGATTCGCGGGGGCAGGATTCTCG
Source organism: Alcanivorax sp. NBRC 102024 (assembly GCF_001602235.1). Classification (NCBI taxonomy): domain Bacteria; kingdom Pseudomonadati; phylum Pseudomonadota; class Gammaproteobacteria; order Oceanospirillales; family Alcanivoracaceae; genus Alcanivorax; species Alcanivorax sp. NBRC 102024. The sequence continues at coordinate 113,118 of NZ_BDAS01000008.1, forward strand.
GCCACCGGACGTTTCGCCCGGATACCCGCGGCGAGGAAGATCAGAACGATATTCTCGAGGCCTTCCTGGCGCAATACTATCTGGGGGACCGGGAGGACCCGGTGCAACCCCAGGAAATCCTGTTGGGCCTGGAGCCTGCCAGCGCTGAGGCATTACAGCAGGCATTAAGCCAGCACTGGGGCAAGAAGGTGCGTCTGGCCTGGCGGGTTCGCGGAGAGCGTGCTGCCTGGATTGCCATGGCCCAGACCAATGCCCAGCAATCCCTGGCGGCCGAGCTGGCCGCCCGCGAGCACATGGAGCAGCGCTTTCTGGCCCTCGAGGCCTTGCTCGGGGCGGATGAGCCGGTTCGCCGGATCGAGTGCTTTGATATCAGCCATACCCAGGGCGAAAAAGCCGTGGCGTCCTGCGTGGTGTTCGACCAACAGGGCGCCAGGAAAACCGATTATCGCCATTTCAATGTGTCCCCGGCCCATGCCGGTGATGATTATGAAGCGCTGGAAGAGGCGGTGCGCCGGCGCTATCAGCGGGTGCTCAAAGAGCAGGGCAGGTTGCCGGATCTGCTGCTGATTGATGGCGGCAAGGGCCAGATGCAGCGCGCCTGGAGTGTGATGCAGGCGCTTGCCTTGCACGATCGCGTTCGGGTCATGGCTATTGGCAAGGGGCCCAGCAGGCGTCCCGGCTTTGAAGTGCTGTACCTGCCCGATGGTCAGGAACTGGTGCCCGGGCCGTCCCACTCCGCGTTGCACTTGTTGCAGCAGGTTCGCGATGAGGCCCACCGCTTTGCGCTCACCGGCCATCGCGCCCGGCGTGGCAAGGCGCGCAAGCAATCCTCTCTGGACGAAATTCCCGGCATCGGTCCAAAGCGTCGCAAGGCGCTGTTGACGCACTTTGGTGGCCTGAAACAGCTACGCAATGCCTCGGCCGGGGAGTTGGCCCGTGTTCCGGGGATCAATGCCCAGATGGCACAAACCCTGTATGACTGGTTTCATGATTAGGGGCGCTAACAGGCAGAATCGCCACGTGCGCTGAGTCAGGGTGGCCTGGGCTGATGATAAATCGGCAATGAGTCACCGTGGCCTTTCCGTTATACTGACTCTTTCGGCCTGTTATTGCCTGCGTTGATCGACAGCGGCAGACATTATGGCTGGCCATGCCCTGCGTTCGTGTCTTTTTATGCTCTTTGCAACGATTTCGACGGAGCAGCGGGGTATCAACAGGCCCTTATTTTGGCGGTAGTACCTATGCAGAAAACGAGCCCGATCCTGAATTTGCCCAATATCCTCACCATGATTCGTGTATTGGCAATTCCCGTTCTGGTTCTGGTGTTCTACTTGCCCTTCAAGTGGAGCGATATGTGTGCGGCGGCCCTGTTTCTGGCTGCGGGCATTACCGACTGGCTGGACGGCTACCTGGCCCGTCGCCTTAACCAGACCAGCCCTCTGGGGGCCTTCCTCGATCCGGTGGCGGACAAGCTGATCGTCGGGGTGGCCCTGGTCATGCTGGTGCAGGTGCACGCCACGGCCTGGCTGGCGGTGCCCGCCATGGTGATTGTGTCCCGGGAGATCGCGGTATCCGCCCTGCGTGAATGGATGGCGGAGCTGGGTCAGCGGGGCAGGGTGGCGGTCAGTCAGCTGGGCAAGATCAAGACGGTGACACAGATGACAGCCATCACCCTGTTACTGGCCCAGAAGCCCGAGTTCGATGCCCTGGGCGATATCATGATGACTCCCTGGTTGTGGCTCAGCTACGGTCTCCTGTATCTGGCCACGGCATTGACCCTGTGGTCCATGGGCGCATATTTGCGCGCTGCCGCCCCGGAATTGCTGAAAAGTGGTGACTGAGCGGAGTTAAGCCGGCCCGCGCGAGTCTGGCCCTGGCAGAATCGAGGGTTTTTTAGTCAAAGTGCTGAAAAATCAGAAAAAACCAGCCGGGCCGGGTTGACAGTGAGGGGGCGATGGGTAGAATTCTCCCCGCAACGAAGCATGCTTCGCGGCGACTTTTCAAAGCAAGACAAGCGGGAATAGCTCAGCTGGTAGAGCACAACCTTGCCAAGGTTGGGGTCGCGAGTTCGAATCTCGTTTCCCGCTCCAAGTTTTCAAAAGCCTCGGTTCCGCCGAGGTTTTTTCTTGGTAAATCAGTTTAAAGGCGCGGTGGCAGAGTGGTTATGCAGCGGACTGCAACTCCGTGTACGCCGGTTCGATTCCGACCCGCGCCTCCAATTTTCGACCTGCACGGTCACCGCCCGGGTGGCGAAATTGGTAGACGCAACGGACTTAAAATCCGTTGACCTTTGGTCGTGCGGGTTCAAGTCCCGCCCCGGGCACCAGCTTCCTGTTATTGCTTTCCCCCTCCCGGTGATACCCATTCTGACTCGGCCCGAGTCTGCACCTGCCGCTAGTCAGAAAAAATCCCAGTCAAATCAACTATCTGGTTACGCAACTTCAGGCACTTTATTGCCGTATCAGCCCGCTTTCTGGTAGCCTCACACTTTAGTCTTAGCCTGGTCCGCCATCCCATCACGGATACAGGCATGGCCCTTTCGGGGGGCAATGAGAACAAAAAGCCGGAAAGGCGAGAGGGCTATCTGAATGAACTGGTTCCAGAACCTGTCAGTGCGGCTGAAGATCCTGTCTGTGGCCGGGCTGGGGATTGCGTTGTTCGTCGTTTATGCGGCCTACAGCTTTTATATCGCCGAAACCAATATTGATCACCTGAAACGTATTGAAAGCCAGGACTTTCCCGTTCTGGAGTTGGTTAATGCCAACAATGTGGATTTCATTGCCATCAGTGAATCCTTTATTGCTGCCATCACCCAGGCTGACCCGGATCTGTTGCAGGAAGCGCAAAGTCGTGCCGCCGAGTTCGAGCAGCGGCTGGCGGATATTCGTCGCACCGACCCGAGCCTGTCGGGCAGTGTGGAGGATTTGCGTCGCAGCTTCAGCGCCTATATCGGCGAAGCCACCACCCTGGCGCGCAGCTTGATTAACAGCGATGCGGCCGCCGATGATCTGTATCAACGCATCAGTCATGTTCGTGGCCTCCAGGACGCCTACGAGACGCACCAGAAAGCTTTCGAAAAGCAGCGCTACGAGGCGTTTCGAGACACACTGAACGCCAGCCGCTCGGACAATCTCAGCACCCAGAAAATCGGCCTCTTTCTCGGCCTGGTGGCCTTTACGCTGCTGGCTCTCATTGCCCTGCGGGTTACCCGTGCCATTACCTTGCCACTGGAAGGCGCGGTAAACGCTGCCGACAATATTGCCAACGGCAAGTGGGATACCAAGATCGAGAAGGGCGGTCGTGATGAGACCGGTCACTTGCTGCACGCCATTCGCAAGATGCGTGATTCGCTGATAAAGCGCCATACCGAGGATCGTCGACAGGAAACCATCAAGAACCATCTGGCCGAGCTTAACAACCGCATGCGCGGGGAGATGAGCTTCGAGCAGCTGGGCAACAATATGCTCAGTTTCCTGGTGCCGGTGCTGGAAGCCCAGGTGGGGGCCTTTTACAGCTTTGACCCGGCCACCGAGCAGCTCACGTTAAGTAGCTCCTATGCCATGCAGCGCCGCAAACATCTGGCGAATACGTTCCGTCTGGGCGAGTCCCTGGTTGGCCAGTGCGCCCTGGAGCGCAAGAGCATTCTGCTCGAGCAGGTGCCGGAGGATTACATCAGTATCGCGTCGGGAACCGGTACCGGGCAGGCCCGCAATGTGATGGTGATGCCGGTTGTCCATGATGACGAAATCAAGGGGGTTCTCGAGATCGGTGCTTTCCGGGAATTCAGTGATGAAGACCTGACATTCCTGGAACAGTGCGTTTCGGTGATTGCGGTATCCGTGCACAGCGTACAAAGCCGTATGCGGCTGGCACAGATGCTGGAACAAACCCAGGAGCAGGCTGAGGCCCTGGAGCGGCAGAAAGAGGAAATGGCACAGGTCAATGAGGATCTGGAAGAACAGGCCATGGAGTTGTCTGCCTCCGAATCCCGACTGCAGCAGCAACAGGAAGAGCTCAAGGCAATTAACGAGGAACTGGAATCCCAGACGCAGGCCTTGCGAGCCTCAGAGGAGAGTCTGCAGGCCCAGCAGGAAGAGCTCCGGGTCACCAACGAGGAGCTGGAAGCCCAGGCACGCCTGCTGACCGAACAGAAAACGGAAATGGCGCAGAAGAACGACGAACTTGAGTTGCTTCGCCATGAGCTGGAGGACAAGATCCGCGAACTGGAGATGTCGTCCAAGTACAAGTCCGAGTTCCTCTCAACCATGAGCCACGAACTGCGGACACCGCTCAACTCGATCCTGATTCTCTCCAATGCGCTGGGCCAGAACAAGAAGGGTAATCTGGATGACAAGCAGGTCGAGCATGCCCAGGTCATTCACTCCGCGGGCTCGGATCTTCTCAGTCTGATCAACGATATTCTCGATATTTCCAAGATTGAAGAAGGCAAGATGGATGTCATCATTGATGACTTGTCTGCCCAGGAAATTGGTGAACATTTCCGGCGTAACTTTGCCCACGTGGCGGAAAGCCGCAATCTGGATTTCCATGTCAATCTGGGCGACAACCTTCCTGATTATTTCTACACGGATCGTCAGCGCCTTGAGCAGATCATCAAGAACCTGCTTTCCAATGCCCTGAAATTTACCGAGCAGGGCTCAGTGACACTGACCATTGCCCGCCCGGAAGAGGGGGAGTCCCTGCCGTCCCGCCATCTTCTGCCCGAGAAAACCATCAAATTTGCGGTTACCGACACCGGTGCCGGCATACCGGCCGAAAAACAGAAACTGATCTTCGAGGCGTTCCAGCAAGCGGATGGCACCACCAGCCGCAAATACGGCGGTACGGGTCTGGGGCTGACGATTTCCCGCGAACTTGCCCGCCTGCTGGGCGGGGAGATCAGCCTTTACAGTGACGGGGAAGGCACCGGCTCCACGTTTATGCTGTATCTGCCTGAAGGTTCTGCGGAATCCATGGATGCCACCCCTGGTGATGTGTCCGGTGAGGCAGATATTGGCAGCAACGCGGAAGCCCACACCGCCGCATTGACCCCGAATGAGTCGGGTCGAGACGATTTTGTGGTGCGGGAAAAAACTGTATTGATCGTTGAGGATGACATTGAATTTGCCAATGTCCTCCTGGAGTTGGCCGCTGACTACGGGCTCGAAGGGCATATTTGTTCTGATGGTGAGGCCGGTCTGGAATACGCCAGTCACTACCGTCCCAGTGCCATCATTCTGGATATCGGTCTCCCCGGTATTGATGGATGGGAGGTCATGGAGAAGCTCAAGGCGGATCCCCGCACCAAGGATATCCCCGTTCATTTCCTGTCCGGTCGGGATGAGCGCAAGAAGGCGCTGGAGCTGGGAGCCATCGACTTTCTCACCAAACCTGCCAAGCAGGATGACATCCTTTCTGCTTTCGCCAAGATTGAAGGGGCCATTGAGACCAATGTTCGGCGCCTGCTGGTGGTGGAAGACAGTGAGATACAGCACGAGAGTATCCGCGAGCTGTTTGACCAGAAAGGGGTGGAAATTACCGCCGCCACCAGTGGTGAGGAAGCGTTGAAAGCGCTTCGCGAAACCGTTTTCGATTGCATGATCCTGGATCTGACCCTGCCGGACATGAGTGGTTTTGAATTACTGGAAACCCTGCACGCCAGCGAGAGTTATGACAGCGTTCCGGTGGTGATCTATACCGGCAAGGACATGACCCGTGAGGAAGAGGCGAAGCTGCGCAAATACGCGGATCGAATCATTCTCAAGACAGAACGCTCCCATGAACGCCTGCTGAATGAGGCCTCCCTGTTCCTGCACTGGCTGGAGTCCACATTGCCGGCCAACCGTCGTCCCGGCAATGATGCGATTGAGCATCGCGATGACATTTTCGAGGGTAAACAGCTGCTACTGGTAGATGATGACATGCGCAATATTTATGCGCTGTCGGCCCAGCTTGAAGAGCTGGGTTTCGACATCACCATTGCCAATAATGGCCGTGAAGCCCTGGATGTGCTGGAAGCGAATCCGCAAATGGATATCGTGCTGATGGATATCATGATGCCGGAAATGGATGGCTATGAGGCCATGAGTCTTATCCGTGAGCAAAGCCGTTTCCAGAAACTGCCGATCCTGGCGCTCACTGCCAAGGCCATGAAAGACGATCGGGCCAAATGTATCCAGGCCGGGGCGAATGACTACTGTTCGAAACCGATTGATATGGCAAAACTTACCTCGCTGTTGCGGGTCTGGCTCCACAAGTAGGTCTTGGAGGATCAATGAATGGCTGAGCCTTATCCCATCGATGATGACGAGGTCAATGTGGAGGATATTGAAATCCGCCTGCTGATGGAGGCCATCTATCAGATGTACGGCTACGATTTCCGTTCCTACAGCAAGGCCTCCATTCGTCGTCGTGTGATGCACAGAATGACCATGTCCGGCTTCGCTTCGATCATGGAGATGACGGATAAAGTGCTCAGGGACCGGCCGTTCTTCGTGACCTTGCTCAATGATCTGACGGTCAATGTGACAGAGATGTACCGTGACCCGGAGTTCTATCGCGCCTTCCGTGAAGAGGTGGTGCCGGTACTGAAAACCTTCCCCTTCATCAAGATCTGGCATGCTGGCTGTTCCACCGGCGAAGAAATCTATTCCATGGCCATATTGCTGGAGGAAGAGGGGCTCTACGATCGCGCCATGATTTATGCCACCGATATCGACAAGAATGTGCTGGCGTCCGCCAAAAAGGGCATTTATTCCATTGAGGCGGTGAAGCAGTATGGCGACAACTATCGCCGGGCTGGAGGCCGTCATTCCCTGTCCGACTATTTCACCGCACGCTACGACAGCGTGATCATGGAGCAGCGCCTCAAGCGCAATATCGTTTTTGCCGACCACGACCTGGCAACGGACCAGGTTTTTGGTGAAATGCATGTAATCCTGTGCCGCAATGTGCTGATCTATTTCGATCGTGCCCTGCAGGCCCGGGTGATACGGCTGTTCAGCGACAGCCTGGACATGGGGGGTTACCTTTGTCTGGGTACCAAGGAAAGCCTGCGTTTCAGTGGTCAGGAAGAGACCTTTGATGTGATCAATACACCGCTGCGGATATTTCGCAAACGGCAATTCCCTCACAACGCATGATTAGAGACAACCAATGATAGAGCAGAAGCTGCTACTCGTGGATGACCAACCCGCCAACCTGGTGTCGCTGGAGGCAGTGCTGGAAGGCGAGGGGCGAACCCTTATCAAGGCGTATTCCGGCCAGGAAGCATTGAAGATTCTGCTCAAGGAAGATATATCCCTGGTGCTGCTGGATGTGCAGATGCCCGGTATGGACGGCTTTGAAGTCGCCGAGCTGATGCGTCAGAGAAAAGATACCCAGACGATCCCTATTATCTTCGTGACGGCGATCAGTAAAGAGAAGAAGTATGTCTTCAAGGGATACCAGGCAGGCGCTGTGGACTATCTGTTCAAGCCCCTGGACCCGTTGATCCTGAAGAGCAAGGTGGATTTCTTTCTCAGCCTGGACAAGCAGAGGCGGGAACTTCAGCAAAAACTGCGTGAGGCCCAGGCACACCGCGCCGCCTATGAAGCGGGCAAGAGCCAGCGCGGGGAGGGCAGTGGTAACCCATCGTGATAAACAGGATCGGACCGGTAAAGGCGATCGTCATGGGGGCCTCCTGGGGAGGGTTGAATGCCTACACGACCATCTTGTCGGCATTGCCAGTGGGGTTTCCGGCCGCCATTTTGCTGGTTCAGCACCAGCACGCCAGTGCTGAAAACCGGCTGCCATGGCTATTGGCCCGTTATTGCCAGTTGCCCGTGATCGCGCCGGAAGACAAGGAAGACATTCAGCCGGGTTGTGTCTATGTGGCACCACCGGGTTACCACATGCTGGTGGAAGAGGACGAGACGCTGGCATTGTCTGCGGGAAGGCCCGTACACTTTTCCCGGCCGTCGGTAGACGAGCTGTTCCTTTCCGCCGGGGCGGTCTACGGAAAACAGCTTGCAGGGGTTATCCTTACCGGCGCCAATGAAGATGGAGCAAAAGGAATTGACTACATTCACCGTCGTGGCGGGTTCACCATTGCCCAGTCACCGGTAAGCGCAGAAGCACCGGCCATGCCCGAAGCGGCAATAAAAACAGGTGCAGTTTCCAGAGTGCTCGACCTTGAAGCAATCGGGCCCTTTCTGGCAGAAAAGGTTGCAGGGTAGTAGACCTATGAAGCAAAACATTTTGGTTGTGGATGATCACAGGGAAAATCTTATCGCCCTCGAGGCTATTCTTGACGGGGAAGGGCGAAATCTTGTCATGGCACAATCAGGCAATGAAGCCTTGTCATTGGCGCTGAAGTACGACTTCGCGCTGGTGTTGCTTGATGTGCAAATGCCGGAGATGGACGGTTTTGAAGTCGCGGAGTTGATGCGCAAGAACAAGAAAACCCGCCATATCCCCATTATCTTCGTGACGGCTATTTCCAAAGAGCAGAAGTATGTCTTCAAGGGCTATGAATGTGGCGCTGTGGACTATCTGTTCAAGCCCATCGACCAGAAAATTCTCGAAGCCAAGGTAAATGTGTTTCTGGAGCTGGATCGCCAGCGAAAGAAACTGCAGCAGGCAGTGGTGCAGATGAAACGCCTGAAGGACGAGAATGAGCGGCTGCTTCATGCCCTGGGTGAGGCACTGATCGGTGCCGATGCCGGCGGCAAGGTATCGTTCTGCAATGAAGCCGCCTGTGCACTGCTGCGTCGCCCCCGTGATGAGTTGATAGGCCGGGATATTGCCGCGCTGATTTTCAATGATGATACCGGCAAGCGCCGCTGGGAGTGGCAGGAATCCCCCCTGCGGCAGGCCTGCCAGCAGGGTGAAGGCTGGAAAAACGAACACAGCCTGTACACACAGGACGAGGATGGACTGGTAGCCTTGTCGGTACGGGGTAATGCCATCAATGACGATGCCGGCAATTTCACGGGTGTGGTTATTGTGCTGCGCAAGGCGGATGACGAGAATGATGTCCGCGACAGCCGCAAGGACCACCGACGCCACCCCCGCAAGAAACTGTTTAGGGAAATGGTGGTGTTTGATCGAAGCACCGGTGGTAACGTGGGCCGCCTGATGAATATCAGCCTGGACGGGTTCAAGCTGTTTACCCGCCGGGAAATCTCCCAGGGTGAGGTGTTGCAGATGGGAATGGTGCTGCCGGATCAAATTTCCGGGGTCAACACCATCAGCTTTGACGCCAGAGTAGTGTGGTCGGAAGTCCTGGACGCTCCCGGAGAGTATCAGGTGGGTTTCCAGTTTCTGGCACTGACAGAGATCACCGCCAATGTGATCGAGAATTTGATGGACAAATACTGAAATGAACGAGCACATCGAGACGCCGGAAAATCAGGACCTTCCCCCGTCATTGCTGCCCTATGGGTTCGCCCGGCGCTACGGTGTGTTGTTGCGTGAAAAGGATGGGCGCCGCGAATTATGCTATCGCAAGGACGTCCCCCTTTCCGCCCTGAGTGAAGTGCAGCGTCACATCGGCCGGTTGCCCACCCTGGTTCCCATGGATGACGCCGCATTTACCGCAGCCATGGCGATAGCCTATGAGCAGCAGCGGGGGGCTGCCGCGGAGGCCGCTGACGACCTGGAAGGTCTGGACCTTGCCAGCCTGGCGGATTCCCTGCCGGAAACCTCCGACCTGCTGGAACAGGAAGACGATGCGCCGATTATCCGGCTGATCAATGCCCTGCTGCAGGAGGCCATCCGTGAGGATGCTTCCGATATCCATATCGAAACCTTCGAGCGACGCCTGGTAGTGCGCCTGCGGGTAGATGGGGTACTGCGTGAAATCCTGACTCCCAAGCGCGAACTGGCGCCCCTGCTGGTTTCCCGGATCAAGGTAATGGCCAGGCTGGATATCGCCGAGAAGCGGATTCCGCAGGATGGCCGTATCTCCCTGCGTATTGGTGGGCGAGATGTGGATGTGCGGGTATCCACCATGCCTTCCAGCAATGGCGAGCGGGTGGTGCTGCGTCTTCTTGACAAGCAGGCAGGGCGTTTGCAGTTATCGCACCTGGGCATGGGAGATGTCTGTGACCAGCATATGCGCGAGCTGATTCACAAGCCCCACGGGATTATCCTGGTGACGGGGCCCACCGGTTCCGGTAAAACCACCACCCTGTATGCCTCTCTGGCGGACCTGAACGACAGCACCCGCAATATCCTGACGGTAGAAGATCCGATCGAATACCAGCTTGAAGGCATCGGCCAGACCCAGGTCAACAGTAAAGTGGACATGACCTTTGCCCGCGGATTGCGCGCCATCCTGCGCCAGGATCCGGATGTGGTCATGGTGGGGGAGATCCGCGATCTGGAAACCGCAGAAATCGCCGTCCAAGCATCCCTGACCGGTCACCTGGTGCTGTCTACCTTGCACACCAATACCGCCGTGGGCGCGGTAACCCGCCTTCAGGATATGGGGATTGAGCCCTTTCTGCTCTCCAGTTCCCTGCTGGGGGTTCTGGCGCAACGACTGGTGCGGGTTCTCTGCGATGACTGCAAGACCCCCTATCAGCCCAGTGCCAGCGAATTGAAAATGATGGGATTGCCGGAGGATGAATCCTGTACCCTCTATCACCCCAAGGGCTGCAATGCCTGTAATCAGCAGGGCTACCGTGGGCGAACCGGTATCTATGAGCTGGTAATGATTGATGAAACCATGCGCCAGCTGATCCATGACCGGGCCGGCGAGCTGGAACTGAACCGACATGCCCGTACCCTCACCAGTGGCATCCGTGAGGATGGCTGGCGTAAAGTACTGGCTGGACACACCAGCGTGGAAGAAGTGCTGCGTGTGACCCGCGAGGACTGACCGGACCCCTGATCCATGCCTGCATTCGAATATCGATCCCTGGATCACAGGGGCAAAATCAAGAAAGGCACTCTGGAAGCGGACAGTGCCCGTCAGGTGCGTCAGCAGCTCCGTGACAAGGGCTGGGTGCCCATTGAAGTGCATGAAGCCCATGACTCCGGCCGTTCCGGCGGTCTCGGGCAATTTTCCGCGTCTGGCAAGCTGAAAGGGGCTGAGCAGGCCCTGCTGACACGCCAGCTTGCGACTCTTCTCAAATCCGGCCTGCCTGTGGAGCAGGCATTGTCCGCGGTGGCCAAGCAGGCCGCCAATGACAGAATCGAACGCATTGTTCTGGCAGTTCGCGCCAAGGTGCGCGAGGGCTTCAGCCTGGCCAGCAGCTTTGAATCCTTTCCCCGTGCCTTCCCGGAGATGTACCGGGCCACCGTGGCTGCGGGTGAGCAGAGCGGACACCTGGAGCAGGTTCTCGAGCAACTGGCGGATTACCTGGAAACCCGTCACGACACCGGCCGCTCGGTGGCGCAGGCGATGATCTATCCGGCCTTTATCATGGTGTTCGCCACCATTGTCATCATGCTGATGATGACCTTTGTGGTCCCCAAGCTGGTGGCGGTGTTTGAAGGCCGTGACCAGACCCTGCCCCTGTTGACGCGTATCGTCATGGCGCTCAGTGATTTCGCCCGCGATTGGGGCTGGTTGCTGCTACTGGTTGTCGTTGTGGCTGTTGTGGCCTTCATGCGCGCCATGCGTGATCCCGGTTTCCGCCTGCGAGTGCACCGGAAAATGGTCACCATGCCCATGGTCGGCACCATGTTGCGGGCTGCCGACAGCGCCCGTCTCGCCAGCACACTGGGGATTCTCGGTCGTTCCGGGGTGCCGCTGGTGGATGCCCTTTTTATTGCCGCCCAGGTGGTGGGCAATCTTGAAGTCAGAAACGCGGTGAAGAATGCCGCGGCCAAGGTCCGCGAGGGCGGCAGCCTGAGCCGGGCCCTGGACGCCAGTGGCTATTTCCCGCCAATGCTGGTGCAGATGATCGCCAGTGGCGAGGCCAGCGGGGAGCTGGACCACATGCTGACCCGCGCAGCCGACTACCAGGAACGGGAATTGAGCAGCACGGTCAATACCATGGTGGGGCTGTTGGGGCCCATCATGCTTCTATTCATGGCGGGTGTGGTGGTATTGATCGTACTGTCTGTGATGCTGCCCATCATGCAGATGAACAACTTACTAGCTGGATAGGTGAAGGAATGAAAACGAAAGGCACCATGTCAGGGTTCACCCTGCTGGAAATTATGGTGGTTGTTGCCATTATCGGTCTGCTGGCCGCCGTGATTGTTCCCAATGTGATCGGGCAGGGTGAAGGCGCCAAGGTGGACCTGACCAAGGCCAACATGGGGAAAATCGTCCAGCAGCTGGACCTCTACAAATTCAACAATGGCAGCTACCCCACCAGCGAAGAAGGCCTCAATGCGCTGGTTGAGCGCCCCGCATCCGCCCGTAAATGGCCTGATGGCGGGTACCTCTCCAGTGTGCCCGAGGACGCCTGGAATAATGATTATGTCTATATCAGCCCCGGTGTAGACGGGCCCTTCGACCTGCTTTCCCTGGGCGCTGACGGTGCCGAAGGTGGCGAAGGGACCGATGCCGACATCAACTGGCGCGACATTCAGTAAGATGCGCTTGCGCCCCGTCATTCAGGCCGGATTCACCCTGCTGGAAATCATGGTTGTGGTGATGCTGATGGGGTTGCTCACCGTAGTGCTGGTGTCCCAGGGCAACTGGACCAGTGATGGTCGCCAACTGGAGCAGGAAACCGCCCGCTTGCAGGACACGCTGGCGCTCTTGAACGAGCGCAGTCTTTTCTCGGGCCAGTTGATGGCGCTGCGACTGGAAACCACCGGGTGGACACCGCTGGCCTACGACAGGGTTGAGGGGGAATTCCTGCCCGTGGATGACACCGCGCTCAAGGCACACACGTTACCGCCATCCCTGGAATTGGTCTGGCAACTGGATGAGCTCGGTGAAGATCAGGCCAGCCTCAGTGATGTGGCCGAGAGCCTGGTCAAAGACGACGTCATGGCCGGCGCAGGCAACGACCTGGTCGACCAGGAAGAGGGCGATGAAAACGGCCAGGAGGAAGCGGATTTCCCCCAGGTATTTTTCTTTCCCAGCGGTGAGGTATCCCCGATGACCCTGACCCTGCGCGCCTACGATGATGTGGATGCTGAACAACGTTTGCGCATGTCGGCACTGGGGCAATTCAGTGACCCGGATGCCGGCAATGACGAGGAGGCCGCACCGTGAGTGGTGAGCAGAAGGGGTTTACCCTGGTGGAGGTGCTGGTTGCCGTCTCCATCCTGGCGCTGGTCATGGTTACCCTGGGGCAGAGCATGGGAGCCACGGCCCGGGCCTACACCAACATCAACGAGACCCATCTGGGGTTCCTGGTTGCGTCCGACAAACTGGTGGAGATGCAGGTGTATCAGCAATGGCCTTCTACCGGCACCTCGGACAGTGAAGTGTCCCGCAATGGCCGTGACTGGTGGATCGAAACCACCGTTTCTGAAGGGCCTTATCCGGATACCCGCCGAGTGGACATTGAAGTCGGACCGCTGCGGGGCAAGGACAAAGGCGGCATGGCCTATCGCCTGGCCAGTCTGATTGGAAAGCCTGCGTCCTGATGTCACAGCGCGGCAGGACTCGCGGTTTCACGCTACTGGAGATGGTTGTCACCATCGCCATTTTTGCCTTTATCTACGTCTGGGTGGCCAGTTTTCTTGGCACGGCCCTGCAGGGCCGTGAGCAACTCAATGCCAACGCCAGCATCATGGAACGCAACCAGCGCGCCATCACCTACCTGACCCTGGATTTCGAGCAACTGATCAGCCGCCCGGTCCGCGATCCCTATGGCGACCCGCAACCCGCCATTATCGGCCGCGACAATTACGTGGAATTTACCCGGCTGGGCTGGTCCAACCCCTTCGGGTTGCGCCAGCGCAGTGAGATGCAGCGGGTTATCTATACGCTGGAAGACGGCAAACTCTATCGTCGTTACTGGCCAGTGCTGGATACCAATGTGGCCACCGAGTATCAACAAGATGTGCTGATCGACGATGTGGCCCGTTTTACGGTGCGTTATCTGGACAAGACTCCACAGGGGGAGTGGCAATGGCTGGAGCTGTGGCCGGATGTGGCCCTGGCTGCCGTTCCTGTCTGGCAGCAGCGATTACCGAAAAGCATCGAAGTGGAAATTGAGCTGGAAGATGGCGACACCATTCACCGATTCTACCGTACGGTGGTGAACCCATGGTCCTGACCCGCAACGCAAAACAGCGGGGTGTAGCCCTTATTATCGTGCTGATGCTGTTCGCGATCCTTGCCACCATCACGCTGGAAATTGTCTTCCGGCAGGATCGGTTCCTGACCCGGGCAGACAACCTGCTGCAATGGGATAAACGCTATCAATACGCCATGGCCGCGGAAGTGGTGGCCCAGCAGGGGCTGATCGACGATCTGGAGGATGACCGCAACAACAATGCCATTGTGGACGATTGCGTGGAAGAACAGTGGGCGGTCCAACTGCCGCCCACTCCCTACGAAGATGCCATGCTCAGCGCCAGCGTTCAGGATCTGCAGGGTCGCTTTAACCTGAACTGGCTGGTCACCGCTTCCGGCGACGAGTTTATCCGTAATCCCAGAGCTATCGCACAACTGACCCGCCTGATCGAGCAGACATTCCCCGGCGAAGCCAATGCCAGCCGGCTGGCCAATGAAATGGCTGATTGGCTGGACAGCAACAATATTGTCGACAGCGTGGAAGGGGCAGAAGACCCGGAATACCGTAATCGCCGCACCCCCAATTTGCCGGCCGCCCATGAATCCGAAATGCGGGCATTGCTCAGCTTTCGGGTTGCGGATCAACCTGCGGAGCCGCAAGTGTGGGGATTGTTGACGGCCCTGCCACTAGGGACCACCTTGAATGTGAATACCGCGCCTCCCCAGGTGCTTGATGCGGTGATAGGCGACATGGCAGGGACAGCCGCGGTGCAGGCGGTACTCGACGCGCGTCAGGAGAAGCCGGTCACTGAAATCAGTGAACTGATGAAACTGCCCCCACTTGATGACCTTTCCGCCGACGAAAAGAACGATCTTGCCAGTTTATTGGGTGTCAGCAGCGAGTATTTTCAGGTAATGGTAGATGTGGAAGTGGATGGTCAGCTCAGCCGGCTGGTCAGCCGGCTTCGCAGGGCCACGGGTCAAGGGGAAACAACCGCCGTGTTCAGCCGTCAGGTTAGTCCGCTGCTGACACCCCTCGAACCGGCGTGCAATCCCTTCTACAATGCCGACGGCAGCTAACAGAAAGCCAGATGCAACCCGGTGTGGCGGGTCGCATGCTCAAGAATAATGATGGAAGGACAGATAGCGTGGCAGATGCTCCCTTGATTTATCTCGCCGGTGCCGGGGAAACCCAATGGCAACCGGACAGCCCCGTGCTGTTCCAGCCCCACCGCGGTGAGGCGGTGCAATGGCTCGGCCTGGGCGAGGCGCTGGCGGCCTGCCAGGGGCGCAACGTGGCGGTGGTCATCAGTGTCTCCTGCGCCCGATTGACCCACGTTTCCCTGAGCCGCAAGCAGGCCCGTCATCTTCAGCGCGTCCTGCCATACCTGCTGGAAGAGCAGCTGCTCGACAACCCGGACGACCTTTGGTTCGTGTCCCGCAAGGGCAGTGGGGACGATTATCAGGTATCAGCGGTACGCAGGGAGCTGATTACCCGGCTCCAGCAATGGGCCAGGGAGGCAGGCGCGCAGATGGCATCCTTGCAGGTGGATGCCGACTGTCTGCAGGCGGTGCTGCCGCTGACGGCGGACCTGGGCAATCGTCAGCAGCTGCTGTTGATAGATCGCGAGCAGGGTCTGGTCATTGATGCGGACCAGCAGGAAGCGTTTGCCCCCCTGCTGGGAGACAGCCTGGATCAGGCTCGACAGGTTGATTTGCCAACCCTCTTTGACGAACTGCGTCAGTATCACGGCCAGGAGCTGTTGACCGGCCCCTATACCCCCAAACAGGACCGTCAGAAAAACGCATTGTTGGGACCCTGGCGTCCTGTTGCCTACCTGGCTGCCGCGGTGTTTCTGGTTGCGGTGGTTGCACTCTGGATACAGCAGTGGCGCTATCAGCAGGCAGCGGACCAGGCGTTGGTGCAAGCGAAACAGCGTTATGAACAGCTGTTCCCCGGCGACAAGGCGACCTCGGCCCTGAACCGTCAGTTCCAGGGCCGTCTGGCGCGCCTTGGTGGTGGCGTTGATGGCGGTGGTGCAGCGTTTTTCCCGTTGCTGGCGCCGGTTGCCCAGGTGCTCAAAGACATGAAGGTGGAGCCCAAACGGCTGCAGTATGACCAGCGTCAGAATGTGTTGCTGCTGGATGTGGGGGCCAAGGATTACGCCCAGCTTGAAGCCCTGCAGAACGCCATAAGAAAGCAGGGGGGCAATGCCTCCATCGCCAATTACCGCAACGGCGCCCAGGGCGTCAGTGCCCGCATCAAGGTGGAGCAACCGGGATGACATCTGCCGAATTGAAGAAACTGGCCGGCCAGCGCTGGTCGCAACTGCAACAGTGGTATGCCAGTCGTGAAGCCCGCGAACAGCAGGTGCTCAAGGTGCTCGCGGTGGTGGCGCTGTTTGTGGTGCTCTACTGGGTTATCTGGGCACCGTCATGGGCGGCCCGTAATCAGGCTCGCCAACAGTATGTGGCCAACATGCTGACACTGGAATGGATAGACGCCAACAGCGGTGCCGTAATGGCCGCTCGCGCTGGCACCAGCAGTGGTAGCCGGTTGTCAGACAACTGGGTCAGTGACGTGAGCCGCAGTGCGGATGATTTCGGTCTCACCTTGCGTAACTTTACGCCGGATGGGAATCGCTCCGTGCGTATCCAGCTGGAAGATCAGTCCGCTGCGCAGGCCGTGCTATGGCTGCAGTCCCTGCAGCAAAAAGGCGTGCAATTGGGCAATCTGGAAATGACGCCGGGTGGCAAGTCGGGCACTGCCACCGTTCGGGCAACCCTGCAGCAATAATATGACCCTTCGCCTTCTTCTGGCTTTTTGCACTCTGGGTTTCACCGTCACGGCGGAGGCGCAATGTCGCTTCGATCCGCTGGATCAAGGCCGCGTGGTGAAAATTTCCGGCGCGCAGCTGCCCGCCGCATCCGGCATGTCGTTATCCAGTCTTTCGGTCATGCGGGTGGAGAAAGGGCGCTTTATCCCGGTGGCCTACCAGTTCGATGAAATGGACCAGAAAGGCATGGTCTGGTTTGCGGATTCAGGCTTTGAGCTGGCAGGTTCTCCAGGCCAACTGGATGGGCAAGACCAGCTGCTCATGATGCTGACCGATGCAGGCCCGCGGGCGCCGGCAGACCTCAAGCCGGAACAGGGCGAGCTCGTTGCCAGGCTGACCGTCGCAGAGGATTGCCATTTCTATCTGGTCCAGGGGAATCCTGAGCGAAGTGACAATTATTATGTGGCTCACGATATCGACAGCGGCGAAACCCGCACGGCGCTTTATCAGCTGGATGTGGATCCGGATAATGAATTGAACTGGCGCTATCTGGGTTATCGGGGCTATCTGGGCGAGGGGTCAATCATCGATACCCTGAAAATGCGCATGAGTGCCGGTGTACTGTCCCGGTTTACCCGTATGACCCTGGATAATCACAACCTCAGACCCAAACGGGTGGGGTTTTCTGTGGGGCCGATTCGTTCGGTGATGCATTTGCGTACCAAGGTGGTACTGGCCGGTATTCCCGTGATGACCATCCAGGTACAGGCCATGCGCTACGCGGCGCATTATGAAGCGCATACCTACGCCAAAATTCCCGACCTTTATCGAGCGACCCTGAAAGAGCCGGAAGTGTCGGTGACTGTGGATGGCAACAATCAGTCAGGCGCCGCTGTGTACACAGCAAATTTTGTCGACTCTCCGGTGATTGTCGACGGCAAACCGGATGATCAGGCGTTTGCTGACCAGGCGCTCACCATGGATGCCAACTGGATCCTGTTTGACAGCCAGCGGGATTTTGCGCTGCTCACCCATCTCACCGTGCCTGACGAGCTCATGGAAACGCCGCTGGCGCTCATTTATCAGGATGATGCCTCGTTGACGGTGGAGCCGGAACAATTTCCCGGCCAGCTTCCCAACCTGGGTTACTCCCTGCATGGCTGGCCGCAGCCGGAGGAGCTGCGGTTTACCGTGAGCCTGTATTTTGAAGAGGGTTTGAAAGGTTTTGCCGCAGACCAGTTCGCCACGAGGCGGTCCGCCGAGGTCGCGGTGCAGGTAAGGGACCGTTAACAGGCGGTTAAGGCCTGCCTATTCAGTGTCTGCCGGGGTGATACAAGACAAAGACGGTTTCGCTGCTCGTTGCAGGTCGCCGTCTTTGTCGGCACGGAAATCGTGCTGTGTTGTTCAGAATGGCCGTTCCGGCGTCAGTGAAATGGCTTCTTCCCGGGTCAGAGGCAACCAGATATCCCCCTTCACTGTGGCATTTCTCGCCAGGAAAGCGGAATTGAGCGGGAACTGGGTGGTAAATCCGTAAATCACCAGCCCGACACGATCGCCTCCTTTCAGGGGCTGGCTCACCGCCGGCAACTCCATATTGTGGATGCCTTTTTCCGGCAGGGGCGTCAATTGCTCACTGGCCACGTGTACCCGGCGGCGGTTGGCGTGTTGAATGCCGACCCCGACAAAGACCGGCATGCTTTTGCCGCCTGAGGTGCCGGCCAGGCTCAGCGCAATGCGGGGCTTGCCCAACAGCACCTCATCGTCACCCCGGGCCACATACAGCGGCACGAATTTCGGACGTCCGAAGCCGCCATTGGGTTCCAGCTCGCGAAGGTCTGCACCGGGCCACATGGCCCGGAACATGTCGCCACCAATATCGAACCCGGCCATCAGCCATTCAAAGGCTCCGGCAAGGGGGATAGTGACGCGGGTGGGGGAGAGGGCATAACGGCTACCCCCGTCGAGGATGCCGTTTTCTTCCATGGCTATCCCGCGGTCGCGGGTCACGTTGATGCAGTATTGGGGAACAGTGGCGTCTTCTCCACGCAGCTTTTCGTCCCACCAGTTGATAATGGTATCAACGGTTGTTTCGCTGTAGTCGCCACAGTGCACCATGTCATCGGTTTGGTAGAAGGGCACCCAGCCGCGCCATTTCTGAATTGGCCAGGGCATGACATGGCCGCTTTCCATACCGATAATGCGCGCGTCACGTCCTTGTGCCTGCCAGCAGTCATAATTTTTTTCTGCCTGCTGGAAAGGGAACAGGCTGTCGCTGAAACCCTGGATAAAGAGGGCGTCCGCATGGGGAGCTTTGCCCTGATCGCAGTAACTGGCGGCGCTGCGCTCATACATCAGTGCCTGCATGTCACGGCTTACCGTGCCATCAAAGGCGCTGCGCCAGGGATCCGCAAACATCTCTCCAATATCAAAACCACTATTGATCCCTCCGAATCCGAGCAATACTGCCCCCCAGGCTGTACGGAATTCGCCATTGGGAGCGATGCTGTTCATGTCATACCAGCCGGTAAGCGGCACCAGGGCTTTTAAACGGGGTTCGGTGAAAGCCGCCAGGGTTTGCAGGCCGGCTCCGTAGGATTCGCCTATCATGCCGATGGCGGGGCTGCCGTCTTCCAGCCGCTTGACTCCGGGCAGGTGGGCCAGGGACCAGTCAATGACCTGGCTCAGGTCAGCCACTTCGTAGTCCGGGTCCATCATGTGAACCCGGCCCTGGGACTGGCCCCAGCCTCGCTGGTCATAGAAGACCACCCAATAACCGGCTTTCCAGGCGGCAATGGCGGCCTCCCCGGTGAGAATTGCCTTGCCGTAGACGGACAGCGGGCGTTTCGCACGGAAACCGCCAAAACCGTGGGTGGCAATAACCAGCGGCGCACTTTGGCCGCTCTGCAACGCCGGTTGATAGACCGTGGCGGCCAGTTTCTTGCCATCCCGTGTGGGGATGCGAACCTGGTAGTAATCCGCTTCGAGGGCCTGGGTGGTAAGGCGATCATTGGTTTTGGGAAGGCTGGTGGTGGCACAGCCGGTAATGGCGAAGGCGCCCAGAAAAAGGGCTATCGACATGAAGAGCGGTCGCATGGCGCTACGTCCTCTGTTTATTATTCTGGTTTATGCTTGGGGATATTATGAAAAAAACAGTACAAAAAAGCCGGGTCGCTGCCACTTTAGTGTGGTTCTTCTACGCTGTCACGGTTGTATTGCTTTCCGTTCTTATCAGTTGGGCATTATACAGCCAGGCCAATTACGGGTACGGGTTCTGGTACCAGCAATTAGACATTGATACGCATATACAGGAATACGGCCCCAAGAATCGCTTTCGATACGGTTTTGAGCAATTGCCGAGCGAACAGCATATCCAGGCGTTTGAGCAAATACGGGATGCCGTGCATCAGCAGGGCGAAGGCCTGGCAGATATTCATTACACCTTGCCCGGCCGGAAACCGGTGCCGTTACTGCATGAGGCAGAGATTCGTCATCTGCAGGACGTGGCCGATCTGATCGATGTCGGCCGCTGGCTGATGGTTGCCCTGGCACCACTCTGGGTGTTGCTGTCCCTGTTGTGTATCCGCCTGGCCATACCGCCCATGCGCCAGCGAATTCTGATAACTGTTTTCGCACTGGGGGCTATGATAGCGTGGTTGGCCATTGTCGGGCCGACGCAGATTTTTTATCAGTTTCACGTCTGGCTGTTTCCTGCGGAGAACCAATGGTTTTTCTACTGGCAGGATTCGCTGATGAGCACTCTGATGAAAGCGCCGGTACTGTTCGGGGGAATTGCCGCGGCAATCGCTCTGGGGGCACTGCTGCTGACGCCGGTGTTGTACGGGTTGGGGCTGCGGCTGTCGAAAAACATCGTCAAACAAGAATCAGGTCATGGGCATTGAAGTACTGACTGCTGACGCGCAGGGCAGCGAAAACCTGCAGCGCTGGGCGGCCATGGGGCTGCCTGTGCCGCCGAGCTGGCGAGTGGGCCGGGAAGTGGTACAAGACAATTCGCCGGAATCCCTGGCACAACAACTGCGTGCGTTGCCACGCATGTTCAGCGAAGACCGTTACTGGGTCCTGCAACAGGGGCCAATGAACCCGGACTCCCGCCGGGAAAGCTTGCTCAACCTGGATTCTGATGAGTCCCTGGCGGCTGCGTTGCGGAGTATTTTTAAGCGTGAGCAGGGGCCGGATCATGTGGTGATTCAGGCATTACCGCGCCAGCAGGCTGCTGGTGTTCTGTTTACCCGTCATCCGCTACGACAAGACCTGCCTCACATGGTGGTGGAAGGGGTCCTGGACGGCAGCAATGACCGCCAGCGGCTGATCTTCGATGAGGATGGGCGCCTGGTGCATGCCTCCCATGGAGACAATGCCCTGGGTGATCAGGTGGGCGAACCGTTGTTGCGCGGGCTCCATGAGCAGCTGAAGCAGAATTTCAAACGGCCCCAGGCCGGGGAATGGGTCTTTGATGGGCAGCAGCTGTGGCTGTTGCAGACCCTGCCGGTCGGCTCCCTTCCCATGCCCCGGGAGGCATGGACGCGTCGGGCCGGCAGTGGGTTATTTATCCAGGTGGAGACGCCGCTCTGGTACACCTTGCAGGGGCGGTGGCTGAAGACGGCCTTCTGGGAGCCCCTGGTGGGGCAACACGGCTGGCAATCCCTGGCCAAGGTGGAGCCCTATCGGCGGCAGCACAGCCATCTTTACACCAACTGTGCGTTTTTCCGTGAATTACAGGGTCAGCATGCCGGCGTCAGCCGTTTTCTGCCACCGGCATGGCAGCAGCTGGAGGCCGAACCGGGGCCGGTTTCAGCGGGTCGCCTGGCTGACCGGGTGGCGGTTTACCGGCACCAGTTGACACTGGCCCGTGTCAGCCGGGATCTGAAACGCTGGCAACAGCCTGCCGCGACCCAGGAAGGACTATGGCGTGGCCTCATGCAGCTTGATGGCATGGGGGAACGACTCAGTGGCGTGGAAGGCGAGGTGGGATATCTGGCCTTGCCGGACCGCAGCCAACATTACACGGCGCCGTTCCCTTTATCGTGGTTGGTCAGCGGTGCAGAAAAGGATGCCATCGACGCGCTGGTGGCGGGGCGTAGCGACGCCCTGGCAGAGACCGGCCTGCGTCCGGGGGCCGATCCGGTTCATGCGCCCCTTAGCGAGAATCCGGCCCAGGCCGGCAACCTGCATACGCTTTACGCGATCACCAGCGGGGAGCCTTCGGTGACGTGTGCCGAGCCCTCCACGGAGGATGCGCGCTGGCTGGCATTGGCCCGTCAGGCTCGTGGCTTGCGTTTTGCCATCGGTAACCGGTTGCGCAGCCTGTTGCGCGCCATGGGGGCGGTGGCGGTCAATCAGGGGCGACTGCAACACCCGGATGACATCTATTTCCTCTACTTCGATGAGTTGTGGCAGTTATGGATGGGCCAGCAACTGCCTGCCAGTGCCAGTCGCGAGGTGATCGGGGAGCGGAAACTCCGCTACCTCGATGATGGCTTACAGGGAGCGCCTGACTGGAAAATGGATCAAATCGGTTACGGCTTTGGCGGCGGCCAACGCCTGAGTCCTTTGCTGCGCGGGCTATCGCTGGTGCCGGGCAGGGCAGAGGGGCCGATACGGCGGGTGTGCAGTGCCTGGAGCCTGAACCGGATATGCCCGGGGGATATTGTGGTGGTTGATCAGGTAGAACCCGCCTGGCTGCCCTGGCTGGTCCAGGCCGGGGGCCTGGTCATTGCCGAAAAGGATCCCTGTAATGGTGCCGCCAGCCTGGCCGTCACTTACGGGATTCCTGCGATTTGGTCAGCCAGTGACGTCATGCACAGCGTCCAGGATGAGTTGCCCGGGCACCTGGATGCCACCCACGGCAGGCTTGATGTGTCCGCGGAGATTGCAGAAGATTGACCGGGTCACATCTCACCCCATGGCCCAGTGATGAATAACGATAATAACCCGCAGGAAGAGGATACCCGCCCCTTTGTGGCACCCTGTCGTACCATCGCCCCGTCTGCGCCTTTGCGCTGGTTACGCAAGGGCTGGCAGGATTTTCGTGCGGCTCCGGGGCCGAGCCTGATCTACGGATTGATGATGGTGGGCCTCAGCTACTTGATTACTGGCGCCACCTGGTGGTTTGGCAACATGGGGCTGTATCTTGGGCTGATCTCCGGCTTTGTGTTCCTGGGACCCATTCTTGCCCTGAACCTCTATAACATCAGCATTCAGCTGCAGCAGGGCCGGGTGCCCACGCTGAGGGAGAGTCTGCGCCAGGCCAGGCAGTGCATGGGCGATGCGCTGACCTACGCGGTGATCATGATTGTGGTCTTCCTGATCTGGGCTCGTGCCGCCAACCTGATTTACATTTTCTATCCGGTTAACGAATGGCACTGGAAAGATATCGTGTTGTTCTTCGGGGTGGGTAGCAGTGTCGGTGCCGTGTTCTGCGCCATTATCTTCACTGCCAGCGTGTTTTCCTTGCCGATGATCATGGATCGCCGCACGGACATGGTGACCGGCGTGATCACGAGCATCAATGCGGTGTTGCGCAACAAGCTGGCGCTGTTTGTCTGGGCCAGCCTTATTGGCGTCTGCTTGCTGTCAGGATTGCTGACGGCCTATCTGGGGCTTGCTGTGCTGCTCCCGGTGCTCGGCTATGCCACCTGGCACGGCTACCGGGAATCGATTGATGCCAGTGCATGGGAGGCCCGCTTCGAACTTCCGCAGGAGCATCACTGAAGAGACGGGTGGGGGCGTGGCACTCAAAATCTCCCGGCTCGCAGGCGCAGCCGGCAGCGTGGGGCGTCCGGTCCCGAAACCCTGCCGTTGCCATGGGGCTTGCGCCTTTGCAGTCCTGGTTCAGCCTTGCTCTTCGTCCATGTAGCCCAATAGATGCGGCACCATGCGCTCGATTTCCTTGCGAGTCATTCCCTTGCGGGCGGCATAGTCGTCCATCTGATCCTTGGCCAGCTTGCCGGTGCCGAAGTACTTGGCTTCCGGGTGAGAGAAATACCAACCGGACACCGCCGCAGCAGGCAGCATGGCGTAGCTTTCCGTCAGGGTCATGCCGGCATTCTTCTCCGGCTCCAGCAGCTCCCAGAGCAAGGCTTTTTCAGTGTGGTCCGGGCACGCCGGGTAGCCAGGGGCAGGGCGAATACCCCGGTATTTTTCACTGATCATGTCCTGGTTGCTGAGGGCTTCATCGCTGGCGTAGCCCCAGTAATCCTTACGCACCTTTTCGTGCATGCGCTCGGCCAGTGCTTCTGCCAGCCGGTCAGCCAGCGCCTTGAGCATAATGGAAGAGTAGTCATCGTGGTCCGCTTCAAAGCGTGCCACGTGTTCGTCGATGCCGATGCCGGCGGTGACGGCAAAGCCGCCCAGCCAGTCGGTGAGGCCGGTTTCCCTGGGCGCGATAAAGTCGCTGAGACAGAAGTCAGGCTTGCGCTCTTTACTTCCTTGCTGATGGCTTTTGGTCCGGTCGAGCTGCTGGCGCAAGTGATGGAGGGTCATGAAGGCCTCCTTGTCACCGGGGTTACGGTACAGCTCGATATCGTCCATGACTGAGTTTGCTGGCCAAAAACCTATTACAGCACGGGCGGTTAGCCACTTTTCTTCAACGATTTTCTCAAGCATTGCCTGGGCATCACGGTAAAGCTTGGTGGCTTCAGTACCGACCACCTCGTCTTCCAGAATGCGCGGAAATTTACCGGCAAGCTCCCAGGAGCGGAAGAAGGGGGTCCAGTCGATACGCTGCACCAGATCCTCCAGCGGGTAATCGTCGAACACC
This sequence comes from Alcanivorax sp. NBRC 102024, assembly GCF_001602235.1. Classification (NCBI taxonomy): domain Bacteria; kingdom Pseudomonadati; phylum Pseudomonadota; class Gammaproteobacteria; order Oceanospirillales; family Alcanivoracaceae; genus Alcanivorax; species Alcanivorax sp. NBRC 102024. The sequence goes on from NZ_BDAS01000008.1 coordinate 137,809, forward strand.
TTCAGACCTTTCACCTTTGGCTCGGGCGGGGTGTAGCTGGACCAGTCTGGCTGGAAGCGATGCTGCCGGGCCTGCTCGATGGAAATCAGGCTGCGGTCAACCTGCTGCTGTTTCCGGCGCACGCGCAGGCCTTCGTAGGTTTCCTTCAATTCGGCCACATAATCAGCCTTGGCCGTCTTGGAGAGCAATTTGGAGGCGACGCCCACCGCCCGGGAGGCATCGGCGACATGCACCACTGCCTGCTCGTAGGCCGGGTCGATCTTCACGGCGGTGTGGATGCGGCTGGTGGTGGCGCCGCCGATCATCAACGGCAGATCCATGCCCAGGCGCTGCATTTCACTGGCCACGTGAACCATTTCATCCAGAGACGGCGTGATCAGACCGGACAGGCCAATGATATCCACCTTCTCTGCCTGGGCCGTTTCCAGAATCTTCTCGCAGGGCACCATCACGCCCATATCGACCACGTCGTAGCCGTTACACTGCAGTACCACGCCGACGATATTCTTGCCGATATCGTGTACATCGCCTTTTACCGTGGCCATCAGGATCTTGCCGTTGGCCTCGTCCTGGGTGCCAAGCTCCTCCTTTTCCTTTTCCATGAAGGGAAGCAGGTAGGCCACGGCCTTTTTCATCACCCGGGCGGATTTCACCACCTGGGGCAGGAACATCTTGCCTTCACCAAACAGGTCGCCGACCACGTTCATGCCATCCATGAGCGGGCCCTCGATCACGTGCAGGGGCCGGGCGGCATTCTGGCGTGCCAGCTCGGTATCCTCGTCCACGTAATCGGCGATGCCTTTCACCAGGGCATGTTCGAGACGCTTTTCCACGTCCCATTCACGCCAGGCCAGATCCTCTTTCTTGGCTTTTTCGGCGCCGCTTCCCCGGTATTTTTCGGCCAGATCGAGCAGAATTTCGGTGCCATCCTCTCGGCGATTAAGCACCACGTCTTCTACGGCGTTGCGAAGTTCTTCGGGAATATCCGCATAAATCGCCAGCATGGCCGGGTTAACGATGCCCATGTCCATGCCATTGCGAATCGCGTAGTAGAGGAACACGGCATGAATCGCTTCACGGACAGTGTCATTGCCGCGGAAGGAAAAGCTCACATTGGAAACACCGCCGGAAATCATGGCGTGGGGCAGGGTACGCTTGATGTCCGCCACGGCTTCGATGAAGTCCACGGCGTAGTTGTTGTGCTCTTCAATGCCGGTGGCGATGGCAAAGATATTGGGGTCGAAGATAATGTCTTCCGGCGGGAAATCCACTTCTTCAGTGAGCAGCTTGTAGGCTCGGGTACAGATTTCCACTTTGCGCTCACGGGTTTCCGCCTGGCCTTCCTCATCAAAGGCCATGACGATCACTGCCGCACCGTAACGACGCAGCAGTCGCGCCTGGTGCAGGAAGGCTTCTTCACCTTCCTTCATGGAAATGGAGTTCACCACACCCTTGCCCTGGATGCATTTCAAACCGGCCTCGATCACTTCCCACTTGGAGGAATCGATCATGATCGGTACCTTGGAGATCTCCGGTTCAGATGCCACCAGGTTAAGGAACTTCACCATGCACTCGGCGGATTCCAGCATCCCCTCATCCATGTTGATGTCGATGATCTGGGCGCCGTTCTCCACCTGGTCACGGGCCACGTCCAGGGCAGCGTCGTAATCCTCTTCCTTGATCAGGCGCAGAAAGCGTTTGGAGCCGGTCACATTGGTCCGCTCGCCCACGTTAACGAACAGGGAGTCCTTGCTGATGGTGCAGGGCTCCAGGCCCGACAACCGGCAGGCGATCTCGATATCGGGAATCTGTCGTGGCGGCAATCCCTCCACGGCCTCCGCCATGGCGGCAATGTGCTCGGGGGTGGTGCCGCAGCAGCCACCGATGATGTTGAGGAACCCCTTTTCGGCCCAACCGCGGATTTCCCTGGCCATGGTGGCCGGGTCGAGATCGTATTCCCCCATTTCATTGGGCAGGCCAGCGTTGGGGTGAGCGGACACGTAGGTCTCGGAAATCCGTGACAGCTCTTCGATATAGGGGCGCAGCTCCATGGGGCCCAGCGCACAGTTGAGCCCGACGCTGATCGGACGGGCATGGCGCAGGGAGTTGTAGAACGCCTCGGTGGTCTGACCGGTGAGTGTCCGGCCGGAGGCATCCGTGATCGTCCCGGAGAGCATGACCGGCAGATCCAGGCCGTTTTCGTAGCAGTACTGATCCACGGCAAAGACAGCCGCTTTGGCGTTAAGGGTGTCGAAGATGGTTTCGATGAGGATCAGATCAATGCCGCCTTCCACCAGGCCATCCAGCGCTTCCAGGTAGGCTTCAACCAGCTTGTCGAAATTGGTGTTGCGGTAACCCGGGTCGTTCACGTCCGGGCTGATGCTGGCCGTACGGTTGGTGGGACCCAATACTCCTGCTACATAGCGGGGCTTGTCAGGCGTCGACGCCTCGTCAGCGGCTTCACGGGCCACCCGGGCGGCGGCCACATTGATTTCCCGCGCCAGGTCCTGCATGTCGTAATCGGCCATGGCGATGGAGGTGGCATTGAAGGAGTTGGTCTCGATAATGTCAGCGCCGGCGTCCAGATAGCCCTTGTGAAGGGCCTTGATCCGTTCCGGCTGCGTCATGCAGAGCAGATCATTGTTACCCTTGAGGTCGCTTGGCCAGTCGGCAAAACGGCTCCCCCGGAAGTCCTCCTCGGTGAACTTGCAGCCCTGAATCATGGTGCCCATGCCGCCATCCAGAATCAGGATGCGTTCTTGCAATTGGGCGGTCAGGGAGGCACGCACGCGCTTGGACATTGAAGACTCCGACAGGCAGAAATGTGACCGGGCATTATACCGGCCAGCCCGGCAGATACCCAGACATGTGCATGAATTGATGAGGAAATCTGCCTTATGGGGACCTTGAGACTGGTCATGGACGCGTGAAGGTTTCATTATGTGCAGCAAGCCGGCAGCGGGCAGGGGTCTGTGCTTCGTTTGCCTCAGGTGAAACCTTTGTAAAATTCTGCTTCGGGGCAACCCGCCATCTTGGGCTGGAAGCAGGAATGGGCATAATTCGCGCTCACTGGATGAGGAGTACGTTTAATGGATCAATATCTGTCTCAACTGGAAACCTTTGCCAACGAAAACCTGATGCCCTACGCATGGAATATCATTGCGGCGCTGGTCATCTTTATTGTCGGTAAATGGATCGTCGGGAAAATTGCTGGATGGCTTGGCCGGGTGATGGACAAGAAGCTGGACACGGAAGTGGCCAAGTTTCTGAGTAATATCATCCACGTACTGCTGTTTGTCTTCGTGATCATCGCCTCGCTGGACCAGCTCGGGGTAGAAACCACGTCATTGGTTGCCATTCTCGGTGCGGCGGGTCTGGCCGTAGGTCTGGCGCTGAAGGACTCCCTGGGCAATTTCGCTGCCGGCGTGATGCTGATCATGTTCAAACCCTTCCGGGTAGGCCATTACGTGGAAGCCGGTGGCACCTCGGGTACCGTCAAGGAAATCCGCATCTTTGCCACCATCATGAACAGCCCGGACAACAAGGTGATTACCGTGCCGAACGGGTCAATCATGTCCGGCAATATCACCAATTATTCTGAATTGCCCACTCGCAGGGTAGATATGGTGTTCGGTGTTGCTTACGATGCGGACCTTTCCGTGGTGAAGAAAGTGCTGGAAGAGGTTCTGGCCGCTGACGAACGCGTTCTCAAGGATCCCGCCCCGACCATTGTTGTGGGTGAGCTGGCTGACAGCTCTGTGAACTTCCTTTGTCGCCCCTGGGTGAAAAGCGCGGATTACTGGCCGGTGCTTTGGGACACCACGGAAACCGTGAAGCGCCGCTTCGATGAAGCAGGGATTGGCATTCCGTTTCCGCAGATGGATGTGCATCTGGACAAGAGTGAGTAGAGGAGAGATTCATGCGCAGTAAGTATCTCGCTGCCATGCTGATTGCCGCCGGCTTGCCGGCGGTATCAGTAGCGGCCGAGGAAGGCACCAGTGAAGCAAGCAAGTGGTCCGGGGATATTTCTGTTGGCCTGCTTTTCAAACGCGGCAATACCGATTCCGATTCGGTGAACGCCCACGCCAACGCCAGCCGTGACAGTGCCTTCTGGCGCCACCACTTCAAGGCAGACGCCAACAACGAGAAAGAGCGCGATCCGGAGACGGAAGAATACAACCGTACCGATGAAAATTACTTTGCTTCCTACAAGCTTGATCGCAAGCTCGGTGAGGAATCCCGCAATTATCTGTTCAACGTGGCCACTTACGAGAAAGACAATTTCTCCGGGTTCCACTATCAGGCCAGTTACGCCATCGGTCTGGGTCGTCGTTTTATTGAAAACGATGCCCATACCCTGGATCTGGAAGCGGGTCCCGGTTACCGCGTACAGTGCCTGGAGCCGGAAGACTCCTACAGCGATTGTGCGGACACGGAAGAAAGTGCCATTGCTCGTCTGGCGTTGAAATACCACTGGAAGATCAGTGACAGCGCTGAATTCCAGGAAGAAATCAGCAGTGAAGTCGGCGAAGACTCCACCAGTACCCGGATGGAAACCTCGCTGACCAGCAAGATCAACAGCCATTTTGCCCTGCGGTTGCGCCACTTGCTGGAGCATGAATCCAAGGTGCCGGCAGGGACCAAGGAGACGGATCATCAGGTAACGGTTGGTGTGGTGTATACCTTCAACTAGTCCTGTTGTTTCATCGCAACGAATGCAGAAAAGCCCGCGTAATGCGGGCTTTTTTGTGGAAGGTCGCCCCCGCACCCGCCGTAGCAGGGCACTTGCATTTATCGCGTCAATGCCAGGTTGGCGGTGGCCGGTGGAGGCAAGGGAAGGCGGTTTGCGTGCTTGAGGGGGGGGGCGGTAAAGTGCCCGGGGCCTGTTGTCTGCAATGACGGAAGCAGAGGAAAAACAGGCATAAAAAAGGGGAGCCGAGGCTCCCCTTTTTGCTGACCCGCAGAGGATCAGCCTTCTTTCAGGGCGGTGGTGATATCCAGCACCGCACCCTTGCCGTCGCCGAACAACATCAGGGTGTTGTCTTTGGCGAACAGGGGGTTGGGCAGGCCGGCAAAACCGGCGCTCAGGGAGCGTTTTACCACAACCACGGTCTTGGCCTTGTCCACGTTGAGGATAGGCATGCCGTAAATCGGACTGCCTTTGTCCTCACGGGCCATGGGGTTGGTCACGTCGTTGGCGCCCAGCACGATGGCCACATCGGTCTGCTCGAAGGTCGGATTGATGGCATCCATATCCTTGAGCTGATCGTAGGGCACTTCCGCTTCTGCAAGCAGTACGTTCATGTGACCGGGCATACGACCCGCAACCGGGTGAATGGCGTAGGCCACTTCGATGCCGGCAGCTTCCAGGGTATCAGCCAGATCACGCACTGCGTGCTGCGCCTGGGCCATTGCCAGACCAAAGCCCGGGACGATAACAACGCGCTGGGCGGTTTCCAGCAGCATGGCCACTTCTTCGGCGGAGGTGGATTTCACCTTGCCGGCGTAAACCTCGTCTTCGTCCATGGCTTCGCCAGCTTCCGCCATCACACCAAACAGAACGTTGGTGAGTGAGCGGTTCATGGCTTTACACATGATGCTGGTCAGGATCAGACCGGAAGCCCCCACCAGGGACCCGGTGATGATCAGGGCGCTGTTGCCCATGACAAAACCGGCCGCAGAGGCAGCCACACCGGAATAGGAGTTCAGCAGGGCGATCACAACCGGCATATCGGCGCCGCCAATCGGCAGAACCAGCAACAGGCCGAGTACCATGGCCGCCGCCACAAGACCCCAGAACACCATTTCATTACCCGGGTTGAGCACCAGGTAGCCGATGCCAACGATGGAACCTATAAACAGGACCGCATTAACCAGCTTCATGCCCGGGAAGCCCATGGGCTTGCCGTCGATGAGCTCCTGCAGCTTGGCGAATGCGACCAGGGAACCGGTCAGGGTCACAGCACCGATCAGTACGGCCGCACCGGTGGCAATGATGGATACCGTATCGGTGGCAGAACCACGGAAAAATTCCGCAGAAGCCACCGAGAAGGATGCACCACCACCGAAACCGTTCAGCAGGGCAATCATCTGCGGCATGGCGGTCATCTGGACCTTCTTGGCCATGACGGCACCAATCAGGCCACCAACGACTACGCCGGCAATAATGATTTCATAGGTGACAATATGCTCATTGAGCAGGGTGACCACGGCGGCAATACCCATGCCGGCAGCAGCCAGCAAATTCCCGCGCACGGCAGTTTTCGGCTTGGTCAGCCCCTTGATGCCCAGCACAAACAGGCAGGCGGCGATCAAGTAGGCGATATCAATCCAGTTCTGCATGAATTACTTCCTCTTGAACATCGCCAGCATTCGATTGGTGACCATAAAGCCGCCAATCACGTTGATGGTGGCCAGCACCACAGCGATAAAGCCCAGCACATTGATCAGCATGCCGGAGTCAGACCCGGCGGCAATCAGGGCGCCCACGATAGTAATACCGGAGATCGCGTTGGAACCGGACATCAGCGGGGTGTGCAGGGTGGGCGGGACCTTGGTGATAAGCTCCACACCGAGGAAGATCGCCAGCACAAACAGGGTCAGTTGGGCTACGAAATCCATTATTTCTCCTCCTCCTTGTTGGCGTCGGAGTCCGCTTCGGCGGGTTCCTCGGCCTCGGGCTCAGGCTTGGCAAGAGCAGGCAGGCCGAGCAGGTCACGCAGGCGGGCCTGGGGTACGTCGCCATCATGGCTGATCACGGTTTCCGCAACGATTTCATCTTCGAAGTCCAGTTGCAGATCGCCGTTATCGTCCAGCAGCAGGTTAAGCAGGTTTTCCATGTTCTTGCCGAACATCTGGCTGGCGTGATAGGCCACTGAGGAGGGAACGTTCTCAGGTCCGACGATGGTAACGCCGTGTTTGACAACGGTCTTTCCGGATTCGGTCAGATCACAGTTGCCGCCACGCTCTGCCGCCAGGTCCACAATGATGGAGCCGGGCTTCATGGCCTTGACCATGTCTTCGGTGACCAGGATCGGGCTCTTGGCGCCGGGAACGGCAGCCGTGGTGATTACCACGTCCATTTCCTTGATCACTTCGGTCATCAGCTCGCGCTGGCGCTTCAGGAAGTCCTCGCCCTGGGCCTTGGCATAACCGCCGCTGCCCTCGGCTTCGCCGGTATCCAGATCCAGTTCCACCGGCTTGGCGCCAACGGAGAGGATTTGTTCGCGGGCAGCAGGGCGCACGTCATAGGCTTCCACCACGGCACCCAGGCGCTTGGCGGTGGCACAGGCTTGCAGGCCTGCCACACCGGCACCCATAACGAACACGCGGGACGCATTCATGGTACCAGCAGCGGTCATGTTCATGGGGAACATGCGCTGGGACTCGTTGGCGGCAAGTAATACGCACTTGTAACCGGCAATCATGGCCATGGAAGAAAGGACATCCATGGCCTGGGCGCGAGTGATACGCGGCACCAGTTCCAGCGCCAGGCCAGTGACTTTCTTGTCGGCCAGGGTCTGGGCAAATTGCGGGTTGGCCAGCGGATCGGTCATGCCGATTACGATCTGGCCTTGCTTGAGTTTTTCCAGGTCGTCGTTGCCGTTCTGGGTGTTACTGCCAGGCGTTTGTACCTGCAGGACCACCTGAGCGGCGTTGAAAACCTCGTCGCGATCAACCAGCTTGGCACCGGCAGCTTCAAAAGCGCTGTCCGGGTAGCCGGCAATCTCACCAGCGCCACGCTCGATGATGATCTCGACACCTTGTTTTTTCAGCAGTGCGCTGACATTGGCAGGCGTTAGAGCAACGCGCTGCTCGCCAGGGCAGATTTCTTTGGGAACACCGATAATCACCTGCGTTACCCCCGTCTGTGGTTCGCAAATAATCGGCTATCAGGGCAGCAGAGTTGGCAACCCGGCACCTTGAAAGCCTCGTTAAACGGTCGCTTCATGGGAGCCGACCGACAAGAGCCTGTCTCAGGCCCTTGCGTACCGCGTGGGGTGGAAGGTAATGACCCGAAGGCCGCCACTGTCTCCATCACACTGCGAAGGTCGAATACCGCCGGTGGCCCCATTGCCGCAGTGTGGGCAATGAGACAAGCCGGAGGCTAACCCCCTCGGTAGCGCAAAGGCCTGAAACAGGCTCTCAGCAGGGTGCTAACCTTATTGTGGCGATGCCACCTTGGCAAATGACAATTCGTTATCGCACCGATAAGCGGGTGACAAAAGGGCATTTTTGTCACTATCGGAGCCATTAATCGACCGGGCTGATGGTTTTTTGATCAACCAGGATCACATCCGCGTCTTCCTGCATGTGGATAAATGGCTCCAGAATGGTGTTGCCGCGCACTTCTGCTTCGATGACGTGCAAAAAGGTGTACGCACCGAGCAACTTGCGGGCCAGGAAAATAAACTCCTTGGGCGGCACATCGAAATGAACGGACAGGGCATTGCGGCTGGCCCGATTCATGATGCGGTTCGGCAAATTGCTTTTGCCCCAGCAATACTCGCCCTTGTCGTTGAGTACCTCCGCCGGGGGCGGAAAGCGGTCCGGATCCTGAAGAACCTCAATGGCCTCGAAGCAAAGCGCGCAGAAATCATCCAGCAGCCGCCGAGGGGCTCCGCGGGCAAGAAAATCCAGGGCGTTTAGCGCGCGGATCAGGCGATCACTGTCGTGATGAAAGGAAGCGCGGATCATTTCCCGGCCGGGGCCCAGCACCTCATTGTCAAAATCCCGAATGGCACCGAAATCCAGCAGGACAATCTGGTCATTTTCAGGACTGTCACCAAATCGCAGCAGGTAATTGCCGAAATTCGGGTCGGTTTGCATCTTGTTCCATTCGAATACCTCCCGGCAGCACAACTCCATGATGGCGCGACCAATGAAATTGCGACGTTCCTGGGAAAGCTTGAGCACGGACGGATCGGTGACGCTGATACCATGCTCGAAGGTCATGCACATGATGTTATGGCTGGAGTACTCCGGCACAATCTCGGGCACCACGAAGCGGGTATCCTCGGCGAGAATCTGGCGGAAATGCCGGGTGGTGTGAGCCTCCAGGTCGTAATCCACTTCGCGCTGGAGCATTTCGCGGACTTCATCGAGCCAGAGATTGAACTGCTCGGTGATCGGCACCAGTCGGCTCAGCTTCAGCAGCCGGACCAGGGCGCGCATGTCCGAATCAATGGCATCGGCCACACCCGGATACTGGATCTTGAGAACCAGCTCCTTGCCGTCGGATTTGCGTATGGCTTTGTGGACCTGGGCCAGGGAGGCTGCGCCGAGCGGCGTTTCTTCAATATCCAGCTCCGCCATTTTCACCTCTCCAAGCTCTCGCTTGAGATGGCGTTCAATGGAGGGCCATTCCAGGGCGGTGGTCTGGTTTTCCAGGGTATGGAGCGCTTCGGTGACTTCCTCTGGCAGGAAATGTTCGCCAAACAGGGCCATCATCTGGCCAATCTTGACCACAGAGCCTTTCAGTCTGCCCAGTTCCTCTACCAGTTCCTGGGCGCGGGAGGACAGGTTTTCCTTGCGGCGCGCCTCACGCTGGTCCTTTGGGGTGAAGATGGAGCCAGCGCTTGCGGTCGCATACTTGGCGCCGGCCAGAAAGCCGGCTTTGGCCATGGAAAAGCGTCGCTCAACCGAGCCCGTCTTAACCCGTTTTACGGTTTTTCGTGTCATAGTCGTGAGGAAACTCCGTTTGCGATCCTGAGTGCCGGTGGCATTCTAGCCGGTATTAGATAGCGGGTCATTGGCTGAAGGAGCCTGTCGATACCCCCTTACAGAAAGCAACAGGTTGATTTTTCTATATCTCGGGAGGAATGCGGGCATGGGTAGAACCTGGGTGTTGTTGCGTGGCCTGGTTCGTGAGCAGAGGCACTGGGAGGATTTTCCCGAGCAGTTTCAGGCCAGTGTGCCACAAGATCAGGTGCTGACGGTGGATCTGCCTGGAAATGGCCAGTTTTATCGAGACAAAAGCCCGACACGGGTTGCAGCCATGGTTGCCCATCTCAGAGACCAGCTGGCCCGGCAGGGGCATCAGGGCCCTTATCATCTTGTGGCCTTGTCTCTGGGGGGCATGGTGGCGGTGCAGTGGTTGTGCCAGGCTCCTGGCGATGTGGCGTTTGCCGGTTTGATCAACACCAGTGCCAGTCGCTACAGCCCCTTCTGGCGACGCCTGCGCCCGGCGAATTACCGCCGTTTACTGAGTGATGCAGTGTTCAGTCGTGACCGGTTGCGCAAGGAGGTTGCCATCCTGGAAATCACGTCCAATCTGCGTGAGGCAGACTATCTTCATCAACTGGCTGACACCTGGGCCGGTTACGCGCGGGAACGCCCGGTTTCCCTGGCAAACAGCCTGCGCCAGTTACTGGCTGCCATGCGTTTTCGGGCCCCGGCGGCCTTGCCGGAAAGTGTCCCGGTGCTGATCATCAACGGGGCAGGGGACCGCCTTGTCAGCCCGGCCTGCTCGCAGACCCTTGCCCAGGCCTGGGATTTGCCGATCAAGAGTCACCCTCAGGCGGGCCATGACCTTCCCCTCGATGCCCCCCGATGGCTTATCAATACCTTGATTGAAGGGGTAACAGATTTCTCTGTTTAGTGTGTTGACCCCCTATCCTCGCTGGCCTAGCGTTATTCGAGAACTCGTGAGTTCCAGGATAACAACAACCGTGGGGTAATTATGGCAACACCGCAGGAACTGGCCCGCTTCGAATCTGGCCCACAAAACCCCCGTGAGCGGGTCTGGTGGGATCGCTATTCCCATGAGCGACTGAATGCCTGGCGGCAGGTGCAGGATCCGCTGGCGGATCGTTGCGCGGCGCAAATCAAGTTTACCCGGCCCTCGGGCTTGCTTGAGGAAGTGGAGAAACGGGCCAGGGAAGAGGGCGGCGATTTCCAGGCCTTTCTGGACCATTGTTACAGCGTTCCAGCCTGGGTGGATTTTGACGCCATGGAGCTGGGACGGCGTATGTACCGCCGCAACGGTGCATTGCAGGGCCTGGTGTTGATGTGTTCAAGCCTGGTAGAAGGCTATGCCCACAACAAACCTTCCCAGGTACTGGTGGCCACAGGGCGATTGCAGAAAGATGTTTCCCGGCGGATTTACGAAACCGGACAGATGCTCCACAACATCGTCGGTGATGACGGGATCCGCCCGGGCAGCCTGGGGCATCGCACCTTGATGGAAGTACGGTTGCTGCACGCGGCAGTGCGACAATTTCTTGCCAACAATCCCCGTTGGGACAATGCCAAATACGACCTGCCAATCAATCAGGAAGACATGGCGGGCACCATCCTGGAGTTCGATTTCATGGTGGTCCGGGGACTCAAGCGGCTTGGTCTTCAAATCAGTCGCCGTGAGCATGAGTCCATGCATTATTTCTGGCGCTATGCCGGCTATCTGCTTGGCGTCGACGAGGCATTGCTGACCACCACACTGGAGGAGCAGGAAATCCTTGCCATGCAATTGACCTCGCATCTCTATGAGCCCACCGCAGACAGCGAATCACTGGCCAAGGCCCTGCTGCGGGATATGGCCGGCAAGCCCCCCTTTAACCTGTCCTACGAGGTGTTGCTGGGCTTCAGTCGTTACCTGATCGGTGACAAGGTTGCGAATGATCTGAATATCCACAGCAGCGTCTCCGCGGCTACCGCGGTTAGGGTGGTGAAGACGGCTGTCAGTGCCGCCAGTTTTGGTGTGCGCTTCCTGCCTGATCCGGCCAAGCGCGCTCTGGAAGACCTGAATCACCGGTTGGGCAAGCGTACATTGAAAGCCGGGTTGGGGGACGACCCCGCCCGCTGGGGATTCAAGGCCTTGGCCTGAAACAAAAAAACCGGCGAAAGCCGGTTTTTTTGTTGTTGACGGCAGCCTTACTTGCGAGCCACCTGGTTGTCCCGAATCAGACTCATGTAGTCCACCAGAATTTCACCGGTTTCTCGCACATAGGGGTCTTCATCGATAGCCTCTTCATCACTTTCCGGATCCAGGGCCCGTTGTTCCTCCAGCTCACGCAGTTCCTTGATGCTGGCCAGCGGCTCTTCCCCGCGGGACTGGCGACGACGGTTTTCGATTGCCAGACGTTCGCGATCCAGCGCCTTTTGCGTGGCGGTGCGGTTATCTTCATTCAGTGACAATTCAACCCGGTTACGGTTTTCGTCCAGAAGCTTGCGCAGGGACTCCACATAAACAAACTCCGGGTCCTTATTGATGCGATGGGAATGTTTTTCACGCAGCTCGGGCAAATAGGGAACAATATCGCTCACCCGTTGGTATTTGGCCGATTCGATTTCATCCCAGGGCAGGGCATTGGGCAAGGAACTTTCGCCCACCTCGTCCTTGTCGATCAACGACGGCATATCCACATCAGGCACGATCCCCAGGTTCTGGTTGCTGGACCCGGAAACCCGGTAGAACTTGGCATTGGTCATCTTCAGTTTGCCGTGGTTCAGGTCCAGCAGTGTTTGTACCGTGCCCTTGCCGTAGGTCTGATCGCCGACAATCAGGGCGCGACCGTAATCCTGCATGGCGCCGGCGAAAATTTCCGAAGCGGAAGCGCTGAAGCGGTTGACCATCACTGCCATGGGGCCGGCGTAGAGTACCCCGGGGAACTTGTCTCCCTCGATGCTGACCCGGCCGCTGGATTCGCGCACCTGCACGGTGGGGCCACGGTTAATAAACAGGCTGACCAGTTTGTTGACTTCCAGCAGTGAGCCACCACCATTGTTGCGCAGATCGATTACCAGACCGTCAATGTTTTCCTTGCGCAGCTCAACCAGCAGCTTGGCCACATCACTGGTGGTACTCGTATAGTTGGGATCTCCCCGGTGGAAAGCGGCGAAATCAAGATAGAAGGCAGGAATTTCAATAACGCCCAGCTTCAGGGTTTCGCCATCACGGTCGATGGTTATCACGTCTTTCTTGGCAGCCTGTTCCTCCAGCACCACCTTGTTCCGTTCTATGGTGATGGTGCGGGTATCGTGCTCACTGGCGCTGCCCGCCGGGATGATTTCCAGATTGACTTTGGTGCCCTTGGGACCACGAATCTGGTCCACAACTTCGTCCAGCCGCAATCCGATCACGGGCTCCGGGGTCTCACCATCCTGGCCAACACCAACAATCCGGTCGGCGGGTTTCAACTGGCCGCTTTTCGCTGCCGGGCCGCCGGGGACCAAACGCACCACCTTGGTATAACCGTCCTCGTACTGCAGCACCGCGCCGATCCCTTCCAGTGAGCGGCTCATGCTGATGTCAAAATTTTCCGAATTATGGGGCGTGAAATAGGTGGTATGGGGATCAAAGGTTTGCGTCAAAGCATTGATGTACACCTGGAACACATCTTCCGGGGTATTCTGGGTAATGCGCTTGAGCTGGCTTTCATAGCGACGGGTGAGCCGGGTACGGATATCTTCCAGCGAGCTGTCATTGAGTCGCATGGACAAGACGGCATTTTTCAGCTGCCGATGCCAGATGGCATCCAGCTCCGCTTCATTGGCGGCCCAGGGCGCATCTTCGCGGTCCACCACCACGGTTTCCTGGTCGTCAAAAGTCAGCGAATCCAGATCATTCTTGATGGTATCGAGGAGCTTGCCCAGGCGTGTTTCCAGACGCTCTTGGAAGCGGTTGAAAATGGTGTAACCGGCTTCCAGCTGGCCTCGGCTCAGCTGGTCGTCCAGCTGATCGCGATAGCGCTCGAATTCGCGGATATCCGTGGCCAGGAAATACTGCCGATTGGGGTCCAAATCCTTGAGATAGCTGTCTAGAACCTGGCTGGAGAGGGTGTCGTCAAACTCCAGTCGCCGGTAGTGATGCTTCAGCTTGGCGGCGATTTCCTCGGCGGCATCCAGCTGATCGCTGGTGGGTTTCAGGTCACCCTGAACCTCCGGCTCGGAACGAAGGCCACTCACTCCCTGAATGGCGCCCCCCAACAGGACCAGCGCCAGCGCCAGGGGGAAGAGTTTACGGACTAATGACATGCTGTATCTCAAACGGTTTACCTGCAGTATAGACGACCGCCCGTGGGTGGTCATTCATGGGGCCCGTACTCTATTGCCGTTCTTGACGGTAAGCGCGCCGGACACACACGTTCAAAATTGCGTCTCGATCACGAACCAGCCTATAAAGACGGGCATGCAAGGAGTTATCCAGGGGTGCCCTGACCTGTAGACTATTGTGACGGTGCGAAGTTGCACTGTCAGAAAAGCCACTCCATTACGGTTTTCAGCAATCCAAACAAGACCCTAGCGTACGGGGGAAGCTTTGCACAGACTCTTCAGCCTGTTTTTCCTTGCGGGTATCGCCGGAGCGGTAATCCAGCTCATCAGTGGTGATATGGAGGCCCCGGGCCGATTAATCAATGCGCTGTGGGCCGCGGCAGACCTTGCCGTGGAGGTCAGCCTGGGGCTGATCGGGGTGCTGGCATTGTGGAGCGGGCTATTCAAGATGGCGGAGGCCAGCAACCTGGCCGCCCGGTTATCCTCCTGGGTGGAGCCGCTGCTGGCTCGACTGATGCCCGGTGTCCGGCGCACTCCGCAGGCATCCGCCCCCGTCTCCATGAACCTGGCAGCCAATATGCTGGGCCTGGATAACGCGGCCACTCCGCTGGGGCTGAAAGCCATGGAGCGCTTGCAGGAGGGTAACCCGCAGCAGACTCGGGCCACGGACAGCCAGATCATGTTTCTGGTGCTCAATACCTCCTCAGTGACCCTGGTCCCGGTGACGGTGTTGCTGTTTCGGGCGCAACAGGGCGCCGCCGACCCGGCAGCGGTCTACCTGCCTTTGCTGATGGCAACTACCGTCTCCACCCTGGCGGGGATACTGGTGACCGCCCGGGTTCAGCGTATTTCCCTAGCCGACCCGCTGTTGCTGCTGGTGGGCGGACTCTGGTTGGCCATCCTGGGGATCCTGGGCACCATTGTCTGGCTGGCTCCGGCCGAGCTGGCCAATACGCTCTCCAGTCTGTTGGGCAATGGCATCCTGCTGTTGGTATTGAGCGCCTTCTTTATCGCCGCCTGGCGTGGGGGCGTGGATAGCTATGACACCTTTGTGGAGGGAGCCAAGGAAGGGTTCACCCTTGCCGTCAGGCTGATTCCGTATCTGGTGGCCATGTTGGCGGCGATCGCCATGTTGCGAGCTGGCGGCGTGCTGGACCTGTTTCTTGATGGCATTCGCTTTGCCGCCGCCGCGATCGGTTGGGATACCCGCTTTGTGGAGGCACTGCCGGTTGCCTTTCTCAAACCACTGAGCGGCTCCGGGGCGCGGGCGGCCATGGTGGATGTGATGCAGACCCAGGGGGTGGATTCGCTGGCTGCCAGAATGGCCACGGTGATGCAGGGCTCCACGGAAACCACCTTCTATGTTCTGGCAGTGTATTTTGGCAGTGTCGGTATTCGCGATTTCCGCCATGCCCTTTGGTGTGGCCTGGCGGCAGATGCGGCGGGGCTGATTGCTGCGATTCTGCTCAGCTATGCGTTCTGGGGTTGACCGCGGGTGATTATCTGGCGAAAGGTCAGATTGAGGCGCTCTGCCTGAACCCGCTGACGGCGTGGCAACGCATGCTGAAACCTTCGCTGCACATCCGGACTCATCAGCAACAGGCTGTTGTCGGGCAAGGCAAGGCACAGGCACTGTCGGCCGCCACCACGGGGGCGAAAAACGAAATCCCGCTCAGCGCCAAGGCTGTAGGAGGCAATCCATGGCTGCGGTCCCAATTCCGGTTCATCATCGCTGTGATAGCCCATGCAGTCCCTGCCGTTCCGATAGCGATTGGCAAGCACCGAGTTGAACCGGTGTCCGCAGAGTGCACTGACCGCATCCCGCACAGGCAAAAGGGGCGCCGGCCAGCCCTCCGCCACATGCTGATGGCCTGAATAACGATAGGGAATACCCGCATCGCCATGCCAGGCGGTTAGCCGTGGTACGGTATAGCTGCGGCCGAATACCTGTACCTGAGGCTGTTGCCAGTCCAGTTGCGCGTTTAATGCCGCCTGTAGCGATCCGCACAGCGAAGCGGGCAGGGCATCGCGCCACAGCCAGAGGCGGGCGTCACCGGCCAATGTGATCAACTCCGGAGCCTTGTTTGGATTCCCGAAGTCGGGATCGTTGACAGTCATAAGTCTGGTGCATTATCAAGTTGCTGCCGGCCGCTTGCCGGCGATCATGATCAGGGAAACATCATGCTGCATATCTTCCGTATCGAGAACGGTGTTCTGCGTGAAAAGGACACAGAAAGCATTCTGCCAACCCTGGCGGACGACGCCAGCTGGATTGACCTGGTCGATTCGGAAGACAGCGAACGGGAGCTGGTACAGCAGTTTCTGGAAGCGGAGCTGCCAGCGTCCGATGATATGGAAGAAATTGAAGCCTCCGCCCGATTTTTCAGCGACGAGCAGGGCCTGCATGTCCATTCCCTGTTCCTGTTCCAGTCAGAAGGTCGTGCCCGCACCTCCACGGTCGCCTTTGTGGTACAGGAAGGGCGGTTGCTGTCATTCCGCGATTCCCGCTTGCCGGACTTTCGCCTGTTGCGTCTGCGTGTGCGTCGCGGCTGGGTGAAGACCCAACAGCCCATTGATATTCTGCTGAGCATTCTGGAACAGAAAGTGGAGAACCTGGCCGATGCCCTGGAGGATGTGCATCGGGATCTGGAGCAGGTCGGTTACAGCGTCCTGGAAGAGGAAAACGGGGAGCTGGAAGACGATATCGAAAAGCTGGCCCGGCTGGAGGATACCAACGGCAAAATTCGCCTGTGTCTCATGGATACCCAGCGCTCCATCTCCTTTATTCAGCGCTATGTAAGAACCGACAAGGTCCGCCGCCGGACCTGTGCCGAGGTGCAGCACGATCTGGACACGCTGATGTCGCATACCACTTTTCTGTTCGACAAGATCAACTTCCTGATGGATGCGGCGCAGGGGTTTATCAATATTCAGCAGAACCAGATCATCAAGATCTTTTCCATTGCCGCGGTGGTGTTCCTGCCACCGACCATGATCGCCAGCATCTATGGCATGAACTTCGAGATCATGCCGGAGCTGGATTTCCGCTTTGGTTATCCCATGGCGATCGGGCTGATGTTCCTGTCCGGCCTGACGCCATATTGGTTCTTCAAGCGCAAAGGGTGGCTGTGAAAAGCAGTTAACAGCGAAAACCTTGTATTGGTGCACCTGTAGGAGCACCGCTTGAGGTGCGAAAGAGGCGGAGCGAGAAGCGAGCAACGAGTCGCGAAAACCAGAATCGTCGCTGGTTTGCTTTTCGCCATTCGAAACTCGCTTCTCGTACCCCGTAAGCCTCCTTGCCGACTTCGCGCCTCAAGAGGCGCTCCTACCAAGATGCTGCGCAATCAGGTTCTGTGCCAGCCTTGACCGGTTTCCTGGGCCTTCCCATCTTCTGCCAGCTTGATCAGGTGGGCCTGGAGGGAGAATTGCGCCACGCCATGGAGGAACTCGGGCACATCGTCGTAGACATCCTTAACCAATATGGCCAGGGGTTGTGCGTCGCTGGAAAGCGCCTCCAGGACCTTGTCTTCCCGTTTCTGCCGGTGTGCCAGCGTCTGGCTCAGGGTGGCCTCCGGATCGCCGATCACATCCCCGTGGCCCGGTGCCATGCGGGTAATGCCGCGGTGCTGGAGTTTACGCAGAGAGGCGAAGTAGGCCTGCATGGAACCGGAGGGTGGGGCGATGACCACTGTCGAGCCCTGTATCAGGTGATCACCGGTAAACAGCAGGCCATCTTCACTGAGATAGCACAGGTGGTTGCCCACGTGCCCCGGGGTTTCGATTACCTGCAGCGATACACCGCCACAATCAACCCGGTCACCCTCGGCCAATAACCGGTCCGCCTGCCAGCTTTCATCCTGCAGCCCGTCGTCGGGCACGGCGGGGCCCAGGCAACGGGCACCGGTTGCTGCCACCAAGGCCAGCGCCCCGGGGGAGTGATCACGGTGGGTATGGGTGACGATGATCTGTTCTATGGGTTTTCCCAGGGTACGCGAGGCCTGCAGCAATGCCTGCAGATGCTCCTGATCCTCCGGACCGGGATCAATGACAGTCAGGCTTTCCTTGCCAAACAGATAACTGTTGGTGCCTGGCCCGGTCATCATGCCCGGGTTGCGCGCCAGGACCCGCCAGGCATGGTCGCCAATGGGGGTGAGCTGGCCGGCAATCAGTGATGCCATAGTGACTCCTGGGAGTTTAGCAGGCTAATGAAACGCCTCTTGCGTACTCAGCGTGGCCTGAAAGGTGCAGCTGTTGTGTTTTGTCGCGACGGAGAGGGTGGCTCCCTTTCCTGGCGACAAAGAGCAGTAGATGGGCCATTCAGGCCACGCCTTTATGCTCTGCGAGTACTCCCGGGTCATCCAGGCTGACTCGCACTAGTTGTTGCGTGTTGAAGGTGAAGAGCTGATGGATTGTCATATCTCGATTCCCCTTGAGGGGACATTTTCAACACCGTGCCTGGATTGCGAGCCAGCCTGAAAGACTGACACGCAAGCGGCTTTTCAACAGCCTGCTCGAGGCCGCATTGTGACGATTCGCTCGGCAGGATGCCAGTAGCAGCCAGGATTACCGGTTGGGGTAGGCCAGCTTGTCGATGGCTTCCAGCTCCCAGCGGTCCACCGGGGTGTCCTCGTCCGGGTGGCGGCTGACCACGGCAAAGGGATAGTCCTTGCCGGCGGGCACATACATTTGCAGATCAATCGGCTGCTGGTAGATCACCGTGCACTCGCTCCCTGTCTCCGGGCAGGACAGGGCCCGGGCAAGAAGGGTGACGGCCGCCACATTCATTTCACTGCGATTGGCCAGATTACCGGTGAGCCGTACGCCGGATTCGGAAGCGAGACTGCCTTTCAATGTCACCACGATGCCGTCCGGAGGAAGGCGAACCTGATCATCACGGCCACCGTGCCAAACGCCAATGCCGAGCACCAGCAGTCCTGCCAACACCAGGCTCAGCACCAGATAAAACGGTCGGCGTCCCCACTGCCAGCTTCCCCACAGCAGAACAGTCACAGCGATAATGACAGTCAATACCAGTAATAGGCGCATTTATTCTCCAGAATTGCAGACCTCGCACTCCCTGATTCATATAATCCCGGGAGTCATATGTAAAGGAGTAGACCATGCTGATTGTCGTATCCCCGGCAAAGACCCTGGATTACGAGAGCGAATTGCCCGCGCTGAAAACGACCCAGCCCCGTTTGCTGGACGACAGCGAAGTGCTGATCGAGCGAGCGCGCCAGCTTTCCCCGGCCGATGTCAGCAGTCTGATGAGTGTCAGTGACAAAATCGCACATTTGAACGTGGAACGGTTTGCCCAATGGCAACGACCGTTCAACAAGCGTAACGCCCGACCGGCGGCATTTGCTTTCAAGGGTGATGTCTATACCGGCCTTGAAATCGACACCTTTACCGATAACCAGCTCAAGGAAGCGCAGAATTCGTTTCGCATGCTGTCGGGACTGTATGGTGTGCTTCGTCCACTGGACCTGATGCAGCCATACCGGCTGGAAATGGGAACCCGGCTGGACAATCCTCGCGGCAAGGACCTTTACACCTTCTGGGGGGACATTATCACCGAACAGCTGAACAAGGATATGAAAACGGCAAAAACCGACGTGCTGCTGAATCTGGCGTCCAATGAGTACTTCAAATCGGTGAAAAAGCAATCCATCAACGGCCGTATCATCGAGCCGGTGTTCCAGGACGAGAAAAACGGCAAGTACAAGGTGATCAGTTTCTACGCCAAGAAGGCCCGCGGATTAATGGCGGCGTGGGTCATCAAGAAGGGCATCAAGGATCCAGCAAAGCTGAAGAATTTTGATGTGGCCGGTTATCGTTTCTGCGCGGAGGAATCCACAGCGGAAAAACCGGTATTTCGGCGGCAAGAGCAGTAGGGATTTCAGTTGCGAGTCGCGAGGTTCGAGTTACGAAAGGCAAAAAACTGCTTCTATTGTGGCTTTTGCATTTCGAACCTCGAACCTCGTAACTCGAACCTAGAAATGATTATTTCCCGTCTTCGAATTCGCTACGGGCGGCAAGAAGGCCGGTTTTCAAACCATCCCAGGCCAGCTCCACACCGGCTTTGATGTCTTGCCAGGCATCCTCGCCGTGGGATTCCAGTTTTTCCAGTTTCGCTTCCAGCGCGTCGCGGCGTTCTTCAATGTCAGCAATTCTCTGCTTGGCTTCCGCGCGCCACTCGTCTCGCTTGTCACCCAGTCGCGCGGTCAGCCGATCCAATTGATAATCCCAGTCTTCCAGCTTTTGGCGAATGCTGTCGGCAAAATCCTTCTTATCTGTCATCGTAAGGTTCTCCTGAATCAGGCTTGCCAGGGACCCTGGAAGCCTTCGGGTTTGATCACCAGCACATCGGCGCTGGCACGGGTAATTACAGATTCCGCAGTGGCACCCAGCAATACCCGCTCCGGCAGGTTGCGGTGCACGGTGCCGACCACCAGCACATCCATGTCCTGGTCGTCACAATATTTGCCCAGGGTTGCTGCGACCGGGCCGGTAAGGGTCGTCATTTGATCCGGCCCAAGCCCATGGGCGGCGCCGAATTTCAGAAAGCGCTCCCGGTAGAAGCGACGCACCTCATCCATGCCACCGGCGTAATCCGGGATTGCCTCGCCCACCAGCATAATCATGCTGTCGTCCATTTCATCCAGGACATGGCAAGCGCGCAGGCTCCCACCCAGGTGGAGGGCAATCTCATTTGCCGCATCAAGCACCCGGATGGCCAGCGGCTCGTCCTGCTGCGCCTCGTTGCCCGGGTCAAGGGCAGCCAGCACCCTCGGCGATGACGACCAGGCACGACCATGGACGCACAGCACCGGACAGGGTGCCTTGCGGATCAGCTGCCAATCCCGGGGGGTAAACAGGTGCCGGCGAAGCCCGGTTTCCGCGCTGGTGTGGACCACGACCATGCCGGGTTGCAGGGCAATAATGCTATCGCGCAGCGCCTCCATGCTGTCTTTCTGCCAGAGAATGGAAAGTTCGCCATCCTCCCGGTCCGTCAGATGGCGGATCCGTTTCTCCCAGGCGCCATGAATTTGCTGCCTGGCGGCGTTTTGCCGCTCCTGGTCGATACCGACAGCCCGAACCATGGCAGACGAATAGGCATTGACCAGCACATGCAGTGGTCGCTGACTGGCATCCGCAATTTGCTGCGCCTTGTGCAGCGCCGGTTGGGGCGCTTTCAGGTCACTATCGAGAATGGCCAGAACGGGGGCGTTCACAGACTGGCCTCCAGATTTTGCCGCTCACCGCAAAGGCTGCGGCGATCCAGGATTTCCACTTCCCGGCCTTCCACGCGCAGCCATTCGTTCTGCTGGAGACGGGTAAAAATACGGCTGACCGTTTCCACCGCCAGGCCCAGGTAGTTGGCGATGTCGTAGCGGGACATGGGCAGGCGAAAAACCCGCTCACTGAGCCCGCGCCGCTGGTGGCGCGCTGACATGGACAGTAGTAGCGATGCCACACGATCATCCGCGTTCTTCTTGCTGAGCAGCATGTGCAGCTCACGGTCGGAGCGGATTTCGTTGCTCATCAAGCTGAAGAAATGGTGTTGCAGCGTGGGAATCCGCTGGGACAACATTTCCAGTTTGGAGAAGGGGATTTCGCACACCGTGGCCGTTTCCAGGGCCTTGGCGTTGGAAACATGGTGAGCGGTGCTGATGCCGTCCATACCGAGCACTTCCCCAGGCAGATAAAACCCGGTGACTTGCTCGTCGCCTTCATCGCTGAGCACATAGGTTTTCAGCGCGCCGGAGCGGACCGCGTAGACCGCCTGGAAATCATCCGCCGCGCGAAACAGGTGCTCGCCGCGCTTCAGGGGGCGGCCCCGGTGAATGATGCGATCCAGCTCGTCAAGCTGTGCCGGCGCCACTGCCAGGGGAAGACAGATGGGGCTCAGACTGCAATCATTGCAGGAAACATGGTGGGACACGGTGCGACTCCGGTTGATGGCTGCGTAGTGCAAATTTCACCTTACAGTATAGGGCAGGGTGAACAACAAACGTACAAGGTTCAGATGATACGACTGAAGCGATGTCTGGCTTCGTTCTGGGTATAACGGTCAAACGGCATCACCAGTGCCCGGCTGACCAGTCGGCCCCGATCCGTGATCACCAGACGGTGCTGATCGACCCGGACCAGCCCCTGCGCCTCGAATTCCACCCATGCCCCCAGAGCGTCCACAAAGTAGTCGGGAAAATTGATCTGCCACTGTTCGCTGAACAGCTTCATATCCACATACAGGTCGCACAGTAGTCGCATGATCAGATCCCGTCGCATCTGGTCGTCGCGATCCAGCAGATAGCCCTGCTCAATGGGAGAATGACCCTGATCAATGGCGTCAGACCACTGACTTAATGATTTCATGTTCTGGGCATAAAGGTTGCCGATCTGACTGATCGCGCTGACCCCAAAACCCAGCAGATCCGCATCGCCATGGAGGGTGTATCCCTGGAAATTGCGATGCAGCAGGCCATTGCGTTGGGCGACGGCAATTTCATCATTTTCCAGGGCAAAGTGATCCATACCGATAAACACATAACCGGCATCCTGCAGAATCCTGCCGGCCCGAACAAACATGGCCAGCTTTTCATCCGGGCTCGGCAGAGCCATGTCGGGAATCTGACGCTGAATCTTGAATCGCGCCGGCAGATGGGCGTAATTGTAGAGCGAGATACGATCCGGTCGCAGATCGGCAATTTGCTCCAGGGTCCTGGCCAGACTGGACTCTGACTGCCAGGGCAGACCGTAAATAAGATCGGTATTGATGGATTTGAAGCCGAAGTCCCGTGCCCATTCCATGGTCTGGCGAATCATTTCATAGGGCTGGACGCGATTGACGGCCTGCTGCACGCGAAGATCCAGATCCTGGACACCCAGACTGATGCGATTGAAACCCAGACCACGCAGCAGGCCCAGGCGCGCCTGATCCACGGTTCGTGGATCAATCTCGATGGCATAGTCGCCACGGTCGTCTTCGCGCAAGGTGAAGTGCCGGGCCATGTAATAGACCAGTTCGGTGATCTGGGCATCGCTCAGAAACGTGGGTGTGCCACCGCCCCAGTGGATCTGGGTCACCGGACGCTGGCTATCCACCTGGGCAGCGCGACGGCCGATTTCCTGCTTCAGCCGGCTCAGGTATTCCGCCGCCCGGCCGCGATTGGCGGTGACGATACGGTTGCAGGCGCAGTAGTAACAGACCGTGCTGCAAAAGGGCACGTGCACATACAGGGAAAGAGGGCGACGGGCGGCATTTCCGGCGGCAATGGCCCGGGAACACTCTTCCTCACTGATCTCTTCATGGAATTGCGGCGCAGGGGGATAAGAGGTGTAACGCGGTCCCGGACCGCCATACTGGCTGATCAATGCTTTGTCCCAGGTGGCCACACTCTCTCTCCTGTTGAGTGGTTTTGCCCATTATGGCCAGCTGTCAGGGCCCAATGTTGACCTGGATCAAGGGTCGGAATGGTGGTGCTGATGGTGGTGAGACGTATCGGAGGCGGGCCCTGTGGCACCATGATGGCCAGCGTGACCGCCCTGACCCATGGACCAGGCCTGCCAGAAGAACACCAGGGCCAGCATCAGAGTCAGACACGCCGCTACCTTGGGCCATGGCCCGGAACGAAAGCGCTGCAGCTGGGAGGCGATAACGCCAGTGGTGGCCACCGGCACCACGGTGACGACGCCAAAGCAGAGCATAACAAGGGCGCCTGACAACGCGCTGCCAGAAGTGATGGACAACGCCAGCGCCGTGTACACTAGCCCGCAGGGCAGCAGCCCCCATAGCCCGCCAAGTGCCAGGGCTTTTATCGGGTGATCCACCGGCAACAGACGGCGGGTCAACGGCTGCAGGCGACGCCATAATCCGGCACCGACGCCCTCCAGTTTCTTCAGCAACACGCCGCGCCCTAACAGATACCCGCTGAGCAGCAGCATCAGGATCCCGGACAGGGCCAGACCCACCGCCATGGAGGGCCCGGGCAGCCAGTCCAGCAGGGTCTTGCCCAGCGTTCCTGCCAGGCTGCCGAGCAGCACATAGGTGGATACCCGGCCGGTGCCGAACAGTAACTGCCAGCCCCAGAGGGCTTTGCCCCGTCGTTGTGGCTCCGGAATCGAGAAAGTCAGGGCACTGCTAATGCCGCCACACATGCCGATGCAGTGAACACTGCCGGCACTGGCCAACAGCATGGCACTGGCCAGCAATGCCAGCAGGGACTGCGAGGCTTCCGGCATCATCACTCCCCGTCGCCCCTTTCATTCCTTTCGTCCCTGTCAGCCGCCGTGTCATCACGTGTCCCCGGGACGCTTTTGCGCTGCTCCCGGTCTTCGAACACCACGCGCCAGGAGGCATTCTCCAGGTCATCAAACTGATCCTTGCGCAGGGCCCAGAAGAGCGCCCAGATAGCTCCGCCCAGAAACAGCAAGGCCAGAGGTATCAACAGGAGGACAATTTCCATCGGCTAACCCGTGTTGCGTTGAGGGTGACCAGTAGCGAGCTGGCAGACATGCCCAGGGCTGCTGCCCAGGGCGGAATCCAGCCGGCGACAGCAAAGGGAACCGCCAGCAGATTGTAGAGCAGGGCCCAGGTCAGGTTCTGCCGAACGATACGTCGGCAACAGCGGGCCAGCGCGGGCAGGGCAGGAATGGCATGCAGGTTATCCTGAAGCAGATACAGGCCTGCCGCCCGCTGGGCCAGGCTGGTGGCGTTGGCTGTGGCCACCGACACGTCTGCAGCGAGCATGGCCTGGGCATCGTTGATGCCGTCACCGACCATCATCTGGGGCCTGTCGGCTTGCAGTTCCGTGAGCCAGCGGGTTTTGTCCGCGGGTTGCATGCCGGCATGCCACTGCTCGAGTAACAATGCCCGAGCCACCGGCTCGGCGGCAGCCGCAGTATCGCCGGTTGCCATGCGTACCTGCAGACCCTGAGCCCGGAGTGCCTGGGTAACCGCCGCGCTTTCCTGACGAAGACTGTCCTGTAGCCATAGATACAACTGCACTGTGTGGTCACAGGTGAGTTGCAGGCAGGTGGTGCCCGGGCGCGCCTGCTCTGGCGCACCACTGATACGCCATTGCTGTCCGTGACGCACACCACTGATACCGTTGCCGTCCGGCTGGACAGCGGTGACCTGGGGATCCCGCTCCATGTCACGGAAAGCCTGTGCCAGCGGATGCGGGTTATTCCATTCCAGGGCGGCGACAATGGCAAGCAGCTCGGGCTCCGAAACGCTGCCGAGTGTTTGGCTCTCTACCAGGGAAAAGGCGCCCTTGGTCAGGGTGCCGGTCTTGTCGAACAGCACGCCGCCAATCTGTGGCAGTCGCAACAGCTGGCGAGGGGATGCCACCAGCACGCCTTCGCGCAAGGCGGTCCCCAAAGTGGCCGAGAGCGTCAGTGGCACCGCCAGGGCCAGGGCGCAGGGGCAGGTAATCACCAGTACCGCCAGGGTATGATCAAAGGCCTCGCCAGGCCCGGCAGGCCAATGCCACACCAGGGTAAAGGTGGCCAGGAACAACACGGCAGCGGTAAAGAGCGGGGCAATACGATGCCAGTCGCGAACCACGTCCAGTCGCTCGCGGCTGGCCAACTCCACCTGCTCGGCGATACGGGCAATCTGGCTGTGATCAGCAGCGCACTCGGCCTCCAGAGTGATTGCCCCCTCTTGCAGGCGCGCGCCGGCCACCAGGCGGGCATCATGGCCCCGATTGACGGGCAGGGACTCCCCGGTGAGTGCCGCTTCATCGAAACTGCCCTGGCCATCGACAATGCGGCCATCCACTGGAATCACATCCCCCTGTATCAGCAACAACCGGTCACCGGCCGTCACCTGACGCAGGCTGACCCACTCTGGCTGATCCCCACGCAGTCGCCGAACCGCCCGGGGCAGGGTATCGCCAAGCCGAGCATAACCGGCATGGATCGCCTGGCGCTGCCGGTGCTCCAGCCAGCGGCTGATCAACAGGAAGAAAACGAACATGGCAGCGGAGTCGAAGTAAACATGGCTACCGCCGGCGAACATGGCAACCAGGCTGCCGCCCCAGGCCAGAAACAGGGCCAACGCGATGGGGGTGTCCATGGTCAGGTTGAGATTGCGCAGCCCTCGCCAGGCGCCCTGAAAGAAAGGCCAGCCGGCGTAAAACACCACCGGCGTTGCGACAAGGAAACTGGCCAGCCGGAAGACCCACTCGTAAATCGCATCGGAGCCATCAAACACGCCGATATACAGGGCCATGGAATACATCATGGCCTGCATGGCGCCCAGACCCGCCAGTATCAGCCGGCCCAGGAGCCGTTTGTGCTCCCGCCGGTTAGCGGCACTGGCAGCGGGGTCGCCGGGCAGGCTCACGCCATAACCCAGCTGTTGGATACGACGGGCGGTTTCACGGGCCTCGGGAGTGCCCTGATAGTCCACGGTCAGTGTCATGCCCGCCAGATTGACGCTGGCGCGCTTCACTCCCGGTTGTGCGGAAAGGGTTTTTTCGATCAGCCAGCTGCAGGCGGCACAGGTGAGGCCACTAAGCTGCAGTCGCAGACGCTGGCCATCCGGTAGGGGGGTAGAGTGTGGCGCGAGCAGATCGGCAATGTCGAACAGGGCCAGATCCAGTTCAGCACGGCGAGCATCCGGTGCCGGAGCATCGTCCTGCCGGATTCGGTAGTAATCATCCAGGCCCATGCCATAAATGGTTTCAATGGCGGCCGCACAGCCCGGGCAGCAGGCATCGCGCTTTCCTTCCGGGGTGCGCGCAACGAAGGCGCCAGAAGGGGCAGGTTGCCCGCAGTGCCAGCAGGGTGGGGCGAGTCGCTGGTTCATGGTGTCGTAACGTGACCCAGACTCACGGTGCCGTCTTCAATGGTGCCGTTCTGGTACAAACGCCAGTGGCCCTCCGGCGTGGATGCGGTAGCGATAAAACGCCCGGACGCAGGCAGGACACCATCGCCCCGAAATACTCCGCTGCCCTGATGATGCAGCGTCAGCAAGACATCCTTTTCCTTGAGGGTAGGGTGACGAAGTGCCACCTTGATCATCGCCGGCGCCGGGATGCCGGCGTCGCTGGTCAACCTGGCCTGCACCCCTGCACCCACCTGGGACAGTACCAGGCCAATGCCCAGGCGCGCGGCAATCTGTTCCTGCTCCATGGAGCGGTTGATGCCGCGGCCTTCCTTGTACCACTCGTCCACCACAGGAGCGTCTGCATTGATCACAGCGATATACAGGGTGGTCAGGCCGGCAACCACGGAGCTGGCGGGCAGCAGAATGGCCAGCCACAACAGCGGATACCGGTACCAGGGGCGATCATCCACGGGGGGTGATGAAACGTGATTCATGCTGCTTCTCCAGGTCCGGGTCGTCCAGTGACCTTACTGAAAACCAGATGGTGGATGAGGGCATCTCCACCTCATAGGGGTCGTAACTGACGGTGACCGGCAAGGATAAATGCTGGCCGGGCTGAATGGTAAATTCGGTACTGTTCTCCATGCGCAGCCCCTCAGGGCCTTCCAGAGTCAATGTGTAGCGGTGGGCATCCTGACCCTTGTTGAGAATTTCCAGTCGATAGACATTTTCCACGCGCCCACTGCTGGCAACCCGGAACAGCTGATTACGATCGCGCAATACATCGACCTGCAAGGGCACCCGATTATAGAGAGTGACCATGAACAGGGTGGCCATGGCCAACAACACCATCCCATAGCCGACCAGACGCGGACGAATGACCCGGGATTCCTTGCCCTCCAGGGCATTCTCGGTGGTATAGCGGATTAACCCCCGGGGCTTGTCGATATGGTCCATCACATCGTCGCAGGCGTCGATGCAGGCCGCGCAGGTAATGCATTCATATTGAAGACCATCGCGAATATCAATGCCGGTAGGGCAAACCTGGACACACAGTCCGCAGTCAATGCAGTCGCCTTTTTCTACTTCCTGTGTGCCCTGTTGCCGCTTTTTGCTGCCTCGACCACGGGGTTCGCCCCGGGCTTCATCATAGGAAACGATGAGGGTTTCGCGGTCGAACATGACGCTCTGGAAACGGGCATAGGGACACATGTACAGACACACCTGTTCGCGCATGAACCCGGCATTCATATAGGTGGCAACGGTAAAAAAGGCCACCCAGAACAGCTCCCAGCCTCCCCAGCTGAAGTTGAAGATGCGCACGGTGAGATCCGTGATGGGGGAGAAGTAACCGACAAAAGTGAGACCGGTAAGAAACGCCAGGGCCAGCCACATGACATGCTTGCTGCCACGGCGTAGCACTTTGCTCAGGGTCCAGGGAGCCTCATCCATCTTGATGCGGCTGTGCCGGTCACCTTCAAATAACTGCTCAATCCATTGAAAAAAGCGAGTCCAGGTCGTCTGCGGACACACATAGCCGCAATAGACACGTCCGGCCAGAACCGTGAAGAAGAACAGGGCAAAAGCGGCAATGATCAAGGTCCAGGAAAGGAACAGGAAATCCTGCGGCCACAGCGTCAGACCGAAAATATGGAACTGACGGTTGGGCAGGTCGAACAGTACCGCCTGCTGCCCGTCCCAGCGAACCCAGGGCAGAGCCAGGTAGAGCCCCATGGTGCTGAGGATGGTGAAATCCCGAATACGCTGGAAACGACCGCTGATGGATTTGACCTGTATCCGTTTGCGTTTGGCATAGAGACTGATGGGCCCCTGTGCTTCCGGGCTGTCATCAACGGTTTTGATGCGGTCGCGTTCACTCATTACGCACCTCGAAGGGGGCTGGCGTGATCCACCGACTGGCCTTGTCGGCGGCCCCTGTGGGGCCGCGACAATGGCCTGTCGTTACGGAGCTGGTTTGTGGGACAGGCTGTAAACGTAGGCCGCAATCACATGAATCTTTTCATCGCTGAGCAGATTTTCATGCTTGGGCATTTCCCCTTTGCGGCCTTTACGGATCGTCGTTTCGATATCCTCCAGTCGTGGACCGTAGAGCCAGGTGGTGTCAGTGAGGTTTGGCGCACCCATGGCCTGAATCCCCTTGCCGTCTTGCCCATGACATGCGGCACAGACGGCAAATTTAGGCTTCGCCCGCTCAATGGCGGCGGCTTTTTGCGCATCCCTGGCAAGATCCGGCCGGCTCAGGCTTTGCACATAAATGGCCATGTCGCGCACAGCTTGATCGGTATTGCCGATGGCCGCGGCCATCGGGGGCATCATGCCGGTACGCCCCTGGGCAATGCTGGTAATGATCTGCTTGGGTTCACCCCCATAGAGCCAGTCGTTATCTGCCAGGTTCGGATAGCCTTTGGCCCCACGGGCATCCGAGCCATGACAAATGGCGCAGTTATTGGCAAACAGCCGCCCCCCCACAGCCAAGGCTTCCGGGTACTCGATCAGTTTTTCCACCGGCACCTTGGCAAACTCTTCGAACAACGGGTCGGTTTGCCGCGCTACCAGGGTGACTTCCTTTTCATACTGGCCGGAACTGCTCCAGCCCAACAGGCCTTCAAACTTGCCCAGGCCCGGGTACAACGCCAGATAGATGCAGGCAAAGATCAGCGTTCCGATGAACAGGAACAGCCACCAGCGGGGTAGGGGCGCATTCCGCTCCTGAATCCCATCAAAGCTGTGGCCAGTGGTTTCCTTGGCCGCTTCCTCCGGAGAAATCTGATTGTTCCACAGCAATAGCCCCGCACAGCCGAGCAGATTGATGGCAACAATAATGATGATGAACCAGCTCCAGAAATCACTCATTGCTCATCCCTCTCTTTGCGGCGATCAGCCTCAAGGGCCATGTGTGCGAGTTTTTCGTAGTCTTTCTTGCGGCTGGGCCGGTACACCCAGAGGGTCATTGCAATAAACGCCACAAAGAAGACCAGCGTGAACAGGGCTTGATAGCTCATTGTGAGGCCTCCTTACGTTCCTGGCCGAGGGAAAGCAGATAGGCAACCAGGGCATCTTCTTCCGTGGCATCGGCCCACTCACCCCCGATCTTGTTCAACTGCTCGGCAATGTCCTGGTCGCTATAGGGGACGCCAAAGGTGTCCTTGAACAGTCGCAGGGTGCGTTCGGTATCACTCCAGTCCACCGGCGTTTCCTGCAACCAGGGGTAAGCGGGCATATTGGATTCCGGCACGACCTGGCGCGGATCACGCAGATGCTCACGGTGCCATTGCTCGGTGATCGGGCGCAGTCCCACCCGGGCCAGATCCGGGCCGGTACGCTTGGAGCCCCAGAGGAAGGGGTGCTCCCACACGTCTTCGCCAGCCACGGAATAGGCACCATAGCGTTCGGTTTCCGCACGCAGGGGCCGCACCATCTGCGTGTGGCAAACGTGGCAGCCTTCGCGGATATAGATATCCCGGCCTTCCATTTCCAGGGCAGTGTAAGGCTCCAGGCTTTCCAGCGGCTCGGTGGTGGCTTTCTGCCAGAACAAGGGCACGATTTCCGCCAGGCCACCAAAACTTACCGCGATCAATGTCAGCACGATCATCAGGCCGACATTCTTTTCCACTCTTTCATGGGCATTGGACATGTCGGTCTCCTCAGGCAGCCTGCAGCACGTTGTTGTCACCGCGGGTGTCACGTTCGCCAACGATGGTCTTGTAGACATTGACGGCCATCAGCACCATGCCGGCGAAGAACACCACCCCACCCAGCAGACGGATGGCGTAGAACGGTTGCCGCTCTACCAGTTCCTGCACGAAGTTGTAGGTGAGGGTGCCATCGGTATTGACTGCCCGCCACATCAGGCCCTGCATGATCCCGGACACCCACATGGAGGCGATGTACAACACGGTACCGATGGTGCTCAACCAGAAGTGGGCATTGATCCAGCCAACGGAATACATCTGTTTGCGATCGAACAGGCGGGGAATCATCACGTAGATGGCACCAATGGTGATCATGGCCACCCAGCCCAGCGCGCCGGAGTGCACATGGCCGATCGTCCAGTCGGTATTGTGACTCAGGGCGTTGACCGTCTTGATGGACATCATCGGGCCTTCGAAGGTGCTCATCCCATAGAAGGACAGGGCCACGATCATGAAGCGGATGATCGGATCCGTGCGCAACTTATGCCAGGCCCCGGACAGGGTCATCATGCCGTTGATCATGCCGCCCCAGCTGGGCGCCAACAGGACGATAGAGAACACCATGCCCACGGACTGGGCCCAGTCGGGCAGGGAGGAGTAGTGCAGGTGGTGGGGGCCGGCCCACATATACACGGCGATCAGGGCCCAGAAATGGACGATGGAAAGCCGGTAGGAATAGACCGGTCGCTGGGCTTGTACCGGCACATAGTAGTACATCATGCCCAGGAAGCCTGCGGTCAGGAAAAAGCCCACCGCATTGTGCCCGTACCACCACTGCACCATGGCATCGATGGACCCGGAGTAGACGGAGTAGGACTTCATCGCCGAGACGGGAATGGCGATGTTGTTGATCACATGGAGCAGGGCTACCGCAATGATAAAGGCGCCGTAGAACCAGTTGGCCACGTAAATATGGGGTTGTTTGCGTCGCGCAATGGTGGAGAAGAAAACGATGGCATAGGCCACCCAGACCAGGGTGATCAGGATATCAATGGGCCATTCCAGCTCGGCGTATTCCTTGCTGCTGGTATAGCCCATGGGCAAGGTGATGGCCGCGGCCACAATCACCGCCTGCCAGCCCCAGAAAGTGAAAGCAGCCAGCTTGGGAAACGCCAAGGTTGCTTGGCAGGTACGCTGCACCACATAGTAACTGGTGCCGATGAGGGCGGAGCCACCAAAGGCAAAAATCACCGCATTGGTGTGCAGCGGCCGTAACCGGCCGAAGCTGAACCAGGGTAATTCAAAATTGAGGACAGGCCAGGCAAGCTGGGCGGCGATAATGACCCCCACCAGCATACCCACAATCCCCCAGACAACCGACATGATGGTGAATTGCCGAACCACCGTGTAGTTATACGATGGTGAAACCGCGGAGTGTTCCATGTGCGTTCCCTTCCGAATGATGCGCCGGGAGACGATACCAAGCGTGTTCCCCGGCTTTCTTGATATAGATCAACTGCGCCGTTCGTAACCCTGGGACAAAATGTCTCACCCATCCTGGGATAGGCACATGACCTTTGTGGATAATTTTGGCGCTGTCGTCAACCGTCGGAAGGAAACGTTGCGGGATCAGGTCCTCTTTCTGAAAAGGGAAAGCACCAGGGCGGTGAGCGCTGGCAAGAAGGTGATGGTCACAATGGCGGTGCCAAGCAGCCCGAACAGGACGATGGCGCCGACGCCCCGATAGAGCTCGGTGCCCTCACCGGGAATCAGCACCAGCGGCGCCAGGCCGCAGACCGTGGTAATGGTGGTCATGGCGATGGGGCGCAGCCGTGATGATACGGCGTCGTTGACGGCCTCCACGGCGCTCATGGCCTTTTCCCGGAAATTCAGTGTTGCCTGATGGACGATCAGGATGGGGTTGTTCACCACGGTGCCCATCAGAATCAGAAAACCGAGCATGGTAATCATGTCGAAGGGCTGGGTGAGCGGTGGCAGACCGAGAAGCGGAAGCAGCGCGCCCACGCCATTCATCATCGCCAGGCCCAGCAGGCCGCTGGCAATACCCAGTGGAATCGTGGTCATGATCAGCAACGGGAAGCCCCAGTGGGTAAAAATCGCTACCAGCAAGAGATAGACCAGCAACAGGGCGACCACATAATTTCCGGACAGGGATTCCTGGGTGGCCTGTAACTGGTCGCTGGCACCGGACAGGGTGATGCTGATGGTATCCGGAATTTCCCCCGCATCACGTAACTGCTGGATCATGGCGCGCACCCGGCTGACACCGGTTTCCAGGGCCACACCACGGGGCGGGATGATATTCAGGGTCACCGTGCGTCGACCGTTGACCCGCCGTACCACACTGGTGTCTACGGTTTCTTTCAAGGTGGCCAGCGAAGACAGCGGCACGGTGGCGCCAATGGGCGTGTGCACCGGCAGGCCGGGCAGGGCGGCCAGGTCTGGCCGGGTGCCGGTACGCTGGCTGTAGGCATAAATGTCGATCTTGTCGTCACCCAGGAAAAATTCATCCAGGTAGGCGCCATCAGTGAGCGCGGCCACGGTAAAGCCGAGAGCCTGCGTGGAAAACTGCACTTCGGCAGCACGGCTCCAGAGCGGATGGACCTCTATCAACGGCTGGGCCAAGGACAGGCTGGCGGGTTGCGACTGGATACGCGGGTTATCGAAAACCCGTTCGGCCTCTCGCTCAAGACGCGAGGCCACCGTGTAGATTTCCGCCAGGTCCGCCCCGGCCACATCCAGCGTGACGCTGCGGGCACCCCCATCATTACTGGAAATAATCGAGCCCCGGGCGGCAAAAGCGCCCATGCCGGGATAGCGGCGATACACCTGGGTAATGCTGTCCATCATCGCTTCCATATGGGCCGGGTCCACCGGCTCGGCAATGATGCGCAAGCGCTCGGCATCCACGCCCATATTCAGGTATTTCAGGGGTGGCATGGCCAGTTTGCCAGCGTCATAGTCTGCCGGGTCCGCGCCCACCAGCGGCAAGAATTCCGCTTCCACCTCGTCGGCAATGGCTGCCATGGTGCTGAGGTTATAACCGGGTGGTGCGCTCATACTGGCAAAGGTTTTCGGCTCCTCGCCCTCCGGCAGATATTCCGCCGGCGGCGTCAGGAACAGCACAATAGCGCCCCCGATCAGCACGGTTGCCACCAGGGTGGCCACTTGCCGGGGCCGGCTACTGGAGAGGCGGGCGGAAAGCCGGTGCAGGGCGGTCATCCAGCGGCTGTGCTGGCCGTCATGGGCCACCACTGCACTGAAATCCAGACGGGCGGAGAGGGTGGGGATCACTGTCATGGCTACCAGCATGGAGACCAGAATCGACGCGGATACGGCGATGGCGATATCCGAGTAGAGCTGGCCGGCCTCTTCCTGGATAAAGACCACCGGCAGGAACACCAGCACCGTGGTCATGGTAGAGGCGAACACCGCCGGCCATACCTTCTGGATACCACTCACTGCCGCGCGAAAGCGATCGAGCCCTTTGCGTCTTTCCATCTCGATGCTTTCCAGCACCACAATGGAGTTATCCAAGGTCATGCCGATGGCAAAGGCGATCCCGGCCAGGGAAATCACGTTGATGGTGCGCCCGGCCAGTAGCAGCCCCAGAAACGCGGCAATGGTACAGATGGGAATACCAATCACGCCCACGGCGGTGATCTTCACCGAGCGCAAAAACAGGAACATGACCAGGGTGGCAAAGGCGGCGCCAATGGCCAGATTGGTCCACACATTGGCCACCGAGGCTTCCACGTAACGCACGTCGTCGGCGATCAGCGCGATCCGCATGCCGGCCGGCTCCAGCACCTCCCGATTGATCTGAGCCACCTGATCAAACATGGCGTACTTGATATCGATGACATTGGATCCGGTCTCCCGGCGCACCGCCAGGCTGATCACCGGCTCACCATTCACCCGCGACAGGCTGCGAACCGGGAAGTGATCCAGGACCACCGTGGCCACGTCCCCGAGACGCACCAGAGAATCACCGTTACGGGCCAGAATCAGCGCATTGAGGCTGTCGATATCCTTGAAACGCCCCACCGTACGCAGCAAATATCGGCGCTTGCCGCTTTCCAGTTCGCCACCGGAGACATCCCGGTTGCGTTCGCGCAGCGCATCGCGCACATCCACCACACCCAGGCCGAACTGGGCCAGCTTCTGCGCATCCAGCAGCAGCTGAACCTGTCGTTCCGCGCCGCCGCGGACTTCCACCTGGGACACCCCGGGTACGCTCTCCATCCGCGAGCGGACTTCGTCATCAATGAAGTCCTGCATCATGTCCATGTCCAGCCCGCGGGGATTGTCGGGCAGGGGAGAGACGCGGTAATACATGAAAGCGTTGCTGGAAAACGAACTGGACAGAATCCGCGGTTGATCCACATTGTCGGGATAGGCAGGCACCTGACTGAGGGCATTATTGACCCGAATCAGCGCATCGGTGATATCCACACCGAAGGGAAATTCCAGTTCGATTTCCGCTTCGCCGCTGCCGGCGGAGGAGGTCATACGGCGCAAATTGGGCAGGTTGCGCAGGTATTCCTCCTGCTCAATAAGGATTTCCTTTTCCACATCCTGGGGGGTTGCCCCTGGCCAGCTGGTGACAACCGAGATGGTGCGCACCTCCAGATCCGGGATCATCTGTACCGGGATGCGCAAGGCTGCCAGCACGCCTAGCAGAGTGATGATCAGCACCACAACGGTCATCAGGGTGCCATGGCGAACGATCTTGTCGAACATCAGTCCACCACCCGAAGCGTGTCACCATCGCGCAGACTTTCATTGCCACGCACAACCACGCGATCACCGCTCGACAGGCCCTCAAGCACCGAAGCCTGCGGCGACTGCCCAGATGCAACCTTGACGACCTTGCGGCGCGCGACCAGATCGTCACCGTCACCCTCAGCCAGCCAGACGGTCACATTGCCCTGGCTGTCCTGGAGCAGGGCATCACGGGGCACCGTGGGGCGGGCATCCGCGGATAACATGCGCAGCCGGCCATTGATCGCCATCCCCGGGGTCAGGCCTTTTTCATCAATGCTGGCGCGTACCGTAAAGGTTCTCGCCGTGGGATCATTCACCGGCACAATGGCCGTGATTTTTGCGCTCATGGCATTGTTCGGGTCGTTCTGGTCTGCCAGCCAGACATCGATAGCCGTATCGCCGGAAAGCTGCGGAAAATAACGCTGGGGCACGGCAAAATCCGCGTGCAACGTATCGCTGCCGACCAGCTCGAAAACGGTGGTCCCGGGAGTGACCCATTCGCCAACCTCACTCAGTTTGGCGCTGATCACGCCGCTGAAGGGCGCTCGCAGGGTATGTCGCTTGATCAGCGCCTGCTGGCGTGCCATCTCCGCCTGACTGGCCGCCAGGGAAGACTCGGCCACCTGAACCTCGGATTCCAGACTTCGGACCTCACTGGCGGCAATGCTGCGCCGGGCGACCAGACTATTGGCTTCCTCAAGGCGCCGACGGGCATCGGCCAGCGTTGCCTGTTGCTGCTGATAGTTGGCCCGGGCACGTTGCAATTCCAGTCGATTGAGCTCCGCATCCAGCTCAATCAGTGCGGCGCCTGCATCTACCTGGTCGCCGATATCCACGAGCAGTTTGCTCACCAGACCCGACACCGACGCGGAAAGCCGGGCGGCACGATCTGCCACCAGCGTGCCGTTCACCAGCAGCGCATCCTGGGAGCGTGACAGAGTGACCGTCTCAAGAGAGACTGGCTTGCGATCATCCGCCTGTGCAGAAACAGCGAATGACAACAGCAACACAACCCGGAAAAGACGATGAGATAGCAGGGACAGTGACGGCATACGTGTCCTTGTGGTTATTTTCAGACTTAACGACAGCGCATACTTTAGCAGGGTAAAGGCAAGTCCGAGTGAATCGGGCGTAAGGATTGTAGGGATGCTGCCTGGATCAAGATAACTATAACTACGCATAATGTAT
>NZ_BDAS01000009.1:0-154959 GCF_001602235.1 Alcanivorax sp. NBRC 102024
TTCGACCTGGTAGTGGAGATCATGCTCTTCCATCTTGGTGCCTAGGACGTGGTACTCGGGAAGGTGAAGGATGTTGTCAGGCAAGCTAGTCATGCAAACTTTCCTTGTCGACATGGTCCATAGATGATCGCGACTCTTTGACCGCGTTGTTTTCAACGAACTGAAGGTGAGTTACTCCCTTGGGTCTTCTGCTTCTCTGAGCCCTTCATGCAATGACGCAATTAGCGGGCAAGTGATATTGCCTTGTTGTGCATGGCATCTGTCGACCATTTCGCTCAGCACCTTCTCAATTCTTTCAAGCCTGTCGATCTTCTCGCGAACGTCCCCTAACTTGTGCTCTGCGAGAGCACTGGCTTCTTGACAGTGGGCGCCATCTTCCAGCCGAAGTAGGTCACTGATCTCATCCAGACTAAAGCCCAGCTGCTGCGCCGTTTTCACGAACGTCAACCTGTCGATATCGGCGGCACTATAGCGTCGAATACCTCCGGGAGGGCGTTCGGGCTCCGATAATAGCCCTCGTCGCTGGTAATAGCGGATTGTCTCGACATTGACGCCGGCCGCCTTGGCCAGGCCGCCAATGGTCATGGTGTCCGCCACTTTATCTGCATGTCTCTTCATGATGCTTGACTCCGTACCAAGCTACGGAAGTAACCTTATCGTAGCTCCCCCCATCCCGAAAGGAGAATCGTCAATGCGGACATCTAAAACGGGGCGAGGGCCCCTGGCCGCCGGAGGAGTCGCGGCCCTCCTGGCCTCGGCGTGTTGCCTCGGCCCGCTGGTGCTGATCACGCTGGGCGTTTCCGGCGCCTGGATCAGCAATCTGGCGGCGTTGGAGCCCTATCGCCCGCTCTTTATCGGCGTCGCGCTGGTGGCGATGTTCTTCGCCTGGCGTCGCGTCTTTCGGCCAGTGGAAAAGTGCCAGCCGGGAGAGGTGTGTGCCGTGCCACGGGTCAGGACGGGCTACAAGGCGATCTTCTGGCTCGTATCGCTGCTGGTGCTAATCGCCCTGGTATTCCCCTACATCTTGCCCCTGTTCTATTAAAAGGAGATCTACCATGAAAGCTCGTTTCGCCTTCATCGCGCTACTCGCCCTGCTCAGCACGCCCGCCTTAGCGGCCCTGCAGACCGTGACGCTGTCGGTGCCGGGCATGACCTGTGCCGCCTGCCCGATCACCGTCAAGGCCGCCCTCAACAAGGTGGACGGCGTCTCGCAAGTCGACGTGAGCTACGCGGATCTCGAGGCCGTGGTCACCTTTGACGACGCCCGAACGTCGGTGGAGGCATTGACCGAGGCCACCATCAACGCTGGGTATCCATCAACCCCGACATCCTCGCAAGCGGATCGAGAGTGATCATGAAGAATCCCAAGCCCCTGCTGCGCGTGAGCGTGATCGGCACCGTCCTGGTGGCATTGTGCTGCTTTACGCCGATCCTGGTGATCCTGCTTGGCACGGTGGGCCTGGCGGGGCTGACGGGCTATCTCGACGTTGTGTTATTGCCGGCCCTGGCCTTCTTCATCGGCCTGACCATTTATGCGATTTGGCGTAAGAAGCAGTTCGACGCCTGTTGTGACAACGGCTCTATCAAATCAAGGAATACGCCCCCTGAGTGACATCAAGCAGCTGCACATCGCGGTCATCGGGTGAGTTGTTTACGAGCTTGCCCGCCACGGTGAAGGAATAAGCGTGAAAGATTCGCAGAAATTTTTAAGCGTCGTGCTTGGCACCGGGTTGATGGTGCTGTGTTGCGCGCCAATCGCCCTGGTGCTATTCGGTACGGCGGGCCTGGCCGCGTTGGCAGGCTATCTCGATTACCTGCTGTTTGCCGCCCTGGCCATCGGCTTACCTCTCTACGCGCGATACCACAAGCGGAAGCAGGATGCCGGCTTTACTAATGAAGACTCGGAGAAACGTGATGATTGAACTCAACGTGAGTGGCATGACCTGTGACCGCTGTGCGGATCATGTCAGGGAAGCCCTGGAGAAGCTGCCCGGCGTGCAGTCGGTGGAGGTATCCTATCCTCAGGGGACGGCATCGGTAGCCGTTGATCCGGAGACACCGGCCTCGGCGTTGACGTTTGCCGTGACCCGACTTGGCTACCAAGCTCGACTGGCCAACAGTGGGCCCACTTCCCCGGCAGGCGCATCGGTGTCCAAGGGCCGTGATGAAGACGCCCCGCACATCGCGGTGATCGGCAGCGGCGGCGCCGCCATGGCGGCGGCCCTGAAAGCCGCCGAGCGCGGCGCCCGGATCACCCTGATCGAACGCGGCACCGTCGGCGGTACCTGTGTCAATACAGGCTGTGTGCCTTCGAAGATCATGATTCGCGCGGCCCATATTGCCCACTTGCGTACGGAAAGTCCCTTCGATGCAGGCCTGAGCGCCCAGGCGCCGGTGGTGGATCGGGCCAAGCTGCTCGAGCAGCAGCAGCGACGTGTCGAGGAACTGCGTGACGCCAAGTACGAGGGGATTCTGCGCGACCACCCGGCCATCACGGTCCTGCACGGCGAGGCCCGGTTTATCGATGCCCATAGCCTGATGGTCAAGCTGAACGAGGGCGGCGAGCAGGTCGTCCACTTCGACCGCGCCTTAATCGGTACTGGCGCCCGACCGGCAGTACCGCCGATCCCGGGTCTTGCCGACACCCCCTACCTGACCTCTACCAGTGCGCTGGCCCTGGACACCCTTCCCGAGCGGCTGATTGTGATCGGCGCCTCGGTGGTGGCCCTGGAACTGGCCCAGGCCTTCGCCCGGCTGGGCAGCCGGGTCACGGTGCTGGCCCGCAGCCGCCTGCTCTCCCAGGAAGACCCGGCGGTAGGGGATGCGGTGGAGGCGGCGTTTCGCCGCGAGAGCATCGAGGTCCTCAAGCAGACCCAGGCGAGCCGCGTGGACTACACCGACAATGAATTCATTGTCGACACCAACGCCGGCACCTTGCGGGCGGATCAACTGCTGGTGGCCACCGGACGGACACCCAATACCGAGGCCCTGAACCTGGCGAGCCTCGGCGTGGAAACCGCACGTGGGGCGATTCTGGTCGATGAGCATCTGCACACCACGGTGCCGGGGCTCTATGCCGCCGGTGACTGCACCGATCAGCCGGAGTTCGTCTATGTCGCCGCCGCCGGGGGCAGCCGGGCTGCCGTCAACATGACCGGGGGCGAAGCCACCCTGGACCTGAGCGCCATGCCGGCGGTGATCTTCACCGACCCCCAGGTGGCCACCGTCGGCCTGACGGAAGCCGAGGCCATCGAGCAAGGCTTCAGCGTCGATACCCGCGAGCTGGACCTGGAAAACGTGCCGCGTGCGCTGGTGAATTTCGACACCGGTGGTTTCATCAAGCTGGTGGCCGAACGCGACTCGGGCCGGTTGCTGGGGGTGCAGGCGGTGGCGGGGGAAGCCGGTGAGCTGATCCAGACGGCGGTGATGGCGCTACGCGCACGCATGACCGTACACGACATCGCCAATGAGCTATTTCCCTACCTGACCATGGTGGAAGGGCTCAAGCTCTGTGCCCAGACTTTCACCAAGGATGTGACGCAGTTGTCCTGCTGTGCCGGGTGAACGATATGAGCGCGACCGTGGTGCCACTGGCGGCGGCACCACGGGTTTTGGGCATGGACACCACAGGGAGCTCTGTCACGATGAACACGACACTACCCGATTGCGGGATGATGGGGGCGATGGGCTGGATAATGCCAGTGATCGGAATTGCCCTACTATTGCTGCTGGTCCTGGGCATCGCCTGTTTGGTGAAGTATCTGCTCTCTAGCAAGTGAGCGTACTGAGCGAGCCATCAACCAGCTAATCCGTTGTGGGTTGAGTTTGTCGGCCACCTTTCTCTCTCGCATACCAACCAGATAATCCGGATACCCGATTAAAGTTGAACGGGCTGAGCAAACCCCGTGGAACTTGATCACGGTCAACAGATCACGGATGAAGTCGCTTAAGGCGCCAGCTATGGCAAAATAGCCCCTACTCGAGGCTCCACGCCGATGGCCTAGGATTGCATGCCCAAAGATCCGGTAGGCAGGTATTTCCGTGCCCAGCTTCTCCTTCATCGTGGTTTTGACGTCGATTTCGATCAGCACCCCGAAGCAGTTATCCGTGAGAGACTGACGCGCTCGTTTGTCAACCGCCTCAAAATCAGCATCTTCTATGGTTCGATCAATAGTGTACGGCACCAGCGATTATTACTTAGGGCCAAGCTTGATAACTCGCAGGCGCAATGCATTCACAATCACGCTGAAAGACGACAGCGACATTGCAGCAGCCGCGAAGATCGGTGAAAGCAGTATCCCGAAGAACGGGTACAAAACCCCCGCCGCAATCGGAACGCCCGCGGAGTTGTACACAAAAGCAAAGAACAGGTTCTGTCGGATATTGCGCATGGTCGCCAGCGACAGACGGCGCGCTTCTACAATACCCATCAAGTCGCCGCGCAGCAGCGTAATGCCCGCGCTTTCGATGGCCACATCTGTGCCGG
This sequence comes from Alcanivorax sp. NBRC 102024, assembly GCF_001602235.1. Classification (NCBI taxonomy): domain Bacteria; kingdom Pseudomonadati; phylum Pseudomonadota; class Gammaproteobacteria; order Oceanospirillales; family Alcanivoracaceae; genus Alcanivorax; species Alcanivorax sp. NBRC 102024. Next base: position 4,487 of record NZ_BDAS01000009.1, read on the forward strand.
TGCCCATGGCCACCCCCACGTCCGCCGTTGCCAATGCAGGCGCGTCGTTAACGCCATCACCCGCCATCACGACAACACCCCCTTCATCTTTCAGACGCTGGACGATCTTGCCCTTATCTTCCGGCAGTACCTCCGCTTCCACTTCATCGATATGCAATTTGCGAGCAACCGCCTCGGCCGAGGTGTAGTTATCGCCAGTCAGCATGACCACTCGAATGCCGTCTTTTTGCAGCGCGACAATAGCCGCGTGGGTCGTTCTCTTGATGGGATCGGAGATGGCCAACAGCCCAGCGATTTTTCCATCGACGGCGGCAAAAATCACGGTAGCACCATCTTTGCGATGCTCGTCGGCATCGCTGTCAAATCTAGTGGTGTCGACATTCTCCGACTCCATGAGAAGACGATTACCAAGCAGCACCCGCTTGCCGTCGATTTTTCCTGTTACCCCTTTACCGTTGGGAGAATCGAAGTCTTCCGCATCCGGCAGCTTCAGCTCCATGCCCTTGGCTTTGTCCAGAATGGCGTGGGCCAGTGGATGCTCACTGCCTTTCTCGAGTCCGCCCGCAAAACGCATCAAAGCATCGTCATCGTACCCATTCGCTGTAACAATTCGGGTGATTTGTGGCTGCCCCTCTGTCAACGTGCCGGTCTTATCCACTACCACCGTATCTACCTTTTCCATGCGTTCAAGGGCTTCCGCATCGCGGATCAGCACACCACTTTGGGCGCCGCGGCCAACACCTACCATGATCGACATCGGCGTTGCCAGACCCAGTGCGCAAGGGCAGGCAATGATCAGAACACTGACCGCCGCAATCAGCCCGAACGCCATGGGCGGTGTCGGCCCAAGGAATGACCAGGCTATAAAGGCAACAATGGCAATTAGGATCACGGTGGGCACAAACCAGCTCGCCACCTTATCGGCAAGCCCCTGGATCGGTGCGCGGCTGCGTTGGGCGCTGGCCACCATCTGCACGATTTGGGAAAGCATGGTGTCCCGGCCAACCTTGTCGGCCCGCATGATAAAGCTGCCCTGTTGGTTAATACTGCCGCCAATCACTTGGTCGCCAGACTTTTTGCTGACTGCAAGAGGCTCACCGGTCACCATGGACTCATCCACGTTGGAGCTGCCTTCAAGTAACTCACCGTCCAGCGGCACCTTGTCCCCCGGGCGCACTCGCAGGCGATCACCCACCTTGACCTGATCCAGCGACACATCGGACTCGTCGCCCTGGTCATCCAGCTTTCGGGCCGTCGCCGGTGCCAGATCCAGCAGCGCCTTGATCGCGCCCGAGGTTTTCTCCCGGGCCCGCAGTTCAAGCACCTGGCCTAACAGAACCAGCACCACGATGACCGCAGCCGCCTCGAAGTAGACGGCGACAGAACCGTCTTCCTGCCGAAAGGCGTCGGGGAAAATCTGGGGCGCCAGTGTCGCCACCAGGCTGTAGATCAGCGCCACGCCAGTACCAATGGCAATGAGCGTGAACATGTTCAGATTGCGGCTGACGACGGACTTCCAGCCTCTGACAAAGAAAGGCCAGCCACACCAGGCCACTACTGGCGTCGCCAACACCAGTTGAATCCAGTTGGACATTTGTGGGGCAACGATCTGGTCAAGGCCGGTGAGATGTCCGCCCATTTCCAGCACCAATACCGGCAGGGCCAGCACCAGGCCAATCCAAAATCGACGGGTCATGTCTTTGAGCTCTGCCGAGGGCCCGTCATCCAGACTTACCTGCTCGGGCTCCAGGGCCATACCACAGATAGGGCAATCTCCGGGGCCCTGCTGGCGAATTTCCGGATGCATCGGGCAGGTGTACATGGTGCCCGGAGCCACGGGTTCGTCCTGTTTCTGTTCTCCACTGAGGTAGTGTCCCGGGTCGCCGTCAAACTTCGATTTGCACCCCGAAGAACAGAAATACCAGGTTTTCCCGCCATGCTCGCTGCGATGTTCCGCCGAGTGTGGATTCACCGACATGCCGCAAACAGGATCTTTGACCGTGTGCTCAGCCGTCATGGCCGATCCCTCCCTATCGAGTTCTGGTGATTAGTGATGATGAGCATGAGATTCTTTGTGTCCCGCTTCTTCGGCTTCTGTGGCCTTTTTCAGGAACAGTTGCTCGGCCACTGCGATAACAATCATGGTGACAACCGCCACGCCAATAACAAACAGGTCAGTATTCAGTTTGACCCAAACGAAGCCACCAAGAGCGAGCAAATCCAGAACAATTGCCACCGTGGGCACCCACACATTGGCCTTCACATCCTCCCGTAAATAGCGCAGAACGCCCCAATGGATAGCAATGTCCATGATCAGGTAAAAAATGATGCCCAGCGCTGCAATTCGGGACAGGTCGAAGAAGGCCGTGAGGATAAGCCCAAGCACCACGGTATAAACCAGCGTGTGCTTCTGGATGCTACCGGGCATGCCGAAATGACTGTGGGGGACCAGCTTCATTTCAGTCAACATGGCCAACATGCGTGAGACGGCGAAAATACTGGCCAGAATGCCACCGGCGGTGGCCATCATCGCAATGGCGACGGTAAACCAGACGCCGTAGTCGCCCAATGCGGGACGCGCAGCGGCCGCCAGAGAGTAGTCCTGCGTTTTGATGATTTCCGCCAGGGACAGGTTACTGGCAACGGCGAAACCGACCAGGGTGTAGATCACCACGCAGGCTGCGATGGAAATAATAATCGCTCGCCCCACGTTTCTCTTGGGGTCTATGACTTCCGAGCCGCTGTTGGTGATGGTGGTAAAACCTTTGAAGGCCAGAATGCCAAGGGCCGTTGCCCCCAGGAAATTGCCAAAGGTTCCAGCCTCACCGGGGCTAGAGAAATCAACAGAAACACTGTCGGCAATCCAGATACCCACCAGCCCGAAAACCAGAATGCCTCCGATCTTCAGGATACCTATAAAGGAAGCCACGCCCTGAATCATTCGGTTGCCCAACAGATTGATCAGAAACGCGGCCAGAATTAGTGAGACGCCAAGAATGGGCACCATGCGGCCACTTTCATCGCCATCGAACAGTTGCATGGTGTAAGAACCGAAGGTTCGCGCAAGAAAGCTCTGGGCAATCACCATCGAGAAATACATCAGCAAAGCATTGAAAGCCGTCGGTAACCGATTGCCATAGGCTTTGTGCAGGTACATGCCTATGCCCCCGGCTGACGGGTAGGCATTGGAAATTTTGATGTAGGAATAGGCACTGAAGCTTACGATTACCGCCGCGGCCAGAAACGCCAACGGGAAAAGAACGCCAGTCATCTGCGCCATCTGCCCGGTAAGGGCGAAGATACCGGCGCCAATCATGACACCGGTGCCCAGCATAACAGTTCCCGGAAGTGTAAGACTGCCTTTCTGATAGCGCGTGGTTCTGTCGTGCGTGCTGCTCATACAACCTCCTGTTGTTTTGAACGGCGTTTGATACTCAATAAATAGCCAATGCTAGCTTGGGTAGATCTCACTTGCATCAATGTCGAGAAAAACGGGCCAAAGAAATATCTTTAGCCCCTAAGTACCTGATCAGAGTGCGATGCGCGCTCCAATCACAGCAAACCAATCTGCTGTACTGCCGCCGTCCGCTTCGGCAAAGTCGGCACTATCGCCGTATTTGCGCTCATGCACCACGCCCACATAAGGCGAGAACGCACGGTCGATCAGATCATAGCTCAACCTGAGTCCGGTTTCGGTAGAAACCAGTCCTTTACCAACGCCAATTTCCCGGTCCTCGCTAAACGCAACCGTGGCATCCAGCGTTGCCGCCAGAATCCAGTAGTTGGTGAGAAGCAGCTCGTACTCTGCATCCAGTTCGGCTGACGTATCGCCATCCTTACTGACATACAGGTTTGCATCGATCTCAAACCATTGGGGAGCCAGCCCGGCTACACCGAGAACGGCATATGTACGGTCCGGCCCCTCGGGCGTATCGAAACGTACGCCCGCTTTGGCGTCGAAGAACTTGGAGATGGGGATCTGGCCGACCAGCTGGTTTTCCAGTGTTTCGTAGGCCTGCTCCTCTATCTCGTACTCCCCGGTTGTGAGCAACCGGACTTTGAACTCGTCGGTGCCATAGAAAGCATCCGCATTCCAGACGCCCAGTTCCTCGTCATCGTCGCTGTAGCGGTATTCAAACTCCTCGAATTGAACACCCCAGGTTGTGAGCGGCTGTTTACGAGCGGTGGTGTCGGAGATCATTTCCTGAGCTGTCACCGCCGTTGAGACACCAATAGAGGCAAGGAAGCTGACTGCGACAATTGATCGAATACAGCTCATACCTCACCTCCATCTTTGGCAATCACGTCTGTTTTGGCCTGCGTCGACTCTGGCCCACCTTCAACAATGACCTTGCGGAACATACCAGCGGCCGCGTGATAGGACAGGTGACAGTGGAACGCCCACTGACCGGGCGCGTCGACCTCGGTTTCCATGTAAACGGTGGTGCCGGGCTGCACACTGACCGTGTGTTTGATCGGGTTCCACTGGCCTGCGCCAACATCAAGGATGGACCACATACCGTGCAGGTGCATGGGGTGAGTCATCATGGTTTCGTTGACAAACTTGAAACGGACCCGCTCACCGTATTTGAGACGAATCGGATCGGCGTCTTCATACTTGACGCCATTAATGCTCCAGGTATACCGCTCCATATTGCCGGTCAAACGAAGCTCAATTTCCCGGGTCGGCTCGCGAACTTCATACAACGGATCCTGAGCCTTCAGGTCAGCGTAAGAGAGGAACTTTCCGCCATTGGCAGCTTTGGGCATGAGGCCACTGCCCTTGGCGTAAAAAGGATCGCTTTTTTCTTCTGTCCCCATCGCCATGGAACCATGGTCCATGCCGGACATGCCCGAATGATCCATATCTTTCATGTTGGAATGATCCATACCTTCCATATTGGAATGATCCATGCTGCCCATGTTGGAGTGGTCCATCCCGGACATATCTCCCGAGCTGCTCATATCCATGTTCCCATGATCCATGCCCGCCATGCTGCCATGGTCCATACCGGGCATACCGCCCATGTCAGCCATGGTCAGTCGGGCAGCTTCACGCAGTTGCGGCACTGCCGCTTCCATGCCCTCTTCGGGGGCCAGTGTTGCCCTGGCGTATCCGGAACGTCCCATGGATTCGGCGAAGATGGTGTACGCCTGCTCATCCTTCGGACGTACGATCACGTCGTAGGTTTCCGCTACACCAATCCGGAATTCATCGACACTAACGGGCTGAACGTTGTTGCCATCGGCCTGAACGACGGTCATATCCAGACCAGGAATCCGGATATCAAAGTAGGTCATGGCCGAAGAGTTGATGAATCGCAGCCGGATGCGTTCGCCCGGCTCAAAAAGCCCAGTCCAGTTCTGGTCCGGCCCCTTACCGTTGATCAGACCCGTAAAGCCTTGCAGGTCCTCAACGTCCGCTTTCATCATGCGCATGTCGCCCCAGGCCATCCGGTCTCGGACCGTATTCATCAGGCCATTCTTTGACGCGTCCGAGAAAAACTCGCCCACGGTTTGCTGCTCGCGGTTGTAATAGTCCGACATCATTTTGAAGTTGCGCATGATGCGGTCGCCGGAATGGGGATGCTTGTCGGTCAGCTGTACCACGTATTCGCGGTCAAAACGGAACGGCTCACGTTTTTTCGGCTCGATAACAATCGCACCATAGGCGCCGTCCGGCTCTTGGAAGCCCGAATGGCTGTGGAACCAATAGGTACCTGCCTGCTGGATCGGGAATTCATAGGTAAAAGTTTCTCCCGGCTTGATTCCCGGGAAACTGATACCCGGCACGCCGTCCTGATCGAAGGGAAGAATCAGCCCGTGCCAATGAATGGATGTCATCTCATCGAGGTTGTTGGTCACGTTGATCTTGACGTTTTCACCTTCCTTGAAGCGCATAACCGGTCCCGGAGATGCACCGTTATAGCCAATACCTTCTTTCACGAAATCGCCGGTATCAATTTCGACCCGATCAACCGTGAGATCATATTCGCCGGCTATAACCGATGTAGACATCAGCAGGCTTAACAACACCGAACCTAAACGGATTTTCACGCTTGTTACTCCAAATAGCACTGCACTAAGGACCCCACAGGAGAAATACTGTAAGCCCTCTGCTTCAACGCTTCACTAGTGAGCTGAGTTACTGAACCTTAACGTCACCGTACATCCCTGCCTGGTAATGACCCGGCACATTGCAGGCGAACTCGATATTGGTGTTATCGGAAAACTTCCAGATGACTTCCTGGCTCTGGCCCGGTTCCAGCAGGACGCTGTTGGGGTCATCGTGTTTCATGGACTGGCCGTTCCCCATGTCCATTTCCATCATGTCGTGGTTGAGTTTTCCGCCCTGGATGACGCCATGCTCGACCATCATCATCATTTCCTCCTGATGGCCCTCGTGCATCTCTGGGGTGCCGATGTTGAATTCGTGAACGAGGTTCCCTTTGTTCTCCACCATGAACCGCACCGTTTCCCCGGGGCTTACGGTGATTGATTCCGGTTCATAGTAGTTGTCGTACATTTCGACTGTTATGGTTCGGCTGACCTCTGAGGCTTTGCCGGGCTCACCACTCGCAGCGCCGTGACCATGGCCTCCACCATGGGTTCCAGCGGCAAAGGCGGTCGCCGACAATGAGATAGCCGCAGCAGCAACGAGAAATTTTGATATGGTCATATATCTTCTCCCTTGAACATATTTGGCCCTGGAGGCCGGGTTGTCTCACTCAAAACTTGAGCAATATCCAGAAACGGTTGCTACCATCGCTCATCAACCTGAATTCATGCTGAAAATCGGAATTATTTTTTTCGTTCAGGCACAATTCAGCTTGGACAACCATACTGACGGGCTTTGATCCTCAAATTGAGAAGGCAAATCAGGAATGCGATTACTTCTGGTGGAAGATGATTCCCTACTGGCGAACGGGCTAAGCGCCCATCTGGAAAAGGCCGGTTTCAGCGTGGATACCGCCCGTACAGCACGGGAAGCCCGGCACCTCGGGCAGCAGGAAAGTTACCGCGCCGGTATTCTTGACCTGGGCCTGCCCGACGGCAACGGCCTGGACGTACTGAAACAGTGGCGGACGCATAAGGTCAGTTTCCCGGTGTTGATCCTGACCGCCAGGGGAGACTGGCAGGACAAGGTCAATGGCTTGAAGGCCGGCGCCGATGATTACCTCGCGAAGCCTTTCCAGACCGAAGAGCTGATTGCCCGACTTCACGCCATCGTCCGGCGAAGCGAAGGCAGAATAATGGATACCCTGACAGCGGGCCGGTTCGAGCTGGACGAAAATCGCCAGACGTTAAGGGCCGGTGACGAGACCGAACATAGCCTGACCGGTACGGAGTTCCGTTTGCTCCGATGTCTGATGAGTCGTCCCGGGCAGGTTTTCTCGAAAGAACAGCTTCTCGACCAGCTATACAGCATCGACGACATACCCAGCGAGAACGTGATCGAAGCGTATGTGCGGCGGCTCAGGAAGCTGGTGGGACCGGACACCATCAAGACCCGACGTGGTCAGGGGTACCTGTTCGATGCCGATAGCCGTTAGACCTCGCTCAGTCAGGGGGATGCTCCTGATTCTGCTGCTTCCGGCCGGCATTGGTCTGATGGCACTGGCTTGGATCATCCATGGGGCCTTGCTGGAGAGGATGACCATGGACTTAGTAGAACGCCGCTTGAAAGATGAGGTAGCTTTTCTGGAACACCAGATCCGCCAATCCGGTGGCCAGATTGATACACTCCAGACCGGCGACTATTTTCAGGAAGTGCTCCTCCACGCCTTCGCCATCGCCATCGCTTCTCCGTCTGGGCAGTCCATCTCACCGGAGACCTGGACTCCGATTCTGAGGCCGTTGCTCACCTCCGGGCAGGAGGGAGCCGTGAGAGCCAGGGATGCTGAGGTACCAGCTGCGCCTTCCCAAATGCTTGGGTATCGCCGTGCCTTCACGGTCGACGGAAACCCCTTCGTGATCATTGTTGCCGAGGATATGGAGGCGCTTCATCGGAGCCAGGCCAAACTCCATATCTGGACTGCCGTCGTCTCGGTTTTACTGGTCATTCTGATGATCGGGAGCATATGGCTGGGAATCACTCTGGCCCTGCGGTCAATAGCGGGCCTTCAGATGAACCTGAAAAAACTTCAGTCAGGCGAGCTCTCCCGTATTAACGCAGACGGCCCGGAGGAGTTCCAGCCCCTCGTCCGGCAACTCAATCGACTGCTGGATTCACTGGATGACCGGCTGGAACGCTCCCGTGACGCACTTGCCAACCTTTCCCACAGCGTGAAAACCCCCATAGCGGCTGTCAGACAGATCCTGGAAGACACCAGTCGCCCGCTCGATGAGAAGCTGAGATGGGAAATGGCGGCGCGCCTCGACGACATAGATGCTCAGCTTGAGGCCGAAATGCGGCGAAGCCGGTTTGCGGGTCCACAGGTCGGCCAAAGTGTATGTCCGATCAAACAGGCCCGGGATCTGCTGTGGATGCTTGGCCGCCTCTACCCCGATAAATCTTTTGAATTGTCAACGGATCTGCCTGAAAACCATCGCTGGCCTGTCGAGGAGCATGATCTGAACGAAATCCTTGGCAACTTGCTGGATAACGCAGGCAAATGGTCATCCCGCTGGGTGGAGCTCACGCTGAGTGAAGATCAAGAGCAGTTAAAAATTATCATCAGCGACGACGGAGCGGGCGTATCAGAAACAGCCCACTCACAATTGGGCAAGCGAGGATTGAGGCTGGACGAGCAAACACCCGGTCATGGATTGGGGCTGGCTATTGTCCACGCAATAGTTGAGCGTTATCAGGGACAGGTTCATTACACGTCCAGTAAGGTAGGAGGCCTTACTGCAGTTGTTGTAATCCCTGGTTCTGATCGATTCGGCGACCGGTCAGACAACTGACACCTTCACCCTCCATTCTCTATGCTTCAAGTCAAATTCATCAATAGTTGGGATGATGATTTGGAGTCTCGTCCAGCCTGTTCAATCTCGACCGCTCTATAATGAGCTTTCCCTGAAGGATACTGAATCTACACCCACTAACACTACTTGCTCTACTTGCAACCCAAAACAGCAAACCGATGCTTTTGATCATGAATTTTATACCCCCCCCCCTTTCACTGCATGCCAGAGCCCGCCTTGTGCGGGCTTTTTCATGCCGTTTTGGAGTTTCTATGGATATTCGAGCGAGCTGGGCCTGTACCACGTACAGGGCTACGTTAATCCTGAGGAGATTATCAGTACGGCGGCCACCATTTTGTATGGCTGAAAGGTGTCTAGCAAACCGGTGGCGATTCACACACCTGAACTGACTTCCCACTTAGTAATTTCATTTCTGTTACCTAGTCTACGTCTCGATTCCAGATTTTTTCACCTACATATCACCCCCATGAAGCCAGGAAGGAATGACCCTCCTGGTCCCATTTCATGGAGGTTTAATGATCATTCAATGTCCCAGCTGCCAATCTATCCGGATAGCGGCGCTCCACACCGGGCGCAGGGTATGCGGCTCTGTCGGCACAGCCGCGGGTGCCGCGAGTGGAGTTGCGGCGGCCACAAGTGGCGCTCGTGTGGGTATGACGCTGGGCTATGTCGCGGGCCCTGGAGGATCGCTGCTCGGCGGCATAGCCGGTGCCGTGATCGGCGGCCTGATCGGAGGTGTTGCCGGCGGAGAGGCCGGTGCCGCTCTCGGTGACAAGCTCGACCAAACCTTTCTCGACAACCTGAAGTGCCTGGCTTGCGGCCACACCTTTCGACTCGACACCGATTAACCCGTATTTCGCACTTGCCCCCCCTTCACTACATACCAGAGCCCGCCTTGTGCGGGCTTTTTTATGCCGTTTTGGAGTTTTTATGGATATTCCCACTTTCGTGAAGAACGAGCAGGGCCTGTACCACGTGCAGGGCTGTGTTAAACCCGAGGAGATTGTCAGTACGGCGGCCACCATCCTACTGGATGAACTCACCGGTCGAGATACGCTCACTGCGCCCACCGATGTTGCCCAGTTCCTGCAGATGGCTCTGGCCCAGGAAAAAAACGAGGTCTTCGCGGCCATCTTCCTCAACAACAAACACAAGGTGCTCAGTTTCGAGCCCTTGTTCAACGGCACCATTGATGGCGCGGCGGTGTATCCCCGTGTAGTGGTACAGCAGGCGCTGGCCTGCAATGCCGCTGCCGTAATCTTTGCCCACAACCACCCCTCCGGGTGCTGTGAGCCCTCCCAGGCTGATCGCACCATCACCACCCGACTCAAGGACGCTCTGGCCCTGATCGATGTACGGGTACTGGATCACTTCGTCGTGTCCCGCTCCGAGTGGGTCAGCCTGGCCCAGCGTGGCTGGCTCTAAGCCTTCACTCTTCTGCTTTTGCTCTACCCCTGACTCACCCCCTCTTCTCATTCGCCAATCCGCCCGTTTCGGGCTCACCGTTTTTCTTGGAGATTTACCATGGCACATCTTGTCGAAAGCATGGCCTATGCAGGCCGCACCCCCTGGCACGGGCTGGGCAACCAGCTCGCCGCCCAACAGCCCCTCAATGTCTGGATGCAGGAAGCCGGCATGGACTGGGAGATCCGTGAGACTCCTGTTCGCTTCATTAGCAGCGAGGCTGGATCCCTGGGACAGATCTCATCCTTCCCGGATCAGAAGGTGCTGTTCCGATCAGATAATCAGGCGCCTCTGTCCGTAGTGAGCAACCGCTTCAAGGTGGTTCAGCCCCGGCAGATCCTGGAGTTTTACCGGGACCTCACCGAGCGCTCCGGCTTTGAACTGGAAACCGCTGGCGTCCTTAAAGGTGGCCGCAAGCTCTGGGCGCTGGCCCGCACCGGGCAAACAGGTTCTTTGGCTGGCAATGACCAGACCAACGGCTATGTGCTGCTGGCCACCGCCTGTGACGGCACCCTGGCCACCACTGCCCAGTTCACCAGCATCCGGGTGGTGTGCAATAACACCCTAGCAGTTGCTCTCAATGGCGCTGGCCAGGCGGTGAAGGTTCGCCACAGCACCACCTTCGATGCCCAGGCCGTCAAGAAGCAGCTGGGGATCTCCGTCTCCGCCTGGGATGACTTTATGTACCGTCTGAAAACCCTCAGCGAACGACGCATCACCCACAAGACCGCCGAGAAGGTCATGCGCTCGATCTTCACTGATGTGAACTACTCCTCTGGTGACATGCTGGTGAAGCCCAACGAACAGGCCATGAAGAAGGCCATGGCGTTGTATGAGGGTGCCGGTCGCGGCGCGGAGCTGCCGTCTGCCAAGAACACGGCCTACGGCCTGCTGAATGCAGTGACCGAGTTCGTGGACCACGAACGCCGCGCCCGCAGCACCGACAACCGACTGGACTCCGCCTGGTTCGGCAAGGGCGCCCAGATCAAGCAGCGGGCCCTGAGCCAGACTCTGGAACTGGTGGCCTGACTGATTCCCTACTCACTCTTTTCCCTCGACTAAAGCCCGACCCGCTCTGAGCCGGTCGGGCTTTTCATTGTTTGGAGCCTGACCATGACAGAACGTAATCACGATAGCCGCGTGACCCCGGAAGCCAGACTCTCTGCGCCGCCCCTCTCCCCGCATCTGGCCGCCATTTGGGGCGCCTTCCTCCATGAAGGGGTGATGCTGAACAGAAAGCGCGGCACCCGGCTTCTGGAGATCTGGGGTAATGGCTGTATCGAACTGATCAGCACCCTGTGTGACCTCATCCCCGATATCTGGAAACAGGTGCAACCCTATTGGTACGGCCCGCAAGGGTTTCCTGGGGTGTTCGAGTACGAGGTGGTGTCCATTCTGGGCGAACAGCTGGGCACCTATTTGCTCGAGAATGACGGCAATTTGCCGTCCAACGCCGACATCCAACAGATGATCACCGATCTGGTGGTCACCTTCTTCAGCCAAGGCGGCAGTCATGAGATCCCCTCGGATCAGACGCCCCAGACCCATCGGCTGATCAATCTCCATGATCGCTTTACCGAACGTCTGACCCAACTGGAAGGAGGTCACTCATGAGCACGCCCCGCGCTGTCAAACCCTCATCCCGTCCGGCCCTGCGCCTGGTGTCCACCAAGGGCATGAACCGGGAGCAGTGGCTCAAGGTCCGCAAGCAAGGTGTCGGGGCCAGTGATGCCGCTGCGGCGGTGGGGCTAAACCCGTATCAGTCCCCCCTGGAGCTGTGGATGATCAAGACCGGGCGGGATGGGCTATTACCGGCTCCCGACCCAGACGACATCCACACCCCGTTGTACTGGGGCAACCTGCTGGAACCCAAGGTGGCCGAGGCCTATGCCAAAGCCACCGGCAACAAGGTACGGCGAGTGAATGCCGTGCTCCAGCACCCGGATGCGGACAAGCCCTGGATGCTGGCCAATCTGGATTACTCAGTAGTGGGGAATCCAGAGGTTCAGATCCTGGAGTGCAAAACCACCGGCCTCAATGGTGCCCGGCTCTGGGCCGGTGGGGTACCGGAGTACATCCAGTGTCAGGTACAGCATCAACTGGCCGTCACCGGCAAGCAGGCCGCAGACGTGGCCGTGCTGATCTGCGGGCAGGAGTTGCAGATACACCGCATTGAGCGGGATGAGACGGTCATCAAGAAACTGATCGAGCTGGAGCGCGCCTTCTGGCACTTGGTGGAGACCGACACGCCACCCGATGCCGATGGCTCCGACTCCGCCGACCAGGCGCTGCGGGCACTCTATCCCTACGACGATGGTGAAGCGCTGGATCTCATTGACGACGCAGCTCTCAATGGTGACTTCAACGAGATGCTGGATATCCGGGATCGCCTGACCCGGCTGTCCGAGCGGGAAGCCCGGCTCAAGCAGCGTATCCAGCAACGCATGGGCGAGGCAGCACGGGCTTATTTCATAGAAGGCCTGGTGAGCTGGAAGCGCAGCAAGGACAGTACCGTGCTCAATACCGAGGCCTTGCTCAAAGCTCAACCCTCACTACTGCAGCAATTCCCCAAGCACCGTGCCGGCAGTCGCCGGTTTCTGATCAAGTCCAACACCTGATCGTTCTCGCATCACCTCACTCAATACCCCACGCCTTACAGCATAAACGCCGGGCCCTGCCCGGCTGCTGTGTGTTTTATCTATCCAGATATCAGGAGAATCCCATGATCAAAGGACTCGCCATTACCCCGCCGGTGATTGGCCGTATCAGCATTGGCCGGGTCGTAGAGAAGAACGGCAAGCGTCTGCCGGAGAAAGACGACCAATTCACCCTCACCACCCAGATCCAGACTCGGGAGGGCTGGCTGCCGCACCCGCTGGATGAGGCCCTGCGTCAGGAGGCACAAGGCAAGAAGCTGCGCAGCATCCCCGTCACCCTACCCTTCAATGATCCAGACCTGAATCTACGGGCGGAATACACCTTCTTCGAGCGCAAGAGTGGCCGCCCTCTGTGCAGTGGCGACGGGGAGACCTGCCGACGTCGTACCGACCAGGGCCTAGCACCACTGCCCTGCCCGTCACCGGATATGTGTGACTACGGGGCCCATGGGTTGTGCAAGCCCTACGGGCGCCTCTATGTCCGCATCGGGGAAGAGGATGAACTGGGCTGTTTCGTGTTCCGGACCACCGGCTACAACAGCATCCGCACCCTGGCTGCCCGGCTGCATTACTTCCATGCCATCAGCGGCGGCAACCTGACCACCCTGCCCCTGGAATTGAAGCTACGCGGGAAGAGCACCACCCAGAGTCACCGGGCGCCGATCTACTACGTGGATCTGACACTCCGAGCAGGTTTGAGCATGGCGGAGGCGGTCAGTCAGGCCAGAGAAGCCAGCAAACAGCGGGAAAGCCAGGGGATCAATCAGACGGAACTGGATAAGGTTGCCCAAGCAGGTCTGCTCAATGCCCAGTTCGAGTATTCAGAGGAGGAAGGGTTACAGGTTGTCGAGGAGTTCGTGCCGGATAGCCCAGTCTCGCCGAACGAGGCCCCACCTGCACGGGGGCTTAGCCAGAAACTCGCTGAGAAGAAGGAGGGTTAATCGATCATGGCGAGCAGGCCTTCGCGACGCTTCACAGGCAAACGCCGGTAGAGTTTGAGCAGCTGGGCTTCGGCGTCATTACGCACCTGGGCACCGTACTCAGCCTCCGGCTCTGGGGCACCTTCAGCCACGTCACCGCAGATCAGGTGGTCCAGCGAGACTCCCAGGACCACCTTCAGCTTCGGCAGCAGGCGGAATCCAGGCGCATCGCGGCCATTTTCCCAGGCAGAAATCGTGGATTTGGTCACTTCCAGCTCAAAGCCCAACTGCTCCTGGGTCAGACCCAACGCCAACCGTGCCGCCTTCAGGCGCTCGGGAAAACTCATCACGCCCACTCCATCAATCAGATAGAGCAACGCTACGGCAGCACCATACCCCTGTCGTATCGTAATGCTTGACCTTGCATGTGCAGCATTGCAATACTTTTAGAGTCTTGAATTACATAACACTGAAACTGAGACACGCCTTCCAAACCGACAAATCACACCAACAACCCCGCCAGTACTGGGAGGAAGCTCGCGTAATGCTTACCGAAAACCACGGAAAGGAACCATCAAAGGGAATAACCATGGAAAACAGCACTATCGAGAATGACATCTGGTTTTATGAACAGAACGGCGAAAGGAAGGGCGGAGTCACCGAGACCGACCTCATCACCCTGATCAAGAACGGAACACTCCGCCACGGTTCATCCGTCTGGAAGAAGGGCTTCCCCGACTGGACCAACATCGAAGATACCCAGCTTCGAGAGCATCTTGATGACACAACCCCTCCGCCGTTAACCGGCGCCAAAGTCAACAACACCGTTGTGTGGATCCTGGCGTTTGCCCCACTGATCGGTCTCACCCTGGAGTACTTTGTGGCCTACCTGGTTCACAGCAGCGAGTACCGCGCCGAACGAGCCGTCGCCAATGAGCATTTCATCTACATCACCCTGATTCTCAATATTGCACTGTCCTTCCTGGACGAGAAGAAGCTCAAGAAATCCGGTACCGATACCAGCACATTTAGTGGCTGGGTGTGGCTGGTGCCCGTCTATCTCTATCAACGAGCGCAAACCCTGAAGCAGAACCTGGCGTATTTCATCGTCTGGATCGTCTGTTTCCTCCTAATTGTGATTGGTGCGTAAGCCGATCACTCCACGGACGAATTTAAAAGAGAGCCATCATGAAAAACCTCAAAGCAGCCCTAGCAGGCATTTCTCTGGCAGCCCTAACCGGGTGCTCTTCCGAAATAGATGTCATCAGGGAGGGGCGCCTTGAATTACTTCCCGAATATACGGTTGGCCAAGCGCTGGATAGCCGCAAGCTTTGTGAGAGCACAGATTGGACCATCATTGAAGACGAACGGGGCCGAGATATCGTTCGCTACACCTGTGAATTCAAGGATATCGAAAAGAACTACAGGGACACAGCAAATGAAATGATCGATGCCGCAAAGAATGATAGTAGGCCAATCACATTGCAGGAAAGGTTAAACGACCTCGAATCAGAAATAGCGCGGCAAAAACAGCTATTAAAGAAAGCTCAAGACCATATCGACAGTGGCAAATCCTGGACTGAAACAAAAACGGAAAACGGTTCTACCTATACGGTTTGGCGTCGTGTTAAACAGCAATCACTAACAGATATAGAGAATCATGAAAGAGAGGTACGGAACATAAAAAACCAGATTTCAATGGTTGAAAAAGAAAACCAGGAGTCCCTCTCTCTGGCTCAGGAAACTCTTGATAAATACAAAGGCGCCAGGGCCTTTGAAACCATTGACTGGGTGGTAATGGAGGACGGCAGCTTCATGGTGCTTTCCGGAAGCATGCATCATACCAACATATTCAAAGATACCATCGAAGAAACGCCACACGAGAACATACAGTCCGCCCTCTACCTAATTTACAACGAAAACTTCGACACACTATTTGCTTATAAAGATGCGCTACAGCAAATAGCGGAGCTTTGATCACACTTCAATAAGACCCAGTCGCTGACTTGAACGGGCAGCGAATCTGCCCGTTTTATCATCTCCTCAACCAAGGACAACTAATGAGCAAAGATATTGACATCGAAAAATACACCTCCGAAGACATCACTACTGAAAAGCTCTCTGAACTCATTGCCAAGAAAGCCTCTTTTCAAATTGTAGCGGTCAAAAATATCAGCTCCGTGGTAAACAAGGTCGAGGGAGCGATTGAAAAGAAGGATCTGCGATGCCGGGTATACACAGAGTACCGAGCCGCCTCTTTAGCAAGTTTCGCGATCCCAACCGGTTTTACACAGGTTGCAGGCTTTGCCTCAGTGATTGGCATTGCTGCCCATAACCTCGCCACGTTCAATCCTGATTATGAGATAGGAAAGAACAAACCCGCCGGCACAGTGACCGTCATATACAAAAAGGATTAGCCGATTGATGATACCCGCACCATGGTGCTGCATTGGGGCCTCAACGCCGACTTCCCGGGACCGATATTCTGGCCCCGGCGTGGCTCGCCTGGCGCCCTCTAAGGCTTATCTGTCAGGGACAAGCCTCCCCGGCACCAATAGTGCCGGGGTTTGCTTTCTAGATTGAAGTCACGCCTTGTACCCAGCTGAACCCAAGGTAGCAGGCTCCGAAGTCAACCATTCCCTAGGAAAGATTAATGGCCGTCAATGGGCAACCTCCCTCCCATCCCTCTCCTCTATTCGCTCCAGAATCCAAGCTTCAACTTCATCAGATACCCAGCCAACCGCTCTTCCCCCAAGCGGCACGGGTTTGGGGAATTCTCCCTGAGCAATACGCTTGTAGATAGAAGAACGGCCAAGACCGGTATCCTTGATAACTTCTGTGAGCCGCATGAAACGCATGAATTTCTCCTGGTCATTCGTTCATGCGATAGCGCAGCAACGTAAAAACTTACTCACCTCCTCTCTGGCTGCAGCCAAAGTTCCTAAACCCATCGTCATAAAGTTTGGTATCCACCTTTGCCAGGTAGCTCATGCGCCTGAACACCCCCTGATATTGCGCGGTATACATAGAAGCCCCTTTTGAAATCAGCTGAATCGCGCTATCTGGGAAATGGACTAAACCGATTCCTTGGCTCCCAGTCAGACCAAGAGTGCGACCCCAGGCTCGCTGAATACGCTCTGCCATGTTGCTAACTGCTTGCTCTTCCGCCAACCACCAAGGGTAGTCCGGCTCTTGCTGACCTGAGATACGCCCCAAAGCAGAATAGGCATCTCTATTGACCATAATGGCAATATGGTAGTGGGGCTGCCCTTCCCCACCGAATTCGCGACACCAGATCACGCGAACATGGCAGTCATGAACCCGTCTTCCCTGGCTGCGCTTACGCTTCAAATCGCACCGGATCTGCGAACGAAGAGATTTGATGAAGCCGCTTACCTGCCCCCCTTTGGGGCCCGACCAACCGTACGGCAGCCTAGCAACGAAATGGATGACACACGTTCTCGGGTGCTCATTTAAGGCCCGGTCCAAAGTAGACCGGATAGATTTGAGGTAATTCACCGCGAGTGGACGGTCAGGCCTTGCCAGTACCGGCAAGCCCTCCCAGACTGATTCATAGTGGAGTTTGAGGTTGGTGTTGCTTGAATGTCGTTTTCTCATTGTCTGGCACCTATGGTTTCTTCATAGGTACCAGCGCACTGGTTGAAATTTACTCATGAGCAGGCTGGTTTGGTCCAGCCTGCCTGTTACTCAACCAACTGCACTTACCAGCCTTCACAAGTGGGCTGGCTAAGTGACTTTATGACTATATATATCTATTACCGACACTCAGAGCGGGTTATCAAGTACTGAAAGCCCACAACAGGGCCTTTACCCCACAGACGGGAGCCCAAATAGCGCTATCCAGTTAAAACAATCGATTACGAGTTCTGGAACGGGGTTATCGTACCCAGAAGGCCCACAAACCAATAACACTATTGAGCTTGAAGGCTGACATCAATTCACAGCTTAAATCAGTGCTATCCACGGTATGTAACTACCCCTCATCCTCAATACCAACTTCCGTGTCTACAACCTCCTTTTTGGTCTTTACACTTGGCTTAACAAGCAGGCCAATTTCATACTGCTCTTTTGTAGACAAGTCTACACGGTTGATTTCCTTAGTTGATTTTACATAATCGATTGAAGCCCCTTGGTAAATCCCCGGAGTAACATTTCTGCCTGGCGGCGGCGCAACCACAGCCTTTAAAATCAACAACTTACCATTCTCTGTTGATCGCAATATCGATATCCTACCATCTGGTGGCATAAGCAAACGCATCACCCCTAGTTTTTTGCTTAGCACTTCAGATTTCATGCACGCAGCCCTCCATATCCAGCCAGATAGGAACATCGCCGCTCTAGAGGCCGCCTCATCGCTACCCTTTCTCTCCTTTACACATAGCAATGCCTCCATTTCTAAGCGCAGATTGATGCTTGGTTCTGGTAGAAATTGACTGCCAATGAATAAGTATCTATCGGTCAATATTTGACCTACATAATCGTCTAAAACAGCCTGCAGATATTCTTCAAGCCCATCGAGCACAGCATCTTTGAGTCTTTTAGCAACGTCATCTTCACACTTCACCGGCAACAAATAGTTTCTACGGTCATATTCAATGGCAACGTAGGAATCATCCTCACAACCATTACTGAGAATCCTTATCAACTGAGGAATCTCTCGGCCCGGGTGGTACTGATCTTTTTTTTGTATATGAAGGACAAACGCCCGACCACACCAGCTAGCCTCAAAAATAGGGTGAGCCAGGTTGAGAAAATAGATGCTCGGGCACTTGCCGATTCCTATATCACTCACAATCCCAGCAACCACATCTCGCATGTACCCTAAGCGCCAAAGCTTCCTCAAATGCCGGCGTACTCTTTGAACTGACATCCCCACCTGCTTGGCCAAGCCAAAAGTCGAACAATTTCTGACTACACCGCAGGAATCCGCCTCAGTCAGCAACACTATAAGAACCAGCTTGCTACCGACACTCAGGGCATCAGGGTTGGGAGGGCCAAAAGTACGACCTTTCTTTCTCGTGACCTCCAACCCTCCAGGTGAGGGAATACTGAGCAGTGACTTTACCAGCCCCTCATGTCCCACACTCACTGGCCCAACCTGGAGATTCAACCGATCGGCAACGAGCTTTGAAAGTCGATAATCGTAAGACGGCCTTCCGGTCCTACCTTCAACGCGCCGGGCATCAAGAAGACCTTGGTCAACCAGTACCCCTATCGAATGACGGGCTAATCTCTCACTAACTCCCAACTTCCCCGCCAAACGGTCCAGAGACGTTTGAGCCCATTCGCCTATACCAAATTGATAGATAAAGGCAGTCAAAAAATATCGCTCAGCGGCCTGCAGCTCTTCAGACGACAAGCAGTTAAAGCTGGATACTAGAGCATTGCCAAGGTACATATTTGCACAAATGATATCTATTTTTGCCCATTATCAATTATGATCATATTTACGTCAATTCATACGGTATGATTTACTTGTCATGAAAATCTCAAGCATTAGGAGCATTGAAAGTGAAGAAACCAATCCCACCGAAAGAGTGGCTTGGCTCCGACAAGGACAAGTCAGATTGGGCCAGGCACTATTTGCGAAACAACCCCCCATCAGCCCTTTCAGTAAAAGCTCCCCACGAAGAGAACGAGCCGACCTTGATGACACTGGAAAGAATTTGGAATAACGGATTGGGGGCAGATGCTTTTGCACGCATCAAACGAGCATGGAATGCTTACAGCTACCGGAAGAACAAAAACAAGCGGACTTTCAGTTTTGTGCTACCCGTAGAAGAAGCTCTGTTTTTGAAACGTACGTCCAAATATCTAAAGGTGTCACAAAGCGCCCACCTGACAGCTCTGATTTGCCAGGATAGAACACATATCGAGAAACTGAGAAATGAGCATCAACAAAGACTCGAAGGCGCCAGAAAAACGCGCAATTCACTGGTAGAGGACAGAAAAACCAAAGAGCTAGGTCGCCTGCGGAAAGAAAATACGAGGCATGCGGGCATTCTCAAGCAATATGAAGAACTTATAAGAAAGCTAGTAGAGAAAGACCTTGTAAGGCAGGAATTAGAAAGGCAGGGATTGCAGGACCCCATACAACTCGATGCGAACAAAAGGGACGACCTGGACTCTCAAGCCAAAAAGCTGGCAGCAAGACACCTTGAGGATGCTCGAATTGACGCGTCTCGCACTTCTAACTACTCAGCGCCCTGACACCACCTCCAAGTGATCCACCCAACGCTGCAACTACAAGCGTCACCCAGCCTCATAGCTATGGAGTACCCTCAACCCCTTTTCTAGAGTGATCCGGCACAGCTTCAGCCATCTTGCCGGGCATCCAATACGCGCCAGGCCTTTGTAAACGGACCGCCTGACCAATCAGGGAAAACTAAAGGTCAGTGGCGCGTAAAGTAAAGGAGACAGGCCAGCCACAGGGATTAGCTATTGAGAAACGGTGACGGAACGGTGACGAAACACAGAAAAGCATAAGCGACGCCTAAAAACCAAAAAGGCCAGTCATCCATGACTGGCCTATCTCTTTGTTTTTCCGACCTTAATTTGGTCGGGACGGGAGGATTCGAACCTCCGACCCCTTGCACCCCATGCAAGTGCGCTACCAGGCTGCGCTACGCCCCGAGATGTGCTTGGCAGGCAGAGCTACCAAAGCGGCGGCAATCATAGCGGATTTGATGGGGGGATGGAACCGGTAAAGTGCTGTTTGATCAGGGTTTGAGCGATGGGGGATTCGTTCAGGTGGATGGGTGTTTGCTGTAGGGCTGGCGGAAGGCTGTTGGCTCTTCGCCATGCGAGCATGGGCTCCAACGGCGACTCGCGAGCATGAAAAAGCCCCGGGAGCTTGGCTGCCGGGGCTTTTTTCGCCTTGCAAGCAAGGCTCCAACGGGAATGGGGCTTAGGAGGCTTTGAGGACGTCGAGGACCTCTTCCATCTCCACGATCATCTGCTTGATGAGCTGGTGGTACTGGGTGGCCTGTTCGGCATTGGCGCCGCCTGTGAGCTGCTGGCGGGCACCGCCGATGGTGAAGCCCTGATCGTACAGCAGGCTGCGGATCTGGCGGATCATCAGCACGTCCTGGCGCTGATAGTAGCGACGGTTGCCACGGCGCTTGACCGGCTTGAGCTGGGGGAATTCCTGCTCCCAGTAGCGCAGCACGTGGGGCTTTACGTCACACAGGTCGCTGACTTCACCGATGGTGAAATAACGTTTTCCTGGAATCGCCGGCAATTCGTCGTTATGACTTGGTTCCAGCATAGGCCTCAACCCGTTGTTTTAATTTTTGTCCTGGACGGAAGGTGACAACCCGGCGGGCGGTGATGGGGATTTCCTCACCGGTTTTCGGGTTGCGCCCTGGCCGTTCACTCTTGTCCCTGAGATCGAAATTGCCGAAGCCGGAGAGTTTGACAGGCACGTTGTTTTCCAGCGAATGGCGGATCTCTTCGAAGAACATCTCCACCATTTCTTTCGCTTCACGTTTGTTCAAGCCGAGTTCTTCGAACAAACGCTCGGCCATGTCCGCTTTGGTCAGCGCTCCCATCAATAGCTCCCTAACCCTTCCTTAATCAGTCCCTTAAGGCGGCGTTAAACTGTTGTTTTAACTGGGATACTACGGCATCCACCAGGTCGTTTACCTCTTCATCCTTAAGAGTGCGCGAACGGTCCTGGAAGGTCAAGCCCAAAGCAAGGCTTTTACGATTTTCACCGATGCTATCACCTTGATATATATCAAAAATCCGAACCCCTGTGAGACGTTCGTCACAGGCATTGCGGACCGCCGCCACCAGCTCGCCGGCGGGCACGCTATCCTCCACCACGAAGGCCAGATCGCGACGCATACGCGGCTGGTCGGAGACTCCGGCAAATGCCGGCAACACGCCTTGCTGCAGGGGCGCGAGGGCCAGCTCGAAGGCGTACAGCTGGGTCGGCAGGTCCAGATCGGCGGCCAGGCGCGGGTGGATGCGACCCAGGTAGCCTACCACCTCGCCATCGCGCTTGAGGGCGGCGGTCTGGCCCGGATGCAGGGCCGGGTGCTCGCCAGGCTCGAAGCGGAAGGCGTCGGCGTCGGACAGGGTCAGTAGCGCTTCCACGTCCCCTTTCAGGTCGAAGAAGTCCACCGGGCGCTTGCCTTCCCAGTTCTGCGGCTGGGCGCTGCCGTAGAGCAGGCCGGCGATCATGGGAGTCTGTTCCAGCCCCTGCTCGGTCGGTACGAAGCGCAGGCCGGTTTCGAACAGGCGCAGGCGGTCGGCCTGGCGGTTCAGGTTGTGGCGGGCGGTGCTGAACAGGCCGGCCAGCAAGGTGGTGCGCATGACGCCCAGGTCCGTGGAGATGGGGTTGAGCAGCGGCAGCGGCTCCACCCGTGGCTCCACCTGCCTGAGCAGACCGGGCTCCACGAAGGTGTAAGTGATCGCTTCCAGATAGCCACGATCGATCAGGGCGTCGCCCAGGCGGCGCTGGTTGACGGTCTGCTCGGCCACCGGCTCGCCGGAGGGGGAACCGGCCGGCACCCGGCTGGGCAGTTTTTCATAGCCGTAGATGCGCGCCAGTTCCTCGATCAGGTCCGCTTCGATGGCCATGTCGAAGCGCCAGCTGGGAGCCAGCACCATCCATTCCTTGCCGCTCTCTTGAGTCGACACTTCCATGCCCAGGCGGCTGAGGATGTCTTCCACCTGTTCGGCGGGCAGGCCCATGCCCAGCAGGCCTTCGATGCGATCGGCGCGCAGGGTGATTTCCGCCTGGCGCGGCAGCTTGCTCTCTTCGACCGCTTCGCTGACCGGGCCCGGCTGGCCGCCGGCGATCTCCAGGATCAGGGCGGTGGCCCGTTCGATGGCCTCGTTCTGCAGCTGCGGGTCCACGCCCCGCTCGAAGCGGTGGGAGGAATCCGTGTGCAGGCCGTAGGAGCGGGCCTTGCCGGCGATGGCCAGGGGCGCGAAAAAGGCGCATTCCAGGAAGATGTCCCGGGTGTCGCTGGTGACGGAGGACGGCTTGCCGCCCATGACACCGGCCAGGGCCAGGGCATCGCTGTCGTCGGCGATGACCAGGGTGTCGTCGCGCAGGGTCAGCTCCTGGTCGTCCAGGGTGAGCAGTTTTTCTTCGGCGTTGGCTTTGCGCACGGTGATGCCGCCATTGAGCTTGGCCAGATCAAAGGCATGTAGAGGCTGGCCCAGTTCCAGCAGCACATAGTTGGTCACGTCGACGATGGGGTCGATGGTGCGCAGGCCGGCGCGGCGCAGGCGCTCGATCAGCCACAGGGGGCTGTCGGCGTTCACGTTGACGCCCTTGATGACCCGGCCCAGGTAACGGGGGCAGCCTTCGCTGTCCGCCAGGGTCACGGTGAGGGTGTCGTCGATGGCCGGGGCCACCTTGTCGATGTTCATGTTGGCCAGCGGGCTCTGGTTCATCACCCCCACTTCCCGGGCGATGCCACGCACGCTCAGGCAGTCGGCACGATTGGGCGTCAGGTCCACTTCGATGACCGCATCGTTGAGCTGCAGATAATCACGGACATCGGTGCCCACCGGGGCGTCTTCCGGCAGTTCCATCAGGCCATCGATCAGGTCTTCCAGGCCCAGCTCGGAGGCGCCGCAGAGCATGCCGTTGGATTCCTGGCCGCGCAGCTTGGCTTTCTTGATCTTGAAGTCGCCGGGCAGGACCGCGCCCACCTGGGCGAAGGGAATTTTCAGGCCGGTGCGCACGTTGGACGCGCCGCAGACTACCTGCACGGTGTCGGTGCCATTGGTGACCTGGCAGACGCTGAGTTTGTCCGCATCCGGGTGCGGTTCGCAGCTTTCCACCTGACCGACCACCACGCCGGTGAAGGCCGGGGCGGCGGGTTCCACGGCGTCCACTTCCAGGCCGGCCATGGTCAGTTGCTTCACCAGGGTATCGGTATCGATGGCGGGGTTGACCCATTCCCGCAACCAGGCTTCGTTAAAACGCATTGTCGAATTCCTTTAAATCATGGGAGTTTCTGTATGGCCGCCGGGGAATTCGCCTTGTGAACAAGGCGCCAACGGCGGCCTGACGGTACAGAAACGCCTTAACCGAACTGGGACAGGAAGCGGGTGTCGTTTTCGAAGAACATCCGCAGGTCGTTAACGCCGTAGCGCAGCATGGTGAGACGCTCCACGCCCATGCCGAAGGCAAAACCGCTGTATTCACTGGCGTCCACGCCGCCGTGCTCCAGCACCTTCGGGTGCACCATGCCGCAGCCCATCACTTCCAGCCAGCCGGTGTGGGAACACACCCGGCAGCCTTTACCGCCACAGCTGACACAGCCCACGTCCACTTCGGCGCTGGGCTCGGTGAACGGGAAGTAGCTGGGGCGAAAACGCACCGGCAGGTCTTCCACTTCAAATACAAACTTGAGGAATTCCGCCACGGTGCCGCGCAGGTCGGCGAAGGTGACGTCCTTGTCCACCAGCAGGCCTTCCACCTGGTGGAACATGGGAGTGTGGGTCAGGTCGGAGTCACAACGGTATACCCGGCCCGGGGCAATGATGCGGAACGGCGGTTTACCCTGCTCCATCACCCGCACCTGCACCGGCGAGGTGTGGGTACGCAGCAGACGGCCGTCACCGAAGTAGAAGGTGTCGTGCATGGCCCGCGCCGGGTGGTGGGACGGAATATTCAGGGCTTCGAAGTTGTGGAAGTCATCTTCCACTTCCGGCCCTTCGGAAATATCAAAGCCGAGACGCAGGAAGAAATCTTCAATGCGGCGACGCATGCGGGTGACCGGGTGCAGGTTGCCGGGCAGTTCGCCCCGGCCCGGCAGGGTCACGTCCACGGTTTCACTGGCCAGCTGCTTGGCCAGGGCCGCTTCTTCCATGGCATGCTTGCGGGTGGCGATAGCATCCTGGACTTTCTGTTTGCCTTCGTTGATCACCGCGCCGGCCTGGGGGCGCTCTTCCGCGCTCAACTTGCCAAGGCCCTTCATCAGGGCGCTGATCTCGCCTTTCTTGCCCAGGTACTTCACCCGGACATCGTCCAGGGCCCGGATATCGCCAGCCTGTTCAACGTCTGCCAGGGCAGCGTCCACCAGGGCGTTGAGATTTTCCATTGAAGACTCCGCAGTCTTTAGAAAGCTGCAAGCTGCAAGCTACAAGCTGCAACGCGGTTCAGAACCCTGCCAACCGACTACCACTTGAGCCGCGCCGATACAGTGCAGCGCGGGGAAAGCGTTTTCGTGTGGCTGCATGGAGGAATCGTGTTGCAGCTTGCAGCTTGTCGCTTGCCTCTGGTCTTTTTTTCAAACAAAAACGGGGGAAGAGCGCGAGCTCTTCCCCCGTTGAGTATGCTGTTTTGTCTAGGACGAAACAGTAATCAGGCGGTGAGACTCGCTTTGGCTTTTTCGGCCAAAGCGCTAAAGGTTGCCTGATCGCGGACAGCGATGTCCGCCAGTACTTTACGGTCAACTTCGATGGACGCTTTTTTCAGACCATCGATCATGCGGCTGTAGGACAGGCCGTTCAGACGCGCAGCGGCGTTGATACGAACAATCCACAGACGACGGAACTGACGCTTGCGAACCTTACGGTCGCGGTACGCGTACTGACCGGCTTTGGTAACGGCCTGAACCGCTACACGGAATACACGGCTGCGGGCACCGTAGTAGCCTTTAGCCTGCTTGAGAATCTTCTTGTGCCGGCGACGGGCCTGCACACCACGCTTTACTCGTGCCATTTTTCAGTCTCCAAAAACCGTATCAGTTATGCGTAGGGCATCATGCGTTTAACCAGAGCTACATCAGAATCATGTACCTCGGTTTTCGGACGCAGCTGACGGATAGTCTTGGAAGACTTCTTGGTCAGGATGTGGTTTTTGAATGCCTGCTTGCGCTTGAAACCGGAGGCGGTTTTCTTGAAACGCTTGGCAGCCCCACGATTTGTCTTGATTTTAGGCATGGTACCTTCTCAAGTTGGTGAATTAATTAAACAGTCGATCAGGACTGCTTCTTCTTTTTGCCCGGGCTGAGCACCATGATCATCTGGCGCCCTTCCATGTTCGGACGTTGCTCAACGGAACCGTATTCTTCCAGGTCCTTCTCGACACGTGCGAGAAGCTCCCGGCCCAGTTCCTGGTGAGCCATCTCCCGGCCGCGGAAACGGACGGTGATTTTCGCTTTGTCGCCGGCCTCGAGGAAACGAATGAGGTTACGCAGTTTCACCTCATAGTCACCAATGTCGGTGCCGGGACGGAATTTGATTTCCTTGACCTGGGTCTGGCGCTGTTTCTTGCGCCCTTCCTTGGCCTTCTGTTTGGCTTCAAACAGGTGTTTGCCGTAATCCATGATTCGGCAAACCGGCGGTTCCGCACCAGGGGAGATTTCCACCAGATCCAGCTGTTTTGCGGTGGCTTTCTCCAGCGCTTCCTGCAGGGTCACAATACCGACCTGCTCACCGTCCACATCAATCAACCGTACTTCGGTTGCCTGGATTTGCTGATTTATATTGGCGCGCTGCTCGCGGCCTTTGCCTCCACGCTTAATGTCGTGAACCTCCAATCTGTTATCGAAAACGAGACGAGTCGCCTCATCGCCTCAGTAAATAGGCGCGCATTGTATGCCACCACAACGGGCACAACAACCCCGACCCCTGCGGCCGGCGTGCGCAACTGACTGAAACGGAATGAATTCTGGCCGGTTGAGCGGTCTCTCTCCTGCCAGGCCACTGCATAACAGCGCCTGAAAACCGGCAAGGGAGCGTATTTTAAGCAAATCCGGACACTTTTCAAGCGCCCGGACCGGTATATTCCCGTGGCTGGCGGCGGGATGCTTGCCGCCGGGAAGGCGAATCGCACCGCCAGCCACGCTCCTACAGGGTGGGTTTAGCCGGTTTCAGACTTATTCCCACTCTATTATCAATAAGAATTTTTTATCTTTTATTTTCAATAGCTTATTTTACTGATAATCGGTAATGCCATGAAAAATACCATACTCAGAAATTCCTTGAAAATAATTTCATTTTTTTACTGACAGCCCCTCTCAACAGGGTCAGAACCAGCCAAACCGGGTAAAAAAACCACCAACCCTGTGGAGACGCCCATCCCCGCTACTGTCGGCAAAAAGGTATAACGCTGACGCTAACCATTTTACCGTATCTCCCCCGACCCAACCTAAAGAGTTTTCAGTCCCCCTCGATAAGCCTGCCGAAATGCTCAGGGCAAGTGTCGGGAGTTCATTGCGCACCAATGATACTATCGTGCTCTCGAAAAACAGCGGGAACAGCCTTAAATGCGCGAACAACTGGAACGATATCAAGTCTGGCTTTATCTCCTAGCCATCTTGGCCGGCATGGCCATCGGCTGGATGTCACCAGAGCAGACCCGTCATTGGGAAGCGCTACTTTGGCCCGCACTGGGCGTTCTCCTGTACACCACTTTCACTCAGGTACCACTGATACATCTCAGGTCGGCATTTCGTGATCGCCGCTTTCTGGCCGCTTTGCTGACGGGCAATTTTATTCTGATACCAGTGGTCGTTGGTCTTCTATTGTGGTTGTTACCGGATGATCCCGCTATTCGTCTCGGCGTGCTGCTGGTACTGCTGGTACCCTGTACGGACTGGTTTATCAGTTTTACCCATCTCGGTGGCGGGGACGGTGCCCGGGCCATCGCGGCCGCGCCGATCCTGCTGATTGTGCAGCTCATTTTGCTGCCTGTTTACATCTGGCTCTTCATGGGCAATATCGCCATTGAACTGGCGGTTGGCAGCCACTTGCTGCCAGCCTTCTTCGGACTGATTGTCACTCCGCTGATCCTGGCCTGGTTAACCGAACGGCTGACGGAAAAGCACCAGCGAGCGCAAACACTGGTGGACTGGCTTGGGTGGCTGCCCGTGCCATTGCTGGCGCTGGTGGTGTTTCTGATTGCCGGCTCCCAGGTCAGCCTGGTGATCGACAATGGCGCCCTGCTGTGGTCCGCGCTCGTGGTCTTTGTACTTTATCTGGTTGCCGCTGCTGTTATCGGCAAGGGGCTCAGTGAGCTATTCGGGTTCACACCCACTATCGGCCGCACACTCACGTTCAGCTTTGGTACCCGAAACTCCTTCGTTATGCTGCCACTGGCCCTGTCACTGCCGGAGCCCTGGCGTGCCGCTATCGTTGTCATTGTGTTCCAGTCCCTGGTCGAGTTGTTCGGCATGGTGGCGTATCTGCGCTGGCTGCCGCGCCTGATCAGGAATGCCGACTGAGCCGGGAACGCAGCCTTACCCGGCGCAACAGGACAATTGAATCACATCCGTGGTAAAAGTCTGGGCGCAGAGCTTGAGCCCTTCCACCATGGTCAGTAGGGAAACAGCTCTTCAGCCAATTCCTGCACGGTCATATTGGTCCGCATCGCCATGACCACCGGCATGGCGCGAAGATCGAACATAACGTCGCCGCCGGCCATATTGATCCCGGCCCGGCCGCCCCCCGGCGGCGGCCACATAGACGAACTGCGGTTGGTCGGTGCAATCGCCCGCCACTCAGGGCAGCGCACTACTGACTCACGTAACACCATGGGTGGGCCAGTCGTTTCAATGTGGTTGCCTTTCTGCTAGGCTCACGATCAAATTCCGGGACCACTTGCATGATTAAACGCTGTTTCATAGTCGCAATGACGCTGTTGATTGCTTTGCAGTCAGTGGCGTCTATTGCCTATGAAACACAACCGCACAACCCCGCAATACCACATTATGATGCGCATTCACACGAATCAGCGGATTTTTCCAACGAAAATCAGGCAACCAAGTCGTCTCCCGACAGCCCCAGTCATTCAGCGGACCATTGTCATCACAGCCACAGCTGCTTTCACATGGTGTTGCTGGGAACCCTCACAGACATTTCCGGCGTGACGGCGGGAATAGTACTGTCCGACTACCAAGCCAACTTCACCACCGGGGTTCAATCCTCCCTTTTCCGCCCTCCCATTTCCTGACCCTGCGAATATCTTCCCCACCCGGGGAATAACCGTCATTTAGAATTTCGTAGGAGCAGTCTCATGCTTTTCAGAATGCCCGTAAAAAACGGGCGGCGCGCAATGCCGTGCCACTTTATTATCCATGCCTTTTGCCTTCTAGCGCTGGCATTCGGTTCTGCCCTGGCACACGCCGGTGACAAACCGCTCACTCTGTCCGAGGCCCTCTCGCGGGCCATGGCGCAAAACCCCGGCCTCCAGGTCTTCGATTTTCGCCTTCAGGGCCTTGAGGGTCGCCGCGTTACGGCAGATCAAAATCCTGCCCTGGAGGCCGGTCTGGAAGTGGAAAACTTCCTCGGCAGCGACAATCTGCGAGGAGTTGACGGGGCAGAGTACACCCTATCCCTGTCATCGGTTCTCGAACTTGGCGGCAAGCGTCAGTCCCGCGTCAGCGTGGTTGAATCACGATACGGCCAGGTCGAGGCCGAGCGCCGGGCCGAGACCCTGGATCTCTTGGGACAGGTGACCCAGCGCTTTGTCGCCACACTGGCCCTGCAGGAAAAACTGGAACTGACCGCTGAAGCCGTGGCGCTGGCCGAGGCCACCCACGAGATCGTCACCCGCCGCGCCGACCGGGGCGCTGCGCCCCAGGCCGAAGTCCTGCGCGCCAGGGCCGCGCTCACCCAGAGTCGTATTGAGCAGTCCCGTCTTCGAGCCGCCTACGAGAGCCGGAAAATGGCTCTGGCTTCGCTGTGGGGTGATACCAGCCCGGACTTTCAAATGCTGGAAGGCGATCTGTTCCAGTTCGGTTCCTCCGACAACTTCGAGGCCCTGTACCAGCGGGTCAGCGACAGCCCGGCCATTCAAATCTACGCCAGCGAACAGCGTATCCGCGAAGCGGAGATTCAGCTGGCGCGCAGCCAGTCCGAGAGCGACATCCGTTGGCAGGTCGGCATCCGGCGTTTCGAAGAGACGGATGATACCGCCTTGACCGCTGGGCTCTCGGTACCGCTCTTTTCCGGACGGCGCAATCGCGGCGAGGTGCAGGCCGCCCTGGCGGCGCGGGATGAGGTCCGACTCCGCCGGGAGGATACCCTGCTGCGCCTCCATTCGCGCCTGTTCGACGCCTACCACTTGCGGCAACAAAGCATCGAGGCTGTTGAGCAGGTTCGCGGCCAAATGCTTCCCGACCTGACCGAGGCACTCACTCAGACCCGCGAGGCCTACGAACGCGGCCGCTACAGCTATGTGGAATGGACCGCCGCCCAGCGGGAGCTGCTCTCAGCACGGGAGGCACTGGTCGACGCCGCCACCACGGCGCTGCTCAACCAGGCGCTGATCGAACAACTCACGGCACAGCCTCTCGCCGCCGTTCCGGGCGTCCCGGCGCGCTAATCCACGAATTCAGGATTCACACCATGCAACTGATAAAACAACTCTGTCTGATTCTGGTGGCCACCTGCCTTGCCATCAGCCCCTTACAAGCTGCCGAGGAACAACACGACGAATCGCAGGCCGAGGCTAAAGGACCTCACGGCGGCATACTGCTGCAACAGAACGACGCCACCGTCGAACTGCAAATCTTTGAGCAGGGCGTTCCCCCGGAATACCGGGCCTGGGTCACCAAGGCTGGCCGCGCCGTTACCGATGATATTGACCTTAATGTCCAGCTCACCCGCCTGGGTGGGCAA
Organism: Alcanivorax sp. NBRC 102024; assembly: GCF_001602235.1. NCBI lineage: Bacteria > Pseudomonadati > Pseudomonadota > Gammaproteobacteria > Oceanospirillales > Alcanivoracaceae > Alcanivorax > Alcanivorax sp. NBRC 102024. Next base: position 35,073 of record NZ_BDAS01000009.1, read on the forward strand.
GCGGACACTTTCGACTTCGCCTACCAGGGGGACTACTGGCTGGGGGATGGTGTGGTGACCGAACCCCACTCCTTCGACGTAGAAGTGAGCCTCGCCATGGACGGCAAGAACTACCGATGGCACTGGGAATCCCACGAAGGTCGCACCCGGATCGCCCCGGATATCGCAGATAAAGCGGGTATCACAACGGCCGCAGCCGGGCCGAGTGCCATCGAGCGCAGCCTCACCACCTACGGCAGCCTGACCACGGCACCGCAACAGATTGCCCGGGTGCATGCCCGCTTCCCCGGTGTAGCCACTTTGGTGAATGTCAATTTGGGCGATCGGGTCGAACGTGGTGACGTACTCGCTCAAGTAGAATCCAACGAAAGTCTGCAGACCTACGCACTGCGCGCGCCCATCGACGGGATTGTCATTGAGCGCCGGATCAGCAACGGGGAAATGACCGGGGAGCAACCCCTATTCGCCATTGCCGATTTGACCACTCTGTGGGCCGAATTCAAGGTCTTCCCCGGCCAACGGGCCGAGGTTGCCATTGGCCAGAAAGTCCGACTGAAGGCTGACGGCATCGAGCGGGAAGGCACCATCCGCCACCTGCTGCCGGCACCCGGCAACGCGCCCTACACCCTGGCCCGGGTCGAAGTCGACAATGCCGAGGGACTGCTGACCCCCGGTTTGCTGGTGGCCGGGGATATCGTGGTGGAAACGGTGGAGGCCCCCTTGGTGGTTGACAACCGCGCCCTGCAATCCTTCCGGGACTGGACCGTGGTGTTTATTCAGGTGGATGACACCTACGAGATCCGCCCACTGGAGCTGGGCCGCAGCGACGGCAACCTGACTGAGGTGCTGGGCGGCCTGCAAGCAGGCGATCGCTATGTGGTGGAAAACAGTTATTTGATCAAGGCCGATATCGAAAAATCCGGCGCATCCCACGACCACTAACCAGGAGGCTATGATGATCAATGCCATCTTACGTCTCTCGGTAGAGCGGCGGTTTTTAATGTTATCCCTTATTCTGGTGCTGGTCGGCGTGGGCGTGTGGAGTTTTCAGCGCCTGCCCATCGACGCGGTGCCGGATATCACCAATGTCCAGGTACAGATCAACACCGAGGCACCGGGCTATTCGCCTCTGGAGGCGGAGCAGCGCATTACCTTTCCGGTGGAAACAGCCTTGTACGGCCTGCCCAACCTGTCCTATACCCGGTCCCTGTCCCGCTACGGCCTGTCCCAGGTCACGGTGGTGTTCGAGGAAGGCACGGACATCTATTTCGCCCGCAATCTGATCAATGAGCGATTGGGCGCCATCAAGAGCGCGCTGCCCCCCGGGCTGGAGCCGGAGATGGGTCCCATCGCCACCGGTCTTGGCGAAATCTTCATGTACACCGTAGAAGCCCTGCCCGGCGCCGCTCAAGCGGATGGCAGTCCGCTGGACGCTACGGCACTGCGGGAGATCCAGGACTGGATCATCAAACCCCAGTTGGCCCAGGTGCCCGGCGTGATCGAAGTCAACACCATTGGCGGCTACGACAAGCAGTACCACGTTACGCCGTCGCCCCAACGGTTGCTGGAGTTCGGCATCACGGTGGATGAACTGGTCAGCGCCCTGCGGGCCAATAACACCAATCGCGGCGCCGGCTATATCGAACGCAACGGCCAACAGCTGTTGGTGCGCTCGCCCGGGCAGCTGGCCACCATTGGCGATATTGAACAGGTGGTGATTGCCAACCGGGATGGTGCGCCAGTCCGGGTAGCCGATGTAGCTGAAGTGGCCATTGGCAAGGAGCTGCGCACCGGAGCCGCCACCCGCGACGGCAAGGAAACGGTGATGGGCACCGCCATGATGCTGGTGGGAGAAAACTCCCGGGCGGTAGCACAGGCCGTGGCCGAGAAACTGGACGCCATTCAGCCCTCGCTGCCCGACGGCGTCAAGGTGGAGGCGGTATACGACCGCACGGCGCTGGTGGACAAGGCCATCGCCACGGTGGAGAAAAACCTGCTTGAAGGGGCACTGCTGGTGATCGTGGTGCTGTTTCTGTTGCTGGGCAACCTGCGCGCCGCCTTGATCACGGCAGCTGTCATTCCGCTTTCGATGCTCGCCACCATCACCGGTATGGTGCGGTCTGGCGTGTCCGCCAATTTGATGAGTCTGGGCGCGCTGGATTTCGGCCTGATCGTCGACGGCGCGGTCATCATCGTCGAGAACTGTATCCGGCGCCTGTCCCAGGCCCAGCACCAAAGCCAACTGGCACTCAAGGAGCGACTGCAACTGGTGTTCGAGGCCACCAACGAGGTCATACGCCCCAGCCTGTTTGGTGTCGCCATTATTACCGTGGTGTACCTGCCGATCTTTGCCCTCACCGGCGTCGAGGGCAAAATGTTCCACCCCATGGCGGCCACCGTGGTGATGGCTCTGCTGGCGGCCATGGTGTTATCACTCACCGTGGTGCCCGCCGCTGTGGCAGTTTTTATGGGCGGCAAAATCAGCGAAAAGGAAAGCCCGGTAATCAGCGGCGCCAAATCGCTCTACAGGCCTGCGCTGCGGGTGGCTATGAGGTTCCGCTGGCTGGTGTTGGGGGGCGCGACCGCGCTGGTAGCGGCCTGTCTCTGGCTGGCGACCACCCTGGGGGCGGAATTCATTCCACAACTGGATGAAGGGGATATTGCACTCCATGCCCTGCGCATCCCGGGCACCGGACTGGAGCAATCTATCGAGATGCAGTCGCAGCTGGAAGAACGGCTGAAGGCGTTTCCGGAGGTGGACAAGGTGTTCGCCAAGATCGGCACGCCGGAAGTGGCCACCGACCCCATGCCCCCCAGCGTGGCAGACAACTTTGTCATCTTGAAGCCCCGCAGCCAATGGCCGAACCCCGACAAAACGAAGGATGAACTGGTGGCGGAAATGGAGGACGCGGTAACGCAACTGCCTGGCAACAATTACGAGTTCACCCAACCCATCGAAATGCGCTTCAACGAGCTGATCTCCGGCGTGCGCGCCGATCTCGGCATCAAGGTGTTCGGCGATGACCTGGATCAGTTGCTGACATCGGCCAACGACGTCCTTGAGGTTGTGGAATCCACGGAGGGCGCTGCCGATACCCGGGTCGAACAGGTGACCGGCCTGCCCATGCTGTCGGTACACCCCAAGCGCATGGCGCTATCCCGCTACGGGCTGACGGTGGATAATCTCCAGGATCTGGTGGCAGCCGGTGTCGGGGGCGAAAACGCCGGCCTGATTTACGAAGGCGACCGCCGCTTCCAGTTGGTGGTGCGTCTTCCCGAAGACATCCGCCGGGATGTGGACAGCCTCGCGGACCTGCCAGTCCCCCTGCCGGACGGCGGCTATGTGCCCCTGTCGGAAGTGGCCGAGCTGGAGCTGGCTCCGGCGCCCAACCAGATCAGCCGGGAAAACGGCAAGCGTCGGGTGGTGGTCACCGCCAACGTGCGGGACCGCGACCTGGGCGGATTTGTCGAGGAAGCACAGGCGCGCATTGCGGACGACGTGGATCTACCCGCCGGATACTGGCTGGATTACGGCGGTACCTTCGAGCAACTGCAGTCCGCCAGTCAGCGGCTTGCCATCGTGGTGCCCGTAACCCTCGCCATTATCCTCGCACTCTTGGTGATGGCCTTCGGCTCCCTCAAGGATGCCCTGATCATCTTCACCGGCGTGCCACTGGCCCTCACCGGCGGGGTTCTGTCCCTGTGGCTCCGAGACATGCCCCTGTCCATCTCGGCGGGTGTTGGCTTTATCGCCCTCTCCGGGGTGGCGGTGTTAAACGGCCTGGTGATGATCGCCTTTATCCGCGATCTGTGGCACGAGCAGGGTGACCTGATGAAGGCCATTGTCGAAGGCGCCCTGATCCGCTTACGGCCGGTATTGATGACCGCTTTGGTCGCTAGTCTCGGCTTTGTACCCATGGCCCTCAATACCGGCACCGGCGCCGAAGTACAGCGTCCTCTGGCGACCGTAGTGATCGGCGGGATTATCTCGTCCACCCTGTTGACGTTGTTTGTACTCCCTGTGCTCTATGCGTTGTTGCATGGCAGAAGTGCCAGTAACTCCACGCCCGCAGGTGACATTAAGCACGACACTGATAGTTAACCAACACTCCATCATGGGGGGGATCTCCCCATGATTTTTTCAACGTTCTTTTATTGCGGTTTATATCCTGGAAAGACTATGAACGATCCACCCAAGCAACGAAAAGATGACCCGAAGGAAGCTCCACACTTTCGAACACATCGCATCCACGCCATTAACAGTGACTGGTATTTTTAACCCGTGAAGGTCAGAACATCGGGCCATTCCCGAACAAAAAAGCGGCCGAAGACAGCCTTGCGGAATTCCTGAAAACTGTCAAAAAGGATAAATAAACACTGGCCCAAAATCCACAAAGGCACCAAGGCACCAAGGCACCAAGGCACCAAGGCACCAAGGCACAGAGTAAGCCGAATACAGCAGCTTTTTATACATAGACACCAAACGAGGTTAGTCCAATGAGCCACGACCATGTGCATATGGCCCCGGAGACCAAGGATAAACGCGTTGCCATCGCCATCTGGGCGAACGGGATCCTGACCCTGGCTCAGATTGGGGGAGGTATCGTTGCCGGCAGTCTCGCCCTTATCGCGGACGCCTTGCATAACTTCTCTGACATGGCGTCACTCGTCATCGCGTTCGCGGCGCAAAAAATTGCGCGCCGCCCGGCTGACGCAAAGATGACATTTGGCTATGGACGCATTGAAGTGGTTGCAGCCCTCATCAACTACACTACCTTGATCATTATCGGGTTCTACCTGATTTACGAAGGTGGCATGCGGATAATCGATCCTCCAGAGGTAAAGGGCTGGTGGGTCGTCTGGCTGGGTGGTATCGCTCTGGCCGTGGACGCATTGACAGCGTTGCTCACCTATTCGATGCAAAAAGACAGCGTCAACATCCGCGCACTGTTTCTTCACAATCTGTCGGATGCACTCGCGTCGATCGCCGTGGTCATTGGCGGGACTCTTATTTTGCTCTACGACATGCGCTGGGTTGATCCTGCCATCACCATCGGCATCGCGGGCTACATTCTCTACCTGGGTCTGACAGAAATCGGCGGTACTATCAGAACCCTCATGCTGGGCAGCCCGGTGGATATCGATACCGATGCCGTCATTGTTGCCCTGTCCAACATCGAAGGCGTTATCGATCTTCATCACGTGCATTTTTGGCAGATGGGCGAACACGATGCCTCGCTGGAAGCTCATGTGATTATCGAGGAAAGTGCATGGGATCAACTTGAGAATATCAAGTACAGGATAAAACAGGCTCTGGCGCAGGAATTCAATATCAGTCATTCGACACTGGAATTCGAACACCCGGACCACATGCACAAGGATGCCCACACCTATGGGCATGGTTAAAGATTCTCCGTAAGCACCGACGAGAGCGGAGACTATTTCAATAGGCCGCCCAGGCGCGGAATTCTGCCGGCATGAATCCGAGCAGCGAGAAAGGACCAGAGACTAATAGCGCAGTTGCAGAATACGCCGGGCGCCATTCAACACAATCAGCCCGATAATCAGACCAATGACCAGGTCGGGATAACGGGAACCCGTCCAGGCGACCAATACACCGGCGAGGATAACCCCCGAATTGGCGATGACATCATTAGCGGAAAAGATCCAGCTTGCTTTCATGTGTGCGCCGCTATGCCGGTTTCTTGCGATAAGCACCAGACACCAGACGTTGGCCGCCAGGGCCACAAAACCAAAACCCATCATTAACGCGGATACGGGTTCGCTGCCGAAGACAAATCGCCGCCCGACTTCAGCCAGGACTCCCAGCGCCAGAATCAACTGCAGCCAGCCTGACAAATGCGCCGCGCGTAGCTTGGTGCGAAGGCTGTTCGCCACCGCATAGAGGGCGACGCCATAGACCGCGGCATCAGCAAACATGTCCAAAGAATCCGCTATCAAGCCAGTGGATTGCGCCAGCCAGCCTACCGTCAGTTCAACCACGAACATAACGCCGTTGATGGCCAGCAACCACTTCAGTATACCGGCTTCGACCTGGGCGGTTGCCTCTTCCTTCTCCCTGGCCAGGACTAAATCCTCTTCCCCCGCCGGGGTGGTTTTTTCGAGCGTGGCACCCAGCCCCAGGGAACGCATCCTCTCCTCGATGGCAGCCCCATTGTCGCCATGGAATACCCGCACCTTCCGATTCGGTGTATCGAACTCCAGTAAAACCCGGGGCTCAATACTGTCCAGAGCCATGCGGATCATCCCCTCTTCCGACGGGCAGTCCATTTTTGGTACCCGGTAGTCACTGACATAGCCATGTTGAAAAGCCGTATCAGTATTCGCTATCCCAGAAGTGGGGGCACTGGCAATCTTGTTGCTCTGGCAGTTGTCATTACACGGGTCAGACATCGAAAAAAGCCCTTGAGAATGTACAGACGGTCACTATAAACTCTATAACAACTATAGAGTCAATCGGAATATTGAGAGATGATAAAAATCGGCGAACTGTCGAAAGTGACTGGCTGCTCCGTGCAAACCATCCGGCATTATGAAAAGGAACAATTGATTGCCTCCGCAGAACGCAGTGAAGGTAATTTTCGCCTGTACGATGAAGTTGCCGTTGAGCAATTACTGTTCATCAAGCACTGTCGCAGCCTGGATCTCAGTTTGCCGGAGATCCGGCAATTATTGGGATTAAGCCGTTCCCCCGGCGCACAATGTGATGACGTGAATCGGATGATGGATAGGCATATCGAGCAGGTGGAGGCGCGTATCCAGGAACTCACCAGGCTGAACGAGCAACTGAGAATGCTGCGCCGCAGCTGTTCAAACCGTCGGACAGTCGAGCAATGCGGCATATTGCGGAATTTGTCGGCTACTCCGGTTTCGAGCGGCTGACACCCGGTTCCAAAAACTCTCCTGAACGTTCTGTAACAGGTGCATTTTTCCAGCGTGGGTGCCGACCGCAATGGTGAGAGAAGAACTGCACAGCGGAAAACCGGTTAGTCTGTTGAATGACTGGTTTACCACCTATGACGGCTATTACCTGTATTACCCGAGTCGCCGTCAATCATCCCCGCTGTTTCGCTTGCTGGTGGATGCACTGAGGTTCAAATAGAAAAACCGGGTAATTCCAGATAATTAATCAAAGTCCAAAAACATACAACCCAGCAATGGCGCTGGGTTGTATTAATGCCTGTCATTGCCAGACGTTACCAGGGAGTGCCTGTTGTTGCTGGTCACTCCCACTCAATCGTGGCCGGTGGCTTGGACGAGATGTCGTAGGTGACGCGGCTGATGCCGGGGATCTCGTTGATGATCCGGCTGGAGACCAGCTCCAGAAACTCATAGGGCAGGTGCGCCCAGCGAGCGGTCATGAAGTCGATGGTTTCCACCGCACGCAGGGCTACCACGTATTCGTAGCGGCGGGCATCGCCCACCACGCCCACGGACTTGACCGGCAGGAACACGGCAAACGCCTGGCTGGTCTTGTGGTACAGGCCGGCAGCGCGCAGCTCTTCGATAAAGATATGGTCTGCCAGGCGCAGGGTGTCGGCGTATTCCTTTTTCACTTCACCCAGGATACGCACGCCCAGGCCCGGCCCCGGGAAGGGGTGGCGGTAGACCATGTCATAGGGCAGCCCCAGCTCCAGGCCGATCTTGCGCACTTCGTCCTTGAACAGTTCACGAAGGGGTTCTACCAGCTTGAGCTTCATGTCTTCCGGCAGGCCGCCCACGTTGTGGTGGCTCTTGATCACATGGGCGCCACCGGTCTTGCTGGCGGCGGATTCGATCACATCCGGGTAGATGGTGCCCTGGGCCAGCCAGTTGGCGTTCTTCAGCTTGCCGGCTTCTTCGTCGAAGATGTCGATGAAGGTGTTGCCGATGATCTTGCGCTTCTTTTCCGGGTCCGCTTCGCCGGCCAGCTTGCCCAGGAAGTTGTCTTCCGCGTCCACGCGGATCACTTTCACGCCCATGTTGTCGGCGAACATTTCCATGACCTGGTCACCTTCCTGGTGACGCAGCAGGCCGTTGTCCACAAATACACAGGTGAGCTGGTCGCCAATGGCCTTGTGCAACAGCGCCGCCACCACGGAGGAATCCACCCCGCCGGACAGGCCCAGGATCACTTCATCGGTGCCCACCTGCTCGCGGATGGTGTCGATGGCATCGTTGATGATGTTGCTCGGGGTCCACAGGGCTTCACAGTCGCACAGTTCACGCACGAAGCGTTCCAGCAGACGACCGCCCTGCAGGGTGTGAGTCACTTCCGGGTGGAACTGGATGCCATAGAAGCGTTTTTCGTCGTTAGCCATGCCAGCGATGGGGCAGCTGCCGGTGGTGGCGGTAGTGACGAACCCGGCAGGCATTTCGCCGACACGGTCACCGTGGCTCATCCAAACATCCAGGTATTCCTTGCCCTGTTCTTCGTGGTCGACAATGCCGTCCAGCAGGCGATTCTTTTCCGCCTTTTCCACGCGCGCGTAGCCGAATTCATGCTTTTCACCGGCAATGACCTTGCCGCCCAGCTGCTCGGCCATGGTCTGCATGCCGTAGCAGATGCCCAGCACCGGGATACCGGCCTCGAACACCGCTTCCGGGGCACGGGGGGTTTCTGCGGCGGTGACGGATTCCGGGCCACCGGACAGGATAATGCCCTTTGGCGCGAATTCGCGGATCTCCTCGGCGGTCATGTCGAAGGCCCGGATTTCGCAGTACACGCCGATTTCCCGCACCCGGCGGGCAATCAGCTGGGTGTATTGGGAACCGAAGTCCAGAATCAGGATGCGCTGGGCATGGATATCTTTCATGGCTCGCTTTCCGCTGGCGCCTGGCTGGCAGGCTGTAAATACAAGGGCCGGCAGCGCCGGCCCTGAATCAATAAAACATGTCGAAGCGTGATGGACTTCAGCCCACCGGGTAGTTCGGCGCCTCTTTCGTGATGGTCACATCGTGCACGTGGGATTCCTTCATGCCCGCGTTGGTGACTTTCACGAATTCCGGCTTGGTGCGCATCTCTTCGATGGTGGCACAGCCGGTGTAACCCATGGAGGCACGCAGGCCGCCCATCAGCTGGTGGACGATGGCGCTCATGGGGCCCTTGTAGGGTACCCGGCCTTCGATGCCTTCCGGCACCAGCTTCTCGATACCGGCGGCGGCATCCTGAAAGTAGCGGTCGGAAGAACCGGTGGAGCCGGACATGGCGCCCATGGAACCCATGCCACGGTATGCCTTGTAGTAGCTGCCCTGGAACAGTTCCACATCCCCCGGCGCTTCTTCCGTGCCGGCCAGCAGGGAGCCGATCATGATGGCGCTGGCGCCGGCGGCAACGGCCTTGGAAATGTCACCGGAGAAGCGGATGCCGCCGTCAGCGATCAAGGGAACATCGGTGCCCTTCAGCGCTTCGGCCACATCAGAAATGGCCGTAATCTGCGGCACGCCGATACCGGCCACGATACGGGTGGTACAGATGGAGCCCGGGCCGATGCCCACTTTCACAGCATCCGCACCGGCGGCAACCAGATCCTTGGCGGCGGCGGCGGTGGCAATGTTGCCGCCGATCACCTGCACCTCGGGGAAGTGCTTCTTCACCCAGGCCACCCGGTCGATTACGCCCTGGGAATGACCGTGGGCGGTATCCACCACGATCACGTCCACACCGGCTTCTACCAGAGCGGCAACGCGCTCGTCGGTACCGGCACCGGTGCCAACGGCTGCACCGACCCGCAGGCGTCCCTGGGAGTCCTTGCAGGCGTTGGGGTACTTGGCTGCTTTTTCGATGTCTTTCACGGTAATCATGCCGCGCAGCTCACCGCTGCCATTCACCACCACCACTTTTTCGATGCGGTGTTTGTGCAGCAACGCCTGGACTTCATCTGCACCGGCGCCTTCCTGCACGGTCACCAGCCGGTCCTTGCCGGTCATGATGTCTTTCACGCACTGGTCGTAATTGGTGATGAAGCGGGTGTCACGGCTGGTCACGATGCCCACCACCTGATCGCCTTCCACGACCGGCACACCGGAGATCTTGTTGGCTTCGGTGATGCGCAGCAGCTCGGCCACGGTGGTGTCCGGGCTGACGGTGATCGGATCTTTGACAACGCCGGATTCGTATTTCTTTACCATCCGCACGTTACGGGCCTGGTCGGCAATTTCCATGCTTTTATGGAGAATGCCGATGCCCCCTTCCTGAGCCATGGTAATAGCCAGGCGGTGCTCGGTGACCGTATCCATGGCTGCTGACGCCAGCGGAATATTGAGGGCGATGTCCCGGGTCAGTTTCGATTTCAGGGACACATCCTTGGGCAGCACATTGGAATGGGCGGGTACAAGCAGAACGTCGTCGAACGTCAATGCTTCTTGCACGATTCTGAGCATATTGCACCGTAGGAAGTGAGAGGGTTCCCGGCCAGAACCGCTGATTGGGGTTCTGTCGGGCGCACCCGGAGTTAAGGAGGAGGACCGGGTGCCGCCGGTTAAGGCGGCAGTGGGAGTCTCTGAATAGCCCCTTGCGTGCTCAGCGTGGCCTGAAGCGTGCAGCTGTTGTGCTTTGGCTCGACGGGAAGGGTGGTTCCCTTTTCAAGAGCCAAAGCGCAGCAGATGTGCGTTTCAGGCCTCGCCCTTCGGGTCTTCCAGGCTGGCCCACACTCGTTGTTGCACTTTCTCGACAGGCAACCAGCCTGCCTTCAAAAGTGCGCCTAGATTGTGAGCCAGCCTGAAAGACTGAGTACGCAAGGGGCTATCCAGAGACTCCCTGGGCCACCCCCGGAAATTAGGCGGGCGATTATACGTCAAACCCACCGTGGTACACAATCAGAGCGCTGGCAAGGTCGGAGGAAAATCGCTACCCTCCCGCGATGACCTTTTCATCCCGCGCCGAACCGCTATCGATCAGCCGACTGAACCTGGAAGCCCAGGGCCTGCTGGAAGGCTCCTTTCCGCTCATCTGGCTGCAGGGAGAACTGTCCAACTTTTCCCGTCCGGCTTCCGGCCACTGGTATTTCAGTCTGAAAGATTCGCGTGCCCAGATTAATGGGGCCATGTTTCGAAATCGCAACCGACTGCTCGACTTTAATCCCCAGAATGGCCAGCAGGTGCTGGTGCGCGCCAAGGTCACCCTCTACGTGCCCCGCGGCAACTTCCAGATCGTGGTGGAGCACATGGAGCCCGCCGGACAGGGGGCACTGAAAGCCCAGTTCGAGGCGCTGAAAGCCCAGTTGCAGGCGGAGGGCCTGTTCGCCCAGGAACACAAACGCGCCCTGCCCGCCTGGCCTGGCCAGATCGGCGTGATCACCTCCCCCAGCGGCGCCGCCATCCGCGATATCCTGCAGGTACTCAAACGTCGCTGTCCGTCCATTCCGGTGGTGATCTACCCGGCGGCGGTTCAGGGAGACGATGCCCCGGGGCAACTTTGCCAGGCACTGGATCTGGCGGTTCGCCGGGACGAATGTGACGTGCTGATCATCGGTCGTGGCGGTGGCTCCCTGGAAGATCTGTGGGCTTTCAACGATGAGGCCCTTACCCGGGCCGTGGCCGCCTGCCCGATTCCCATCGTCTCTGCCGTGGGCCACGAGGTCGACACCGGCCTGACCGACTTTGCTGCGGATATGCGCGCACCGACCCCGTCCGCCGCCGCCGAACTGGTGAGCCCGGATCTGTCGGTGGTCACACAACGGCTGGGCGGCCTGCACCGGCGTCTGCGCTGGGTGATGGCCCAGCAGCTGCGCGCGCCCCAGGAACGGCTGCGTCACCTGAGCCAGCGCCTGCGCTCGCCGCGCCACTCTCTGGAACAGAGCAGCCAGCGACTGGATGAACTGCAGGGGCGCCTGCAGCGGCACATGCAACAACGGCTGGCACTGCTGCAGAGCCGCCTGCGCCCCAGTCAACAGCGGCTGGTCAGGCAGTCTCCACAACGGTTGCTGGCCGACCGCCAGCAACGGCTGCAGACCCTGGAAAAACGCTTGCCCCAACCCTTGCTGCGTCTTATCCAGCAACAGCAAGTGCAGTTGGGCAATCTGGGCAAACGGCTGCACACCGCCAGTCCCCTGGAAACCCTGGGACGCGGTTACAGCATTACCTTCAAGGGCGAACAGGCGGTGCGTTCCGTTGCGCAGATTGCGGCCGGCGATATGCTCACCACCCGCCTGGCGGACGGCGAGGTCAGCGCCCGGGTTGAGCGTGTTCAGGGGTCAGATAAGGGCTCAGCACCCGAGTAAGCTGCTGGCGCCGAAAGGGTTTTGCCAGGTGGGCGTTCATGCCTGCCACCATGCAGCGGTCGCGCTCTTCGTCCATGGCATTGGCGGTGAGCGCCACCACCGGGATCGGCGCCCGCCCCCGTTCGCGCTCCCATTGCCGCAAGGCCCGGGTGGCTTCCAGGCCATCCATCACCGGCATCTGCACATCCATGAGAATGCAGTCAAAATCCCGCTGACGGACTTTTTCCAGGGCTTCGTGCCCGTTTCTGGCGGTCACCACGGTGACGCCCATATGTTCCAGCAAACGCCGCGCCACCAGCTGATTCACCTCGTTATCCTCCACCAGCAACACCAGGCCGAACAGCAGCCCGCCGCGGCGGTCTTCCTCGTGCGCGGGTACCGCCAGCGGCGCCGGCGCCTGGCTGCGATAGAGCAAGCGCAACGACAGGGTAAAGGTGCTGCCCCCGCCCTCCGCACTGCTCACGGTCAGGGTGCCGCCCAGCATTTCGCTGAGTCGGCGGGCAATAGCCAGCCCCAGGCCGGTGCCCCCAAAGCGCCGGGAGGTGGACGAATCAATCTGCGAGAAGGCCTTGAACAGGTCGCTCTGGCGATGCTGGGGGATACCGATCCCGGTGTCATGTACCGCCAGTGTCAGGTCCAGCCAGTCATCGCGAATCTGCTCTGCGGTGATTTCCAGGGCCACACCCCCTTCCTGGGTAAATTTCACCGCATTGGAAATCAGGTTGTTGAGCACCTGCCGTAACCGGGTGGGGTCGCTGCGCACCATTTTGCCGGCCAGCATCCCGGCATTGTCCAGACGCAGGTACAGCCCCTTGCTCTCCGCCATGTAGCGGAAGGTGGCCACACAATTTTCCAGCAATGGCAACAGCTCGAAAAAGACCGGATCCAGATCCATGCGCCCGGCTTCGATGCGGGAAAAATCGAGGATGTCGTTGATCACATCCAGCAGATGTCCGGTGGATTCCAGCGCTGCGCGGGTGTATTCGTTTTGCTCTTCGCTCTGGGCGGTTTCTTCCAGCAATTGCAGCATGCCCAGCACCCCGTTCATGGGCGTGCGCAGCTCGTGGCTCATCATGGCCAGAAAGTCGCTCTTGGCCTGGCTGGCCGTCTGCGCCTGACGATGGGCATGGCGCAGTTTATCGATGGCCGTCTGCTGCTCCCGATGGGCCCCTTCCAGGCTACCGGCCAGCTCGTTGATATCATCCTGCAGCTCGGCCAGCTCGCCGCGCAGATAACTGCTGCCACGCACCTGATAGTCGCCATTGCGCAGGGTGCGCAGCAAACCGGAGAGATACCCCAGGGGGGAGGCGATCTGGCGAGCCAGGTAATGGGCGATCCACAGGCCAATGATGATGGCGAACAGGGCGGGGAGCAGGCTGGCCAATAAAATTTCTTTCTGCCGCGCCAGTAACCGGGCGCTGGACATGCCCAGCACGACTTCACCGATCCGCTCGGGATTGCTGTCTGCGGCCTTTTCCTGGAGTGGGTCACCGTCGGAGACCGGCTGGCGGTAGATGCCGGAGTGGAACTCCAGGACATCGCTGTGATCCTGCTTCTGGTCTCGCCCTTCGTAGAGCAACACCTTGCCCTCGCCGTCGTGGAAGACCACGTACTGCAGGTCCGCCTGCTGCATGGCCAGCCGTGCCTGACGGCGCAGGTCATTGTAGTTGCCTGCCAGCACCCCGTACTCCGAGGAGGAGGCAATCTGCTGGGCCAGATAACTGCCCAGTTCCCGCAGCTCCCGGTCCGCATCCTCGAAGCGCTGCCAGGTCAGAGCGACCAGCAACAGCAGCAGCATGATCAGAGCCGGTACCAGGCCGAGAAGCTGCAGCTGCTTGCGGATTCCCGCCCCCTTTTTCACGGTGCCTTTTCTCATGGAGAGGCCTCCATGGCGTCACGGAGGGATTCGATGTCGTGGAAAACCATGTCAAAGCTGTTAGCCACGTGTTCGTTGACGGCGATGGTCGGGGTATGAACAAAGCCGGAGCGGCGTAACCGCCGGCTGTTGTGAAAGAACTGCAGATGCACCAGCGTCTCCGCCACCAGATCCGCCCCACTGGCATACAGACTGGCCACACTGCCCGCCTGGACATAGGCCTGATCCGGACCGAACACAGGCCGGCGCAACCGGTAGCTGGTCAGCAGAATCAGCTTGGCCGTATCGGGACCGAACAGCTGACCATCCACCGGCAGCAACAGGGCGTCGAAGTCGGCCAGCCGCTCCCGGAGCCGATCCCCCAACACTTCAACCGACGACACGGGCAACAGGGTGAGGCCCAGCCGCCCCTGATAATCCTGAACCATGCCCGGGGTCCAGGCACTTTCCGGGCCGACAATGACTCCCACCCGGCGGGCCAGGGGCATCATCACTTCCAGCATGGCTAACTGATCGTGCAACGCCACCCCGGCCCAGATGCCCTGACACTGGCAACGCTTGCGCTGAGCCAGGGCAACTGCCGAGCGGCTCACGTAGACGCCGAGCAAGGGCTTGTCCAGTTTCTGGGCGCGACGGAACTGTCGATCACCGATGGCGATCAGCAGTTCTGCCTGTTGCGGATCCGCCACCCGGGTCAGGGGCGGTATCGCGGCGGCGTCCAGCGCCTGAATAAAACTGTCCCGGAAGGGACCCTCATCGGCGAGAACGTGAATCGGCAACAGGGTCTGGGCACACAGGGACGGGGCCAGCCAGGCCAGCCACACCAACAGGATGAGGCGTCCCTGCCTGTTCATCCCTAGATCCTCACCGCCAGTCCCAACCAGAAACGGTCTTCCTGATAACGGTTTTCCTGGAAGACCACGGGCTGCTTGTTCAGAGCATGCTGAACCACCCCTTTCCATTCCAGCTCCGTGCCGCCTACCCGATGCCGCAAACGCACCTGCAGGTCCACACGCTCGAACACATTGTCGTTGTAGTCGTTGGCGAGATAATAGGCGCTGGACAGGCCCCAGTTGTCGCTCAACTGCCAGGCCCACAGGGCACTGGCACTATCCCGGGCGGCCAGACGCCCTTCTGTCTTCTTGTTGACGCGGGTATGGATGTGGGCCCCGGTCAGTCTCAGTAAATGGTTCACGCCCGGCCGCCAACTCAACTGGGCTTCGGTACCCTGATGGTCCACACGGCCTTCGTTATTGGGCTCGAACTCGAAGGGGTTGAGGGCATGGCTGAGCAGGTCGGTGAGCGCTTCCTGGAAATAGCGCACGTCCAGCTCCAGGCCGGAGAACTGCCCATAGTATCCCAGCTCCCAGGAGCGAATGCGCTCCGGCTTGAGCGTGCCAGGGCTGGTCTGGGTGATAAAGAAATTGGCCGGGGACCAGCCCAGCAGGGCTTCCGTATTGGCCGCAAAAAGCGGCGACAGCTCGCGGGCCCGAATATTGGTACGCGCCTGGTCCTCATAAATATCCGGGGTGCGCAGGGCCTTGGAAAATACATAGCGGAAACTGTGGCCCGGCGCGGCTCGCCAGTTCAGCCCCAGGCGGGGGCTGAAATGCTGCCCGGAAATGCGATCCCGCTCCCAATAGCCGCCCAGATTCAGGGTCAGCGGACGAAGCAGATCCACCGCCAGGTTACCGAAAGCGCGGTAGCTGACGTTGTCGTAGGTGCCGGACAGATAGCTGTCGGAGCTCACCCGGTCATGGCGCAAATTCAGGCCGCTGACCAACCGCACCCGGTCGCCCATCTGCAGGGTATCCTGGATTTCCAGGTCATAGCGTTCTTCCTCGATATCCAGCGCACTGCCGGCACAGAAAGGTGCATTGGCTGCCTGCAAAGTCGCGTAGCGGTTGGCGAAATCCGGATCCGTCTGGGCCGCCGCAAAGGTGGCCCCCACATCCCGATCATTTTCCAGATACAGCTCGCGCAGCTCCCGGGAAAACAGCACGCCCCCGCCCGGCCCGAACTGGCCGGTGAGCGGATCCCGGTAGCACACGGAAAAATCGGTCACATCCCGGGTGTACTGGCCATAGCTGGTCACTTGCAACTGGTGGGACTGATTGAAGGTGTGTTGCCACTGCACGGAGGCAAAGGTGCGCTGACCCTGTTGCACCGGGTCCTGCTGGTAGCTGCCGAGATCCTGCACCCCCGCTTCCTGCTGGCGCTCCAGCCGGCTCTGGCTGCCGCCGGCCTGCAGGATCAGGGTATTCTGGCCATCCAGTTCATGAACCCATTCCCCATTCAGGGTTTCAATCCGCTTGGCGTCGTTGAGCTCGCGGCCTTCAAAGGGTTCGTCGTAACCGTCATCCGCGCGCCGGGACAGGGACGCCCGCCAGGCACCGCTGTCCGTGCGGCCGGCGGCGGAGGCATAGCCATCACGGATGCCGTTATTGCCGCCCTGTATCGCCAGGGTGTGTTTGCTGATATCACGGGGATCGCGGGTAATGATGTTGATGACCGCGGTAAAGGCGTTGGCACCATAGGCGGCGGCGGCGGGCCCACGGGTGACTTCGATGCGCTCCACATCACGGATGTCTACCGGCATGTCATTCCAGTTCACCCGTGCCAGGCCGGGCTGATACTGGCTACGGCCATCCAGCAGCACCAGCATGCGGCGTGAGTCCCGGGCCTGGGTACCGTGGTAGGCCACCGTGGGCACGTTGCCATCCACTTTGACCGCTGACATGCCCGGCACCAGCCGCAGCACTTCATAAAGCTCACGGGCGCCGCTGGCTTCGATCAGATTACGGTCAATGACGGTGACGCTGGCAGGCGCCTCGGACTGGGGCTGGCTGAGACGGGCGGGGGTCAGCACCATGGCCGGGGCATCCGCCAGTGGCATCATGGGCTCCATGGCCTGCACGCTCTGCCCACAGGCCACGACCAGCAAACCTTGCCCCCAATGTTTGCCCCACGATCCCCGACGTTTGATGCGACCCCCTCCCCCGTGCTGCGGGGTTACTTCTTGAAGCGCTTGATCATGCGCTTGCGTTTGTGCACCTGGCGATCCGTCAGTACGTTCTTGCGCCCTTCAAAAGGATTGGAACCGGATTTGAATTCCAGCCGGATGGGCGTGCCGTCCAGTTTCAAGGCTTCCCGGAAACGGTTTTCCAGAAAGCGCTTGTAGCTGATCGGCAACGATTCGGTACGGTTGCCATGCAAGATAATGGTAGGCGGATTGTTGCCGCCCAGGTGCGCGTAACGCAGTTTGGCGCGGAAACGGCCATTACGCGGCGGCGGATGGCCGGCGGTAATACTTTCCATGATCCGCGTCATCTCGTTGGTGCCTACCTTGATAAAGGCGGAATCCCAGGCTTTTTCAATCATGCCCCACAGATCGCCCACCCCGGTGCCGTGCAGTGCGGAGATAAACTTGATCTTTACCCAGGGGGCGAATTCCAGGCGCCGTCCCAGCTCCACGCGCACCCGTTCCTTGTGGTCCGCATCCAGACCATCCCACTTGTTCACGGCGATCATCAGGGCGCGGCCGCTGTCGAGCACATAGCCCAGCAGATGCAGATCCTGATCGGTGATGCCTTCACGGGCATCGATCACCAGCACCACCACCTGGGCCGCATCCACCGCCTGCAGCGCCTTGATCACGGAGAATTTTTCCACCATTTCGGCGACCTTGCCACGGCGCCTTACCCCGGCGGTATCGATCAGGGTATAGGCCTTGTCCATGCGCTCGAAGGGGATCTCGATGGAGTCCCGGGTGGTGCCGGCGTGATCGAAGACCACCACACGCTCTTCCCCCAGCATGCGGTTGATCAGGGTGGACTTGCCCACATTGGGACGACCCAGCACGGCCACACGGATGCTGCCGTCGTTGGTATCCACCGGTTCGCCCTGTTCATCGTAATAGGGCTCCAGGTCCGGAAAGGCCGCCAGCACGGTTTCGATCATGCTGCGCACACCCCGGCCATGGGCAGCTGCGATGGGCAACACCTCATTGAGGCCGAGGGTATAGAAATCGGCCATGGCCGTATCCGGGTCGATGCCATCGGTCTTGTTCACCACCAGATAGGTGGGCTTGGGCAGCTTGCGCAGCTCCATGGCGATCTGCTCATCGGCGGCGGTCAGACCGGCCCGGCCATCCACCAGGAACAACACCAGGTCCGCCTCTCCCACCGCCATCAATGACTGCTCTGTCATGGGCGCATCAATGCCATCATCGTTCTCGCCGATACCGCCGGTGTCCACCACGGTGTACAGGTAGTCCCCCAGTCTGCCGTCACCGTATTTGCGGTCACGGGTCAGGCCCGGGTAATCCGCTACCAGGGCGTCACGGGTTCGGGTGAGTCGGTTGAACAGGGTGGATTTGCCCACATTGGGCCGCCCCACCAGGGCGATGACCGGTTTCATAGATGTCTCTGCAAGGATGTCTAGGCGCTATGGTAACGCAATTCGGTGGTAGAGGCGGAGAGAAGAAAATCAGGAAAACAGGGGAAGGCACAGAGGGAGCGGCCACTGCGCCGCTCCCTCTGTAAAGATTAACGTTCTTTCAGTTGGTACGCGGCCAGTTTGCCATCATAGCTGAGCACGTAGAGCACACCGTCGTAGCTGACCGCGGTGCCGGCAAAGCCATCACGATCATGACGTTTGCGGGCGACGAGGCTGCCGTCATCCACATCCAGCCAGTGCAGGTAGCCCTCGAAATCGCCAACCGCCAGGTGGTTGCCTTGCACAGAGGTCCCGGTAAGACGGCGACCATAGAGCTTGTCTTGCTTCCACAGAACGCTGCCACTGCGCATATCCACTGCGCGCACCACGCCCTTGTCGTCTGCCACGAACAGGCTGCCATTGCGGGTGCTGATGGTCTGGGCGCTGGACATTTCCTTGTCCCAGTACGGACGACCGTTTTCCTGGTCGACCACGGCGACCTTGCCCTGGAAGGTCACCGCGAACACACCGCCGCCTTCCACGATCAGGTTACCGTCCACATCCACCAGACGATCCAGTTCGGAACGCCCGGTGGGCTCGGCAATACGCTGTTCCCAGAGGGGAACGCCATTTTCCAGATCCAGCGCCGCCAGCTTGGCATTGGCGAAGCCGGCATAGACTTTGCCGTTGTCCAGGGTAGGCTGCGCCAGGCCGCGTAACGTCAGGGTCGGCACAGGGGTTTCATAGTCCCAGATCTGTTCCCCGGTCTCGGCATCCAGGCCATTTACATGGCCGTCCTGGGTCTGGAAAACCGCAATGCTGCCATCGCTGGTCGGGATGGCCAGGGCCTCACCGGATAACCGGGTGCGCCAGAGGGTCTCACCGGTTTCCATGGACAGGGCCACTGCCATGCCTTCACGGGTACCGTAAAGCACCATGCCGTAACCGGCATAAAAACCACCGGCAATGCGGTCTTCGGTCTTCACCCGCCACTGGCGCTTGCCCTCATCACGGCTGACCGCATAGACGTTGCCGAACACATCGCCGGCAAAGACCTGCTGTTCGGTCACCGCCGGGCGCAGGGACAGCTGGCTGTCTTCCACCCCGTCACCCACACCTTCTTTCCAGAGCCGCTTGACCTTGTAAGTGGCCTCGAAGTCCGGCAGGTCATTGGGTTCAATGGCATTGGGGTTGGAGCTACAGCCGGCCAGCACCAGGCCGGCCAGCACGATGGGGAAGAGAAATTTCATCAGGAAGCGCTTTTCAAGTCGTCCAGTTTCATCTGCACACGGTCTTTTTCACCACCGTCCTGCAGGACATCCAGGGCCTGCGCATACAGATCACGGGCCTGCTCTGCCTCGCCCTGAGCCTTGGCCAGATCCCCTCTCAGCTCCAGCGCCATGCCATTGAAGGCGTCCGGGAAACGCCCGGAAAGCTGGGCATCGGCCTTGTCCCAGGCCTGCTGTTGCAGAAACACCCGCGCCAGACGCAGGCTGGCGGTGTAACTCAGCGCATCGGTGGCACCGTCATCCGCCACTGGCTGGAGCAAACTCACCGCCGTGTCGTAATCGCCGTCCTGTACGGCCAGGCTGGCCTTGGCAAGACGCGCATAATCCGCATAAGCACTGCTGCCGAAATCCTCAATCAGCAGGTCTGCCTTGTCATTGATCACCGCCTTGTCCATGGGATTGGCAGACAGGGCTTCCAGCATGACCTGGTATTCGGTGGAAGCCTCGGCTGCCTGCTCACCCTGGTGGCCCTGCCACTGGCGCCAGCCGATCAGTGCCGCCACCGCCAGCACCACGGTGATGACTGCCGCAGTCCCGTTTTCCTGCCACCAGGCCTTGATGCGTTCAACCTGCTCTTCTTCGTCGCGGATGTAATCGACCACCCTGCTCTCCTTTCGTTTTTATTGCCGGGAAGCATTCTTCCCGACGCTTGGGTATTGCGTTTACCCGGCATTGCCATTCACGCCGGTGAGGAACACGTTTTACACGGCGACACGATCAGCGCCGTTGCTGTTCCTGTGTGATCGCGTCATGACGTTTGCCGCCTGCCGCAAATCGTTTTATTCCAGAAATGATATCAGCGCGTTGGTGACATCGCCCTGGGCGACCTGTTTCTGTTCGGCCTGCCCACGTAACGGCTTCACCGTAACCACACCGCTGGCCAATTCATCTTCACCCATGATCAGGGCGACGGCGGCACCGCTGCGGTCCGCCTTTTTCATCTGGCTCTTGAAGCTTCCACCGCCGCAATGCAGCTGGATGCCGCGACCGGGCAAGGCATCGCGCAACTGTTCAGCCAGGGCCATGGTCGGTGCCAGCACATCGCCCATGGCCATCACATAGACGTCCACAGGGGCAGACAGTTCCGGCTTTTCCTGCTCAATCAACAGAATCAGCCGTTCCACGCCCATGGCAAAGCCTACACCGGGGGTGGGTTTGCCGCCCAGTTGTTCCACCAGACCATCGTAACGGCCACCGGCACACACAGTGCCCTGGGCGCCCAGCGCTTCGGTGGTCCACTCGAACACGGTCTTGCCGTAATAATCCAGACCGCGCACCAGATAGGGGTTCACTTTATAAGCAATGCCGTTGGCATCCAGCAAGGCTTTCAGGCCGTCAAAGTGCTCGCGGGCATCGGCATTGAGGTATTCCGCCAGCTGCGGCGCATCCTGGAGCACTTCGCGGGTACCCGGGTCCTTGCTGTCCAGTACGCGAAGGGGGCTGCGCTCCAGACGCTTCTGGGAGTCTTCATCCAGACGGTCGAAATGGGTTTTCAGGTACTCCACCAGGGCATCGCGATAGCGGGCACGGTCCTCACTGTCGCCCAGGGAATTGAGCTCCAGGGTGACCTTGTCCGCCAGACCCAGGGCTTTCCAGAGTCGGGCGGTGAGCAGGATCACTTCCGCGTCGATATCCGGGCCGCTAATGCCGAACACTTCCACACCGATCTGGTGAAACTGGCGGTAGCGGCCAGCCTGGGGGCGCTCGTGGCGGAACATGGGGCCGGTATACCAGAGGCGCTGGGTCTGGTTATACAACAAACCATGCTGCTCGCAGGCACGCACGCAGCTGGCGGTTCCTTCCGGGCGCAGGGTCAGGCTGTCGCCGTTGCGGTCCTCGAAGGTGTACATCTCTTTTTCGACGATATCGGTGACTTCACCGATGCTGCGCTTGAACAGGTCGGTCTGCTCGACCACCGGCATGCGGATTTCCTGATAGCCGTAGCTGGCCAGCACGCCGCGCACCCGGTCTTCCAGCCACTGCCAAAGACCGGTCTGTTCCGGCAGGATGTCGTTCATCCCGCGGATGGAGGTAATCTTCTTGCTCACTGAATGTCCTTGGTAAAAAAGTCGGACGTCCGACTCGCGACGTCCGACTTGTTATTCGCTTCTGGCAATAATGCCTTTGGCTTCGTCTTCGCGCTGTTTCTTCACCTTGGCCCGCACCATGCGCTCCAGTTCATCGACCAGATTCTCCGCGGTCACATGGTGGCTTTTCTTGCCGTCTTCATAGGACAGGTTGTTGGGCGTGCCGCCGGTGAGGCCCACATCCGCTTCCCGGGCTTCGCCGGGACCATTCACCAGGCAGCCAATGACGGCCAGATCCACGGACTCATTGATGTCCTCCAGGCGGGCTTCCAGCTCGTTGACGGTCTTGATCACGTCGAAGTTCTGCCGGGAACAGCTGGGGCAGGCGATGATATTCACGCCTTTCTTGCGCAGGTTCAGACTTTTCAGAATATCAAAACCGACCCGCACTTCTTCCACCGGGTCGGCGGCCAGGGAAATGCGGATGGTATCGCCGATGCCTTCCATGAGCAGTGCGCCCAGCGCCACGGCGGATTTCACCGTGCCGGAACGGAAGGTCCCCGCTTCGGTGACACCCAGGTGCAGGGGCTGCTCCAGCTGGGCAGACAACTTGCGGTAGGCCTGCAGGGTCATGAAGACATTGGAGGCCTTCACACTGACCTTGAAGTCCTGAAAATCATAGCGGTCGAGAATGTCCGCATGGCGCATGGCGGATTCCACCAGGGCATCGGACGTGGGCTCGCCGTATTTACGTTGCAATTCCTTTTCCAGGGAGCCGGCGTTGACGCCGATACGGATCGGCAATCCCTTGTCCTTGGCGCACTGAATCACTGCCTTGATGCGGTCCTCGCGCCCGATGTTGCCCGGATTGATACGCAGGCAATCCACGCCCCGTTCTGCCACGGCCAGAGCAATCTTGTAGTCGTAGTGAATATCCGCCACCAGCGGCACATCCACCTGCTGGCGAATCTTTCCGAACGCCTCGGCAGCCTCCATGCTGGGCACCGATACCCGCACGATATCCACACCGGCATCCTGCAAGCGGCGGATCTGGCCAACCGTGGCGTCCACATCGCAGGTTTCGGTGTTGGTCATGCTTTGCACGGAGATGGGGGCATCGCCGCCCACCGGGACATTGCCAACAAAGATCTGACGGGTCTTGCGGCGCTGGATTTTGACTTCCGGTTCCATGGTGTTTCTGCCCTCGCGAATCAGGGAATGGAGACTCGCACAACTGTACCGGGGGAATTCGTCGGTAAGGTGACAACCTCACCGTTGAGGATCAATTCATCAACGGCACCGGCATCACCCAGGGTCAGGCTGAACGGCCCTTTGCCATCCAGCTGCAAAGAGGTGCCGCCCTGCTGCTCACCCTGGCGAAGGGTGCGGCCGGTGGCGTCCTTGACGCTGATCCAGCAGTTGCCGGAGAAAGCCATCAACAGGCGGTCCAGGCCGTTTTCGGCCAGCATGCTCGGGGCCGGTTCGTCGCTGCTTTCGACTCGGTCCGCACTGTCTGCACTCTCTACGCCTTCGCCGTCTACCGCAGCCCCGGTCTCTTCAGGCTGGTCGTCGTTGGCGGTATCGTCAAGGGATTGGGGGGCGAGCGGGTCACCGGCGCCCTGCTCCGGGGCCGGCTCCTGCTCACTGGAAAAAGGGCCAGTTTCGCCGCCGACCTCTTCATCGGCCGGAACAGACGCACGCTCTTCCGGTGTATTCATGCCAGAGTTGGACAATGGCGCCAGCGCTTCCTCTTCCGGCCACAGCCAGATCAGCAACGCCACCACGACCAGCAGCGCCACCACCGCCAGCAACGGCTTGCGCCACACGGACGGCGGCGGGGCCATCTTGGGCAGATCCAGCGGCTTGTCGAAGGCATCATCGTTCACCATCTGCTGGAAGGTATTGGCGATTTCATCCGCCGGCAGTCCCAACAGCTTGGCGTAATTTTTCAGATACCCTTTAACGAAGGTTGCTTCGGGCAGACGCTCGTAATCATCGGCCTCCAGAGCCACCAGGTAACTCTGGGAAAGGTGCATGCGCTTTGCCGCTTCGGCAGGGGTCCAGCCCAGTGCCTCACGGGCTTTGCGACAACGTTCACCCGGTAGCACGACCATGTTATCGCTCATTTCCCGCTCTCCTGAGAGGCTTTCCAATTCTGCCACTCGCGGTATTCCGCTGAGCGACGATAGATATTTTCCAGTGCCAGCTCATAGCTGGACTGCTGATCCGCGTACCCCAGATCGCTGGCAAGGCGAATGCCCAGCCATAGTGACCGGGCACTCTGGCGGCCACTGCGCTGCAGATACTGCTGGTAATAATCCCAACCCAGACGCATACGGTCCTGCCGGAAATACAGCTCCGCCAGTTCCAGATTCGGCATCACGGCCCGGGGGTCGAGACGGATGGCTTTCACAAACGCCTTTTGTGCCGCCTCGTCATTACCGAGCTGGCGGTAACAGCGGCCTATATTCGACCAGGCACTGCCGCGGCCCTGGTAGGACGGGTCGTTCGCGGCGCGCTTGAACTTTTCCAGCGCTTCCTGATAAGCGCCCCGGCTGTACAGCATGGTGCCGTAGTTGTTCAGCGCCGGCGCGTAATCACGATCTGCCCGCAAAGCTTTTTTGTAGTGGAATTCTTCCCGCTCCGGGTCATTCTCGTATTTGTAGAGCAGAGCCATGGCATTGTGCGCCACGGCGCTGTCATCTTTATGCTCAAGAGCCCGGGAGAAATGACGACGGGCCTCGGCAGGATCGCCTTGCTGCAGGTACTGCAGCCCGGCCGCCACGCGGCTGCTCACCGCATCATCCAGATTGACTTCCCGTTGCCCCGATTCCACCGTGACACACCCGGTGGCCAACAGGCCTGCGATCAGCAGACCTGGAAAAACCCGAAAAAAACGTCTCATTGCGCTTGCGCTGTGTTGTTATCGGTTTGTTCGGAGCGATGAAAAATGGATTGCTTCCAGCGCTCACTGCGCCGGGTCCGATCTTGCACCTGCCCCACCAGCTGACCACAGGCGGCATCGATATCGTCACCGCGCGTTGTCCTTACGGTGGTCAGCAATCCATTGTCATTCAGGTACTTATGAAATTCCAGAATATCGCTTTTCCGTGACCGTTCGTAACCGGCATGGGGAAAAGGATTGAACGGGATCAGGTTGACCTTCACCGGAATACCGTTAAGCAGCTTGACCAGCTGACGGGCGTGTTCCGGTTTGTCATTCACATCACGCAGCATCACATATTCCATGGTAATGGTGTTGTGACGGTGGGTGATGTTGTCGCTGTAACGCTTGCAGGCCGCCATCAATTCTTTCAGCGGGTACTTGCGATTCAGCGGCACCAATTCGTTGCGCAGCTCGTCATTGGGTGCATGCAGGCTGACGGCCAGCGACACATCCAGATCCTGGCTGAGCTGGTCCATCCTCGGAATATGGCCGGAGGTGGACAGGGTAATGCGCTTCTTGCCGATACCGTAACCCAGGTCATCTTTCATGATGCGCATGGCGGTAAGCACATTGTCATAATTGAGCATGGGCTCGCCCATGCCCATCATCACCACATTGGTGATGGGGTGTTCGCCGAGATTGCGACGGGGACCGAAGGCACGGCTGGCCTGCCACACCTGGCCGATGATCTCGGCGCTGGTCATATCGCGCTGGAAACCCTGCTTGCCCGTGGAGCAGAAGCTGCAGTCCACGGCACAGCCCACCTGGGACGACACACACAAGGTGCCACGGCGACCATCAGGAATAAAAACGGTCTCCACAGAACCCCCACCGCTCAGTTCGAACACCCATTTGCGGGTGCCATCGCGGCTGATGCTCTCATGGGCGACCTCCGGGCCACGGATTTCCGCCACCTCGGACAGTTTCTGGCGCAATGCCTTGCCCACATCGGTCATTTGCTCGAAGGAATCCGCCTGATGGTGGTGGATCCATTTGAGTACCTGCTGGGCACGAAACTTCTTCTCGCCCATCGCCAGGAAGAATTCTTCCATTTGCGGACGGGAAAGACCGAGCAGATTGACCTTCTGTTGGGTTGTCATTGCATTCTCCAGTAGGAAACCGGGTTTCCTTTAAACGCCAACCACGGCCAGAGGCCGTGGCTGGAGGTGCTCACTCGCTATCTTAGCGGGTGCGCGGGCAGAGTTCTTCGTCAGCGAAGAAGTAAGCCACTTCACGGGCAGCAGACTCGGTGGAGTCAGAGCCGTGTACCGCGTTCTCGTCAATGGTCTGAGCGAAATCGGCACGGATGGTTCCGGCTTCCGCATCCTTGGGGTTGGTAGCACCCATCAGGTCACGGTTCTTGGTCACGGCGTCTTCGCCTTCCAGAACCTGCACGATCACCGGACCGCTGGTCATGAAGGACACCAGATCCTTGAAGAAGGGGCGTTCCTTGTGCTCGGCGTAGAAACCACCGGCCTGTTCGTCGCTCAGGTGTACCATTTTCATGGCAACCACTTTCAGATCAGCCTTCTCGAAACGGGATACGATGTCGCCAATTACGTTCTTGGCCACGGCATCAGGCTTGATGATAGAGAGGGTGCGCTCAACAGCCATCAGTCAGTTCACTCCAGAATTTACGTTAAATGGTCCCCGGGAACCCAAAACAAGCTCCCCCAGGCAGAGAAGGGGCAATCCGGCACCTTGCGGACGCAAAGACCACTGCCACCCCTTTGGAACCGGCGGATTATACGCAAGCAGGGTGAATTATGATACCGTTGCCGCCCCCGCCACGGGCCTGCCGCCCTGCCACCACCGGGAGCCGGCCGAAAGCCCGCTTCTCCCCGGCCAGTGGTCGACAGCGCTCACGAATGGCGTATAATACCTGACTAAATTACTCTGGTATTCAACATCAGGCCCTGACCTATGAGCCAAGCTGAACTGGACAAACTGATCCGCTCCAACTACGAGGCCGGTTTCACCACCACGGTGGACACCGAAACCCTGCCCCCGGGGCTGAGCGAGGAAGTCATCCGTTTCCTGTCCGCCAAGAAGGAAGAGCCGGAATGGATGCTCGAATGGCGCCTGGACAGCTACCGCAAGTGGCAGGAAATGCCCTCCCCGGGCTGGGCCCATCTGCACCACGACCCTATCGACTTCAACAAGGTGTCCTACTATTCCAAGCCCAAGAGCCTGGATGACGCCCCGAAGAGTCTGGACGAGGTGGACCCGGAATTGCTGGCCACCTATGAAAAACTGGGCATTCCCCTGCACGAGCAGGAAATGCTCGCCGGCGTTGCCGTGGATGTGGTGTTCGACTCCTCCTCCGTATTCACCACCTTCAAAGAGAAGCTGTGGGAAGCGGGCGTGATTTTCTGCTCCATTTCCGAGGCCATCCAGAACCACCCGGAACTGATCCAGAAATACCTGGGTTCCGTGGTGCCCCAGGGCGATAACTTCTATGCCGCCCTGAACAGCGCCGTGTTTTCCGATGGCTCCTTCGTCTACATCCCCAAGGGCGTGCGTTGCCCCATGGAGCTGTCCACCTACTTCCGTATCAACGAGGCCAACACCGGCCAGTTCGAGCGCACCCTGATCATCGCCGACGAAGGCAGCTATGTAAGCTACCTGGAAGGCTGCACCGCGCCCCAGCGGGACGAAAACCAGCTGCACGCGGCCGTGGTGGAGCTGGTGGCCCTGCCCGGCGCGGAGATCAAGTACTCCACGGTGCAGAACTGGTACCCGGGCGACGAAAACGGCAAGGGTGGCATCTACAACTTCGTCACCAAGCGCGGCGTGGCCCACGAAAACAGCAAGATCAGCTGGACCCAGGTAGAGACCGGCTCCGCCATCACCTGGAAGTACCCCTCCGTGATCCTGCGTGGCGACAACAGCATCGGTGAATTCTACTCCGTGGCCCTGACCCGCCACATGCAGCAGGCGGACACCGGCACCAAGATGATCCATCTGGGCAAGAACACCAAGAGCACCATTATTTCCAAGGGCATCTCCGCCGGTCGCAGCAGCAACAGCTACCGCGGCCTGGTGCGGATCAGCCCCCGGGCGGAAAACGCCCGCAACTTCACCCAGTGCGACTCCCTGTTGCTGGGCGACACCTGCGGCGCGCACACCTTCCCGTACATCGAGTCGAAAAACCCCTCGGCCACCATTGAGCACGAGGCCACCACCTCCAAGGTGAGTGACGACCAGATGTTCCTGTGCCGCCAGCGCGGTATCGACCCGGAAAAAGCGGTCTCCATGATCGTGAACGGCTTCTGTAAAGAGGTGTTCAAGGAGCTGCCCATGGAGTTCGCCGTGGAAGCGGGCAAGTTGCTGGAAGTGAGCCTGGAAGGGGCCGTGGGCTAAGCCCCTTCCCTGACGATGACACTGTAGGAGCCATGCTCGCATGGCGAACCATCGCAACCCCTTCGCCATGCACGCATGGCTCCTACAACACCCTGATTAACCGGGGCTGGAACCCAGCCCAACCGAAAGGCGCATCAAAACATGCTGGAAATTCGTGATCTGCACGCCACCGTAGCGGACAAGCCGATTCTCAAGGGCCTCAACCTGACCGTGAACCCGGGTGAAGTCCACGCCATCATGGGCCCCAATGGCTCCGGCAAATCCACCCTGGCCAATGTGCTGGCCGGCCGTGACAACTACGAAATCACCGGTGGTGAAGCCCTGTTTGAAGGCAAGAGCCTGGCGGACCTGGAACCGGAAGAGCGCGCCCAGGCTGGCCTGTTCCTGGCCTTCCAGTACCCGGTGGAAATCCCCGGTGTCTCCAACATGGAATTCCTCAAGGCGGCACTGGAATCCGTGCGCGGTGCCCAGGGCAAGGAAGAGTGGGACTCGGTCACCCTGCTCCGCCAGGCCCGTGCGGCTTGCAAACAGGTGAACCTGGACGCCAGCTTCCTCAAGCGTGGCGTCAACGAAGGCTTCTCCGGTGGTGAGAAAAAGCGCAACGAAATCATGCAGATGCTGCTGATGGAGCCGAAACTGGCGCTGCTCGACGAAACCGACTCCGGCCTGGACATCGACGCCCTGCAGACCGTGGCCAAGGGCGTTAACTCCCTGCGCAGCCCGGAGCGCGGCATCGTGCTGGTCACCCACTATCAGCGTCTGCTGGACTACATCGTGCCGGACTTTGTGCACGTGCTGTCCAACGGCCAGATCATCAAGTCTGGCGGCAAGGAACTGGCCCTGGAGCTGGAGAAGAAAGGCTACGGCTGGCTCACAGGAGAAGAGGAGTCCGCATGAGTCTCTCTGCAAGCGACCTCGCCATTGACCTGAAAACCCAGGCCCTGGCCAACGCCCGCCGCCACGGCAGTGACGGCGATGCGCTGACCGACCTGGAGGCTGCCAGCTTCCCGGAACGCAAGACCGAACGCTGGAAGTACACCTCGTTGCAGGCCCTGGCCGACGGTCACCTGAACGCGGTTGCCAATGGCGAGATCCGCCAGCCCCTGCCGGCACTGAGCGAGTTTGTGGTCACCATCAACAATGGTCAGCTGCAGGGCAGCACCCTGCCCGCCGGCGTCAATCTCCATCATGACGCACCCGCGGTAAACGGCCTGCAGACCCCCTTTGCCACCTATAACGGCGCCGTCTGCGGCCAGCCGGTGGTACTGGAAGTGGCCGCCAATACCCGTATCGAGCAGCCGATCCACGTGCAGATCCAGAGTGCCAGTGACGCGCCGGCACACTGCAACCCCCGCGTGATCGTCAAACTCAACAGCGGCGCCGAAGCTACCGTCATTGAGCATTATCACGCGGAAGGCCAGGCCCTGACCAATGCGGTCACCGCCCTGATCACCGCCGACAACGCCCAGCTCACTCACTACCGCTTGCAGGGTGAGCAGGCCAGCACCCTGCACATCGGCACCCTGATCATTGATCAGCAGGGCGTCAGCAAGGTGGACAGCTACCAGCTGATGACCGGCAACCGCCTGCGCCGCAACGACGTGCGCGCCCTGGTCAGCAAGAGCGGCGCCGAACTGAATATGAAAGGCATCTTCGTGGTGCGCGACAAGAGCCACGTGGACAACCAGCTGTGCGTGGAGCACGCGGTGCCCAATTGCCAGTCCGATCAAAACTTCAAGGGCCTGGCCGGTGAAAGCGGCAAGGCGGTCTTCAATGGCCGCATCCATATACACCCGGGCGCCAGCGGTACCAATGCGGAGCTGTCCAACAAGAACCTGTTGCTCAACCCCGGTGCCGAAATCAACACCAAGCCGGAGCTGGAAATCTACAACGACGACGTGAAGTGTGCCCACGGCACCACCGTCGGCCAGCTGGATGCCGGTCAGCAGTTCTACCTGCAATCCCGCGGCATCCCCGCTGCCGAAGCCAAGCGCATGCTGAGCCTGGGTTTCGTTAACGAATTGCTGATGGCCCTGCCCCATGGGGCCGTGACCGAGTGGGCCCAGCCCTGGCTGGAAGCAGAACTGACCCATGCCAACCCGGCCGGAGACGCCGCGTAATGACGTTTGATGTGGCAGCCCTTCGCGCGCAGTTCCCGATCCTGGATCAACAGGTTAACGGCAAGCCGCTGGTGTATCTGGATAACGGTGCCACCACCCAGAAACCGGCCGCGGTGCTGAATGTGCTGGAGCAGTACTACCGCACGGT
Source organism: Alcanivorax sp. NBRC 102024 (assembly GCF_001602235.1). Classification (NCBI taxonomy): domain Bacteria; kingdom Pseudomonadati; phylum Pseudomonadota; class Gammaproteobacteria; order Oceanospirillales; family Alcanivoracaceae; genus Alcanivorax; species Alcanivorax sp. NBRC 102024. Next base: position 65,501 of record NZ_BDAS01000009.1, read on the forward strand.
GAACTCCAATGTGCACCGGGGCGCCCACCATCTCAGCGACCTGGCCACCGGCCAGTTCGAGGGTGCCCGGGAAACCGTGGCCCGCTTCCTGAACGCCAGCCGCGAAGAGATCCTGTGGACCAAGGGCACCACCGAGTCCATCAACATCGTCGCCCATTGCATCGGCCGTGAGCGCCTGCAGCCCGGCGACGAGGTGCTGATCAGCACCAGCGAACACCACGCCAATATCGTGCCCTGGCAACAGGCCTGCCTGGCCACCGGCGCCACCTTGAAAGTGATCCCGCTGCGCGAGGATTGCAGCCTGAACCTGGAGGCTTTTGACCAGCTGCTCAGCGAGCGCACCCGAATCCTGGCCATCGGCCATGCCAGCAATGCCCTGGGCACCCTGAATCCGGTGCAGGACATGGTCGCCAAGGCCCGTGAGGCCGGTGCGATTACCGTGATCGACGGCGCCCAGGCAGTCAGCCACTTTCCGGTGGATGTGCAGGCCCTGGATGTGGATTTCTACGCCTTCTCCGGCCACAAGTTGTTCGGCCCCACCGGCATCGGTGTACTCTACGGCCGCCGCGAGCTGCTGGAAGCCATGCCGCCCTATCAGACCGGTGGCGAAATGATCGAAACGGTGAGTTTCGAAAAGAGCACCTGGAATCAGCTACCCTACAAATTCGAAGCCGGCACCCCCAATATTGCCGGGGCTATCGGCCTGGCCGCCGCCATCGACTGGTTCAATCAGCAGGACCGGGAGGCACTGCAAGCCCATGAAGACTCCCTTTTGGTTCACGCCACCAAACAGGCAGAGGCTTTCGACGGCTTGAAAATCATCGGTACCGCCGCCAATAAGGTCAGTGTGCTGTCCTTCCTGCTGGAAGGCGCTCACCCGGCGGACGTGGGCATGCTGCTGGACAAACAGGGGGTGGCGGTACGTACCGGCCATCACTGCACCATGCCGCTGATGGACACGCTCGGCATTCCTGGCACAGTCAGGGCGTCATTCTCGATTTATAATACCCTTGATGAGGTGGATCGCCTGTTCGAGGCGCTGGAGAAGGTGAAGACCTTTCTCTGATAACGCCAGACGCAACAGGCGGCACGCAACACGGAAAACCTTTCCGTAGGAGCGTCGCTGGCGGCGCGATAAGCCAGCGCTGATCGCAAGTCATCGCGCCGCCAGCGACGCTTCTACGAACCATGCGCTAATGCAAGGTAGGTAATTTCATGACAGTTCAGACATTCCAACCCGGCCAGGTCACCCTTCACCTGACCGAGGCTGCCAACAAACAGGCCCTGCGGGAAATCCAGCGCGCCAGTGCCAGCGGCATCCGTCTGGATCTGGACGAATCCGGCTGCTCCGGGTTCATGTACACCCTGGACTTTGTGGAAGAACCCACATACGGCGACAAGCTGTTCGAGATCGACGGCGTGAACCTTTACGTGCCGGAGAAATGGCTGCCCATGCTCAATGGCCTGGTCATTGATTACGTCACCGAGGGCGTCAACAGCCTGTTCAAGTTCCGCAACCCCAATGCCACCGGCGAATGCGGTTGTGGCGAAAGCTTCACCGTGGACGAGGTCTGAATTGGCGCAAGAACAGAGAACCGTCGTCGTTCAGCGTGACGTGCCGGCCCGCAAGGTGCCGGACGGCACCCGCATCACCATACCCAAGAACAGCTTCGTGAATCTGCGCCAGGCCCTGGGTGGCACCTACACGGTGACCATCAATGGCAATATGGCGCGCATTGATGGCACCGACGCGGACGCCATCGGCCAGGAGCCCCTGAAGCTGGACTTCGCCCCCGCCAACGAGGACGGCAGCGTGCGCCAGGACGACTTGGACAGCACCCTGCAGACCATCTTCGACCCGGAAATTCCGGTCAGCATCAAGGAGCTGGGCCTGGTCTATGGCTGTGATGTGATCCGGCGCGATGACCAGAACGTGGTGCAGGTGCGCATGACTCTGACCGCCCCCAACTGCGGCATGGGTCCGGTACTGGTAGGCGATGTGGAAGACCGGCTGGGCAAGGTGCCCAACGTGGACAAGGTGGAAGTGGCCCTGGTGTTCGACCCGCCCTGGAGCCGCGATATGATGAGTGAAGAGGCTCAGCTCGAGCTGGGAATGTTTTAAAAGCTGCAAGCCACAAGCTTCAAGCTACAAGGGGGAACCCCGGGTTTAGCTTGAGACTTGGGGCTTGTAGCTTGCAGCTATCTCTGGAGTGCAAGCGACGTGTTCGATATCCACAGCATCACCCTGGGCAAAGACATTACCGCCGAGGACATCAGTGAAGACCTGGAATTCCTGGATGACTGGGAAGAGCGCTATCGCTACATCATCGACCTGGGCAAGCAGCTGCCCGAACTGCCTGATGAACTGAAAACCGAAGACCGATTCGTGCGCGGCTGCCAGAGCCAGGTGTGGCTGGAAACCGATTACGACAGCGACGCGGACACCCTTTATCTGGCGGTGGATTCCGACGCCCTGATCGTCAAGGGCCTGGCTGCCATTGTGCTGTCCGCCCTGAACCGCCAATCCCCCCAGGCGATTCACGATTACGACATGGACGCCTTCTTTGACCGCATTGATCTGCTAAACCACCTGAGCCCCACCCGCGGCAACGGTCTGCGTGCCATGGTCGGCAAGATCAAACAACAGGCCCAGTCCCTGACAGCCTGACCCGCTACGGGCCCCTGCGAGCCAAACGCTATACCGCTTCCCGGGCCTGGGTCTTGTTTGGCTGAATGTGGAACACAAACCGCTGTTCGCCGCCCTCTCCCGCCTCAGAGCCGAGCAAGCTGGCCGTTTCATTGAAATAGGCGGCTACCCCCTTCACCGAGCCATGAATCATCGCCGCCATATTGCGCTGGGAGAGGTAGTGGATCTCCAGGGTATCGTCGCCGCGCTTGTGCACCTGGATCTTCGGCGCCGTCGCCGCCGGGTCCTTGAGTCGCAGAATCCGCTCGTGGATTTGCTGCATGTTGAGCAGGAAGGTCATGGCGTCCCAGCCCGCAGGAATCATGGCCTGGTACATGTCAATCAGCGGCCCGATCACCCACTCGCCGAAATCCGCCAGCAGATCATCCCGGCGCAGGCCGGTGGCAGATTCCGCCGCCCGCAGCAGCGCCTCCATTTCCGCATCCGGATACAGTGCCACCGGCAGGTAGGTCTTGCCCTGCAACCCGGCGGTGGAGACCACCTCCTTCCAGGCTTCGATGCCGATGAATTCATCCAGATACCGCTTGAAATTGGTCACGATCACGCCATGCATGTCATTGCTCCCGAGCCGGCTCTTCCGTTAACACAGCAAGAGCTGTGCCGCCGGCACGACCGTCCAACCGACCGGCGCCACCACTGGCGCCGGGATCAACAGGCGACTGGACGCCGGGTGACATAGGCGGTCACATTTTTCGGTTTTTGCGCGATTCATCCCCTGGCGGGAACGCATCAGGGCGAGGCAAGAAAGGACCGTTGGCGCGTTGCCCGCAACGCGAAGGGGATTGGTCTGGCGCGGTGCCAGCGGTCTGCCCTTCGCCTTGCGAGCAAGGTGCCAACGGATAATGGGTTAACGCTGTCTTTAGCTTCAGCGCCGTTCAGACCGCATCCCGCTGGGTCTGCTCCCCGGCGGAGATCCGCATGATGAAGGTCCTGTGGGTACCCACCACCCGCCTCTCCTCCATCAGCGTCGCCTTTTGCCCATAATAATCGGCCACGCCATACACACAGCCCAGTGCCAGATAGCTCATATCCCGATGGGACTGATACTCCACCTCCAGCAGACCCGGGGAAATTTCTGACACGTTGATATGGGGCGGCTTGGCACTGGCATCTTTCATGCGCACCACCCGCTCGTGAATCCGCTCTTCGATATTTTTCAGAAAGGTCACCGCATCCCAATCCTCGGGGATAAAGGAACGGTACATTTTCATCAATGGCGGGATCACCCAGGCACCGAAATCCTTGAGAATGTCATCACGGCCTTGCCCGGTGATTTCCACCGCCGCCGCCAACAGATCATCCAGATCGCTGTCCGGGTACATGCTGATAGGAATAAAGGCCTTGCCGGTCAGCCCGGCCTTGTCGCGCAGACTATCCCAGGCGTCCTCGCCCAGTTTTTCTTCCACGTATTTTTTCAGGTTGGAAATAATGACGCCGTGCATAGAACCCCCTCCCATTCAGGTGTGTATTCACCATAGCAGGGAGGTACTACCGTGCAGAAAACCGCTCGGGGGATAAAACCCGCCGCCGGTTAGGATTAACCCGCCACCTTTCTCAATCGCGGGATCACCTGGGTCACATTGTCGATCACCCTGTCGATATCCGCCTCCGAAGTAAAGCGCCCCACGGAGAAGCGAATGGAGCCGTGGGCCAGTGCATCCGGCACGCCCATGGCCTTGAGCACATAGGACGGCTCCAGGGACGCGGACGTGCAGGCGGAGCCGGAAGACACCGCCGCCTGATTCATGGCAGTAAGCAGCATTTCGCCATCCACGTCGGCAAAGGCCACATTGAGGTGCCCCGGCAAGCGCGGCGCCCCCTCACCATTGAGGCTCACCCCATCCAGCTGGCTGATGCCCTGCCACAAACGATCACGCAGCCCGGCAATACGGGGACCTTCCTCGTCCCGCAAACGGGCTGCCAGGGCAACCGCTTCGCCCATACCGACGATTTGATGGGTGGCCAGGGTGCCGGAGCGCATGCCCCGCTCATGGCCACCGCCATGAATCTGGGCGGCCACCTTCACATCCGGTGCACGGCGCACATAGAGGGCACCAATCCCTTTGGGCCCATAAATCTTGTGGGCACACACGGACAACAGATCCACCTGCAGGGCCTGCACATCCAGATCCAGCTTACCCACACTCTGGGCCGCATCGGTATGGAACAACACACCGTTTTCGCGGCACAGGGCGCCGATAGCGGCGATATCGTTGATCACCCCGGTCTCGTTATTGGCGTGCATGACACTCACCAGCACGGTGTCCTCACGGAACGCCTCGGCCACACTCTGCGGATCAATACGACCATCCGCAGCCGGTTTCAGGTAGGTCACCGGGTGGCCCTGCTTTTCCAGCCAGCCACAGGCATCCAGCACCGCCTTGTGTTCCGTGGCACTGGTAATCACATGGCCACCCCCTCGGGCTTCGATCACGCCCTTGATGGCCAGATTGTTGGCCTCGGTGGCACCGCTGGTCCAGACGATCTCCCGCGGGTCCGCCTGCAGCAGGTCCGCCACCTGACGGCGGGCAGATTCCACCGCTTCCTCCGCCAGCCAGCCATACAGGTGGCTGCGGGAGGCCGGGTTGGCGAAGGTCCCTTCGGGACCGAGATGACGGACCATCACATCAACCACCGCCGGGTCTACCGGGGTCGTTGCCGCATAGTCGAGATAGACAGCTTGGCTCATGGCGACTTGGCTTGTAACGATTGGGAGTTGGCGAAGCAACGGAGACGAAATTATACCTGAATCCACACCGTCAGCGTTGCGGCCGGGCAAAGACCCGTCGCCGCCACGGGTAACGTTGGGGGTGTAGAAATCGCTTACAGGCTACTGACTGGCAGACGCTGGTGCTGACGGTCCTGGCGCTGGGCCACCTGCTTCACTTCCTGGCGAGCCACCAGCTCCCCCAGGGAAATACCACTGAGGAACGCCTGAATTTGGTCGGAAAGATCGCACCACAGGTGATGGGTCAGGCAGGTGTCGCCCTCCTGACAATCCCCGTGACCGCCACAGCGAGTGGCATCCACGGATTCATCCACCGCCGCAATCACTGCAGCCACATCAATATCCTCGCTGGGCCGGCTGAGCTGATAGCCCCCGCCCGGCCCACGCACGCTGTTCACCAGGCCACTACGGCGCAACTTGGCGAACAACTGCTCCAGATAGGAAATGGATATGCCCTGGCGATCGGAAATATCCGCCAGCGATACCGGGCCCGTGGCCGCATGCAATGCCAGATCCAGCATCGCCGTCACCGCGTAGCGACCTTTTGTAGTCAAGCGCATATCCACACCCTTATTGCGTGTATTTGACGTGAAGCGTAGTAATCCTGAGCATTTTGGTCAAGTATTAATGGCTCACAATTAAGAATCATTTTCATTTGACCTGCAACTATGGCAGAAATTCCCTCCCCCTGCCAACAACTGATCAAACATTGCCCACACAGGCACCCAGCGCTTGACACCCACCCCTCCCTCGCGGAAAATTCGCGGCCTCAAATGGCAAGGTAGCTCAGCTGGTTAGAGCACAGCACTCATAATGCTGGGGTCGGCGGTTCAAGTCCGCCCCTTGCTACCAAAATACAAAGGGTTAGAGAGCAATCTCTAACCCTTTTTTTGTGGTTGTCTACAAGTTGACTACCGGTTGCCTACTTCTGGTTTGAGGCAGACGGTTCTTTTCCTACCTTGATCGGATCTCTGGCGCAGTCCTCAATTTGAAAGCGGTACACTCCATCAACCTCTCGGGCCCGAGAGACCTGGGCATTAGGAAGAAATAAAATTTTCTCAGTGACAGGGAGATTCGTACACCATTTGACATCTCTAACATCCTCCCTTCGGTAATGTTCAATTTTCTCTTCAGCAACTGCGACTTTGAAATTATCGTAATAAGCGTACTCAACTATTCTTCTCTCGATATTAGGGGACCCTAAAAACTCATCAGAAAAAAGAACAATACTGACAACCACCACAAGAGGGACAAAGCCGCAAAAAATCATAGCTGCTTCTTCCTTATAATCATCACCTTTCTGAAGCGCATATAAAAAACTAACAAACAGCAAAAAAACCGAAACCGTCGCCCCCCAAAGAAATAGCGAGAAGATTACAACCATCCCAGCATATACCCCACCTAGCAAAGAAGCAGGCATACCAACAAGCTGAGAAAGGTAAGAGTCAACATAAAAAGAACTAAATACAGCAACAACTGCACCATAAGCAGCCGCAAACAACTTAAAGTATGGCGAAAAAACCACTTTCTCTAAAAATCTAATGTTGTCTAGGTAAAACCATAAAAACGAGACTAACAACCAAAAAAACAAAACCTTATTTATAAAATTCTCGACCCCATCACCGCCCCAATAAATCACCTGAGCAAAAACAGCCCAAATAAAAACCGACCCCATAAAAATAAAACGCGGCAAAAGCGAATCTCTTACAATAAAAGCGAACCGGCCATCATAGACCTTCTCCTTTATCTTTTTATCAAAAACGTAACAAAGCCACATCCCCATTAAATTAAAGAACAGTACAAATTCAAAAAAAACCAACGCAGCCAAGGAGCTCCCTCCCTTATCTTCAGGCATTAATAATGGCCGGAACTGGATTCTTCAACAAAACTGAAGACAAGTGATCCGAGCTTAGATGAGCATAACGCATTGTCATGGTGATGTTCCCATGGCCTAGGACTCGCTGCAGGGAGAGGATATCACCGCCATTCATCATGTAGTGGCTGGCGAAGGTGTGGCAGAGGATGTGGGTTTGCTGTTGTGGGGTGTTAAAGCCGGTTCGCTTTAGGCTGACCGGAAGGCATCACGGCAGGTATTGAAGTGAATATCTGGGGGTCAGGTCTTGCTCCGTGCCCCCCATCCACAAACTGTGTGCCGTCAACCAATCAGTTAAACCGATACTCCAGCCCCAGCGTATACGCCTCCACATCCGCGTCATCCAGTGAATAGCGGTCCACGCTGCCGCGGAATTTCAGGTTATCGAGGCCGTAGCTGAAGCCCACACCCCAGAAACCGTCGGTGCCGTCTTCGTCGCTGCCGTGGTCGAATTCCGCGTCCCAGCGCAGGGCGCCGGCGCGCAGGAACAGGTCGGTGCCGGTGGCGATGCGGGCCTTGCCGATGGCGGCGGCTTCGATGCCTGAGATGTCGACTTCATTGCCGTCGCCATAGTCACCCAGCCACACCGCGCCGCCTTCCACGCCAACGAAGAAGCTATCGCGGGCCAGGGGAAAGCTGACGCCACCCAGCAGCGAGACGGTGGTATCGGTGGTGTCCACTTCGGAGGGGATATCCCGGTCATCCAGATCGGTCCAGCCGCCTTTGAGCACGCCATAGACACTGTGAGAGGCAAAGACCGGGGTGGAAAGAGTGATAGCGCCGAGGATGGCGGTGGTAGCAAGCAAAGGGGTTTTCATGTGTCGCTCCCTGCGATCATTGTTGATTCAGGTACGACTTTATCACGAGGCAGGAAGGATACCAGAGGGGTGAGCGCCGTCTCAGGCGTCGCGTTCTTCGCCTGTAACGGTTGACTCCACGCCGGCTACCCACATCACGGTATATTGCAAGACGCCCCGCACTCTCAGGGACGGATCACGAAGTAATAGTCGCCGCTGAGTTTCAGGCGCATGCAGCCGTGATCATCGGGGAGGTCGTTTTCCCATTCCACCTCCTGGACACCCAGATCGAAGGCGGCGGTATTGCGGGCAATGGCTTTGAGGCGCTCCACGTCGTTGGACTCGGTGATCAACACCGGGGGGATGGCAGCAGCGCTCTTTTCGCGAAACAGTCTCATCGTCTCTCTCCTCGCTGTGTCAAAGCAGCTACATCAAGGTCCATGGCGACCCTGCTTTGAGGTGACGACCGCTCAGTCCTTATTCGGGGTGAGCCGGTATTTTTATTCGTGCGTTTTACCTTTGCTCTCTCTTGTTACCGGAAGCTTTTACCCGGTGCAATAACCCTGTTTGCTCATATTCAAGAAAATGCGAATTCAGTCAAATATCTGATTTCACAGTAAAAAAGCCTGCACAGGGCAGGCTTTTTGTGAGGAAAATGAAGGAGTTAACCGTTCGTCGGTCAGAGCACGATCAAGTGGTTGGGCAGCTCGTTTTTGGACTCCGTGGCAGGCACGTGGGTGGCCAGTTTGTCACCGCAGGCGGCCACGCATTCCTGGAAGCCTTCCGCCACCCGGCCGGCTTTCACCCGGGCAATGAAGGCATCCACAATGGTCTGCCACTCGCTGTCGTCCACATGCCGGGCAATGCCCTGATCCGCCAGGATTTCCACGTAGTGCTCCGCTTCGCTGACGAAAATCAGCAGACCGGTGCCGCCACGGGTGCGGTGCAGGCCCTGCTCCAGAAACGCCTGCCGGGCCAGGCCGGCGGCACGCATCCGTTGCAGGCGACGGGGCACGACCCGGAACTGCACCGGCTTGAGGCGGAACAGTACCGCCAGCACCAGCAGGACGCCCCATTGCAGCAGCAAGGCTTCAAAGGGCGTCAGCCAGACCGGCAGGAATAACAGCGCCACCGGCACCAGCAGGGACAGCAGCGCGGCCCACAGCAGGGTCACATAACGATAGTCATCCGCCTGGCGAGCCAGCACGGTGACCAACTCGGCATCCGTGCGTTTTTCCTGGGCGTTGATGGCCTGGGCCAGGGCATCCTGTGCATTCTTATCCAGCAACATTCTCAATCTCCCCGTTACCAACCACCGGAAGCGCCACCGCCTCCGAATCCACCACCGCCGCCGCCGAAGCCGCCGCCACCGAAACCACCACCGCCGCCAAAGCCGCCCATGGGCACCGGCATAAACATGCCGCCACGTCGGCCACCCCGGCCCCCGCCGCCACCAAAGGACAGCAGGAAGGTGACCACGACCATGCCGATCAGTATCAGCAGAGCCTTGAGCCCACTGGGTTTATCACGGGGTTGTCGCTCGCCTTGATATTCGCCCTTGATGGCTGCCTGTATAGCGGTGACACCGGCTTGGATGCCACCGTAGAACTGGCCCTGGCGGAAGGCGGGCAGGATTTCCTGCTGGATGATGACGCTGGAGAGGGCATCGGTAAGCACCCCCTCCAGGCCGTAACCCACTTCGATACGCACCTTGCGATCATTGGGGGCGACGATCAGCAGGACCCCGTTATCGGATTCCTTGCTACCGATGCCCCAGTGACGACCCAGCTGGTAACCGTAATCAGCGATCTCATAGCCCTGCAGATCTGCCAGGGTGACCACAACCACCTGGTTGGAGGTGTTCTGTTCCGCCGAGGCCAGTGCCTGGCTCAGGCTCTGACGCTGGGCGGCGGTCATCAGGTTGGCGTTGTCCACCACCCGGCCGGTGAGTTCGGGAAATTCCGGCGCCGCCCACAAGGGCGACGCCAACAACAGGATCAGCAGCGTGAATAAGCGCATCATTCGAAGCTGACGGCCGGCGCCTGATCCGCCTCTTGGGCGGTGGCTTCGTAGGTTTCACGGATTTCCATGTCGCTGTACAGGAAGCTGTGCCACAGCCGCCCCGGGAAAGTCCGGATTTCGGTGTTGTACTGCTGCACGGCGGCGATGTAATCACGGCGCGCCACGCTGATGCGATTTTCTGTACCTTCCAGTTGCGACTGCAGGGCCAGGAAGTTCTGATTGGCCTTCAGGTCCGGGTAGCGTTCCGCCACCACCATCAACCGTTGCAGGGCGGAGCCGAGCTGACGCTGGGCCTGCTCAAACTGTTTCAGTTTTTCCGGGTTATTGAGTATGTTGCCATCCACCTGGATGGACCCCACCTTGGCCCGCGCCTCGGTCACGTCCACCAGCACCTCTCTCTCGTGACTGGCGTAGCCCTTCACGGTATTGACCAGATTCGGGATCAGGTCGGCCCGGCGCTGATACTGGTTTTCCACCTGCGACCAGGCGGCCTTTACCTGTTCGTCATAGGTGGGAATGTTGTTGATGCCACAGCCGCTGAGCCAGCCGGCCAGCATGACCAGAAAAAGGCTACGCCAAAGTGTCATGGTTCTCTGCTCCTTCAATCCAGAATGACAGCGGTTCCTTGCGCTTGTCATCGCGCAGGTTCGCCAGTAACTGCTGTTTTTCGCTACGGGTCAACCGCTTGAGCCGAGCTTCCAGCCGCGAGGCCGACGCCCGGTCTCCCGCAGGCACCAGCAGCACCGGCTGTACCGGCCGGCGGGCACGGGTGTAACGTGCACCTTTCGGGCTGTGGTTGTGCTCGTAAAGGCGTCGAGCCGGCTCGGTGCTGATACCGGTATAGAGCGTCCGGTCCGCACAGCGCAGCATATACACCCACCACTCTTGCATGGTTTTTACATCCCGCTTTTTACTGGCTGCTATGATGCCAGAGACGATTCAGACAACAAGGAAGAAAACATGATTACCTACCTTTACTGGTTTCTCGTTGCAGTACTTGTCATCGGTGCCCTGTTCGGCATCGGCGTTCGCCTGGGCAAATGGAAACCCGCACTGATTATTGCCGCCGTAATCTGGTTGGTGGCAACCCTGGCCTACTACTTCTGGCTGGAACAGATTTTTGTGAAACGCTTTGGCGGCACCATGAACATCAAGGTGCCTGAAGAGCAGTACCACATCGGTGCCACCTGGAAAGGCGACAACCTATGGATCCAGAATTACAACCCGGAAACCAACGAGTGCATCTTCCAGGAATATTCCCGGGGCAACATGCTCGAAGGCAAGGTGGTGCTGAAGAACTGTGACCCGCTGCAGGGCACGGGCATGGTGATGCCGAAAGACCCGGCGCTACAGTAACGGGCTCTCCGAAAGAAGAACGGGCAGCACCCACCGTTGGAGCCTTGCTGGCAAGGCGAATACCCAAAGTAGTTTGGGAACCGCTTCGCTTTGTGAACAAGGCTCCAACGGGTAACCATGTCTCCCCCCTTCCCCTGTTCCGTTGATGCCGCTACCCTTTGCGCCTTTCTCTGACAGGAACAGGACTCCCCATGAGCAATTCCCTTCAAACCCTGCTGTTTGCTCTGAAACTGGTTCCCGATGCCGTTGCCTTCGAGCAGGTTCAAGAGGTCATCGCCGAGCACTATGACTACACCCCTGCCCGCTTTACCAATGGCAGTGGTGACGACCAGGTGGTGAATGAAGCCGGCACCAATGAGGGGTCCTGCAAGATTTTCGCGTTCGCCAAGCTCAATAACCTGTCCGATGAGCAGACGCTCGCCTGCTTCGGGCATTTCTTCCGCCACGATGTGCTGGGGAACCCGGAAGGCAGCGACCACGCCAATATCCGTACCTTTATGCGCCATGGCCTGAAACAGGTGCATTTCGAGACTCCGGCACTGGTTGCCCGATAATGTGACTCTCTTCGCGCCATCTTGATCAGCTTTCATGAATCCTGTGCAGACAATTTCATGGAGTGATCATCATGGTGCGTTACCTGGGCTTTCTTTTTGTCTTGTTACTGACCCCTGCGGCGCAAGCGGCGGATGAGTGTGCCGACGCCCTGGACACCACCGTCAGAAAGCTGCACTCCCAGCAGACACTGGATTTGTGCGCGCTGACCCGCAACAAGCTGACACTGGTGGTCAACACCGCCAGCCAGTGCGGTTACACCCCCCAATTCAAGGATCTTGAAGCGCTGTACCAGACTTACCGGGAACAGGGGCTGATCGTCCTGGGTTTCCCGTCGGATGATTTTCGTCAGGAATTGGACAGCGAGTCCGATACAGCGGAAGTCTGCTATGTGAATTACGGCGTCACCTTCCCCATGGCAGCCACCAGCGCGGTGAAAGGCGACAGCGCCAACCCGGTATTCCAGGCCCTGGGCGCCGCCACCCAGGCACCGGGCTGGAACTTTAACAAGTACCTGATCTCCCCGGACGGCAAGGATATCCGCCATTTCCCGGCCTCCGCCGAGCCGCGAGGGGGAGAGCTGGAAGCGGCCATCCGCGATACGCTGGCCCAGTGAGCCCGGTCAGGAGGTAGATGCCTCCCCCAGAGGCTGATATTGTGAATGGTCACCCATTATTATCCGGCGGTGAGTCCTGTGAAGGTTCGCAGCAGCAAAGAACAGCAACGCCACCAGCTTGAGCGCGACATGGAGCGCTATCTGTCCAAGGGCGGAAAGATCAAGGAGATCCCCCGTGGCGTGAGTGGCACGGATCCTGTCCACGGCAAGGGACACCAGACTGTCCTGTTCAACGGCCCGCGACAGCCCGAACGCACGGACCTGAGCCAGGTGGCCGCGGCCATTGATGCGCGCAAGCACAAACCTCGCCGCCAACGGCTGACCCCACGCCCCAGCCGCAAGCTGATCTACGACGATTTCGGTGAACCCCTACGCTGGGTATGGCACGACTAGGAAGCCTCCGAATATCCTGCAAGCCCGCCTTCGCAATCGGTGATCGAGAGGCGCCCCAACCCACTACCACGATGGACCTGCAATGAAACGACTGCTGCTGATGGTATCCCTGTTTATGATGAGTCAAACCGTATTCAGCGACATCATTGAAACCCGTGTCACCCTGCCCGACGATCTCGGCACCGGCATCATGTACCTGAATGACAAACAGAAAAAACCTGGCCCCGGGGTGATCGTGATCCACGAATGGTGGGGACTGAATGACTATGCCCGCGACCGTGCCCGTATGCTGGCCCGGGCCGGTTATACTGCCCTGGCGGTGGACATGTATGGCACCGGCAAGGTGGCCACTCACCCGAAGGATGCGGAAGCCTTCATGAAATCTGCCATGGCCGAGCCGGAGAAGATGAATGCCCGTTTCGAAGCCGCCCGCAAGATGATGCTGAAACAGCAACAGGTAGAAGCCGGTCGCCTGTTCGCCATCGGCTATTGCTTCGGCGGTGGCGTGGTCCTGAACCAGGCCCGCATGGGGACCGATCTGGCCGGTGTAGCCAGCTTCCATGGCACCCTGGGCACCGACACACCCGCCCAGCCAGGTGACATCAAGGCGCGAATTCTGGCGGCAACCGGCCAGGCCGACCCGATGGTGCCTGCCGAACAGGTCACCGGCTTCGTCAAGGAAATGACCGAGGCCGGTGCCGATTTCCAGCTGCTCAGCTTCCCCGGCGTCAAACACAGTTTCACCAATCCGAAGGCGGATGCGGTGGCGGAACGCTTTGACATGCCGGTGGGCTACGATGCCCATGCGGACCAGGTGAGCTGGCAGGCGCTGGTGGATTTCATCGAACATCAACCCCACGCGGAATAACCGCACCAGTTGGGGGCATTGCTGCTGGCAATGCCCCGTCACTGCCCACCTTTCTTCCCGATTCGTTTTCCCTCTGCGCCAACCTACTGATTTTTCTTACTATCACCACTTGGCATCCCCTTTGCTTCGTTTCAAAGAGAGGAATCGAATGGCCACGTTGCCATTAGGAAGCCTCTCAATGACTCCTTGCATGCCCAGTCATTCAGAGGCTTCCAACTCAACACAATTTGAACCAATAGACCGCTAGGGTTCCGGTCGCCTGCGCCGACAGACAGCGCAGCCGATGCCTGGTCCGAGAGCAGTCGACCTTCTTGCAGTCGTTGGCATGATTCGCGGCTGAAGGTTACACGGCGGGACAAAAGCCCGGGAGGACACGATGACCACGTTGTCATTGGATTCCTCATCGTCCGTAGCCAAGGAGGTCCGAGATGACCCTTTCCGTACGCAAGACCGCTGCCGTTGCAGCAATTGCCCTGTTCACTTCCCTCATGCCGGTGACCGCACTGGCCAAAGACTCCTTCAGCATCTGCTGGTCCATCTATGTGGGCTGGATGCCCTGGGATTATGGCGCCCAACAGAAGATCGTCGACAAATGGGCCGACAAGTACGACATCGAAATCGACGTGGTGCAGATCAATGACTATGTGGAATCCATCAACCAGTACACCGCCGGCGCCTATGACGGCTGCGCCATGACCAACATGGACGCGCTGACCATTCCCGCCGCCGGCGGCGTGGATTCCACCGCCCTGATCGTGGGTGACTTCTCCAACGGTAACGACGGCGTGGTCCTCAAGGGCACCGACAAGCTGGCCGACATCAAGGGGCAGCAGGTGAACCTGGTGGAACTGTCCGTTTCCCACTACCTGCTGGCGCGGGCACTGGAAACCGTGGGGCTGACTGAGCGCGACCTGACCGTGGTGAATACCTCGGATGCGGATCTGGTTTCCGCCTTCACCACCAAAGGTGTCACTGCCGTGGCCACCTGGAACCCGCTGCTCAGCGAAATCACCGCCATGCCGGACAGCCACAAGGTGTTCGACTCGGCGCAGATCCCCGGTGAAATCATCGACCTGATGGTGGTCAACACCGACACCCTGAAAGCCAACCCGGAATTCGGCAAGGCACTCACCGGCGCCTGGTACGAAATCATGGCCACCATGTCCGCCGATGATGAGGCCGGCAAGGCCGCCCGGAGCTTCATGGCCAACGCCTCCGGCACTGACCTGGCCGGCTATGAAGCGCAACTGGAATCCACCCGCATGTTCTATCAGCCCGCCGAGGCCGTGGCCTTCGTCAACAGCCCGGAGCTGAAAGACACCATGCAGAAAGTGGCGGAATTTTCCTTCCAGCATGGGCTGCTGGGCGAAGGCGCCCCGGACGCCGGCTTTGTGGGTATTGAAACGCCCGCAGGCATCTACGGCAGCGACAGCAATGTGAAGCTGCGCTTTATCCCGGATTACATGGCAATGGCAGCGGAAGGAACGCTGTAGAGAAAAACCGTCAGACGCCGGATCAAGGCGTCTGACGCTTCAACCATCACCGGGAATTGCCATGAAAAAACTGATCAACCGTCAACCGGGACGCGTGGGCACCTGGGCATTGGGTCTGCTGCCTTTCGTGCTGTTGCTGATTGTCTATATGGTGGCCTCCGATGCGCGTCTGACGGCAAACCCCAACGACAAATTGCTGCCGGCGCTGGGCAGTTTTGTGGATGCCATCCAGCGCATGGCATTCGAACCCAGCAAACGCAGCGGCGACTATCTGTTGATTAACGACACCATGGCCAGCCTGCAACGGCTGGGTATCGGCGTGGCCATCAGTGCCCTGATTGCCCTGGTGGTGGGGATCGGCAATGGGACCATTCCCTATATCCGCTCCACTCTGTCCCCCCTGGTTACCGGTTTGTCATTGGTGCCACCCATGGCGATCCTGCCGGTGCTGTTCATTATTTTCGGCCTGGGTGAATTGGCCAAGGTGATGCTCATCATCATCGGTATTACCCCGTTTCTGATTCGTGATCTGCAACAGCGTGCCCTGGAAATCCCCAACGAGCAGATCATCAAGTTACAAACCCTGGGCGCCAATACCTGGCAGATCATCACCCGGCTGGTCTGGCCCCAGCTGATGCCACGGTTGATCGGTGCCGTACGGCTGTCCCTGGGCCCGGCCTGGCTGTTCCTGATCGCCGCCGAGGCTATCGCCGCCACCGAAGGGCTGGGTTATCGCATCTTCCTGGTGCGGCGCTATCTGGCCATGGATGTGATTCTGCCCTATGTGGTGTGGATCACCCTGCTGGCGTTTGCCATCGACTTCCTGCTGCGTCGCTATTCGCAATGGCGCTACCCCTGGTTCCATCAGCAAGGACACTGACCATGGCCATTATCGAAATGAAAAACCTGTGGAAGGAGTATGGCGATCAGGTGGTGCTGGAACGGCTCAATGCCACTGTGCGGGAAGGCGAATTCGTCACCGTTGTCGGCGCCTCCGGGTGCGGCAAGACCACCTTCCTGAAAATGCTGCTGGGCACCGAGGCGCCCAGCCGCGGTGAGCTGTTGCTGGATGGAAAGCCCCTGCCCAGCGAGCCGGATGAAAGCCGCGGCATCGTGTTTCAGCGCTACTCGGTGCTCAACCACCTGACCGCACTGGAAAACGTGATGCTGGGTGGCGAACTGCAAGCCAGCCGCTGGCTGGGCATCAGCATGGGCAAGAAACGCAAACAGCTCCGCCAGGCCGCACTGCAAATGCTGGAATCCGTGGGGCTGGATCACGCTGCCGACAAGTATCCCCATGAATTGTCCGGCGGCATGCAGCAACGCCTGGCGCTGGCCCAGGCACTGATCAAACGTCCCCGTATCCTTCTACTGGATGAACCCTTCGGTGCCCTGGATCCGGGTATTCGGGCGGACATGCACAAACTGGTGCTGAGCCTGTGGAAAGAGCAGAACCTGACCGTATTCATGATCACCCACGATATCACCGAGGGGTTCTACCTTGGCACTCGCCTGTGGGTGTTTGACAAGCCCCGGCTGGACCCGCAGGCACCGAATGCCTATGGCGCCAAGGTTACCTATGACCTGCCGGTAGGGGACTGCGCCAGCGGCACCCTGAGCAATATCAACCAGAACGTGGGCGAAACCAGCCGCGCTCTTAACAACATCCTGTGACAACTAGGACTTCGCCATGAACGAAAGCCTTTACACCACCCTCCTGCCTGGCAGCGCCCACTGGTCGCTGCGGGTACGACGCGGCATGCAGCTGCGTTTTACCGACCAGGAAGGCGGTGCCAACCTGTCGGTGCTGATGTACAACCCGGAAATGCTGCTGGAACGCTATAACGCCCCGGACAGTCTCAAGGGCCAGCACACCTTCAAGCTGAGCAAAGGCCACTGCCTGTACTCGGACATGGGCCGGGTGTTCGCCTCTATCGTGGAAGACGATTTTGGTTGGCATGACACCGTATGCGGCACCCTCAGCGAGAAAACCCTGAAGGAAAAATATGCGGTGCGCTCCTACCAGGATTGCCACAACCAGTGGACGCTGAGCGGCGAGCACAGCTTTCTTACCGAGCTGGCCAAATACGGCCTCACCGAACGGGACATGGCCGCCAACCTGAACCTGTTCTCCAGAGTGACCACCGATGGCGACGGCAACCTGGTGTTCGATGCATCTGCGGCAACGCCCGGCGCCAGCATCACTCTTCGCTTTGAGATGGACACCCTGGTGATTCTCCACACCTGTCCACATCCGCTGAATCCGTCAGAGGAATACCCGATGAAACCGGTACAGATTGAGATGCGGAAAGCCGATCCGGTTGCTGACGATGACTATTGTAAGAACTTCCGTCCGGAAAACGGTCGCGCCTTTGAAAACAACCGCCTCTATCATCTGGGTTTATAAGGAGCTGACCATGATCAAGGAAAGCACACGACAACCGGAACAGGCCTGCTTCCGTGAAGTGGTGGCTGCCGGTGATTATTTTATCCGCACCATCAAGAAGGGTCAGACCGTGCGTCTGCTGGACCTGGAAGGAAACCAGGCCGCCGACACCCTGTTCTACAGCGCCGAGGATCCCGCCGAGCGGTACAGCGCCATGGACACCATCCGTGAACAGGGCAATGTGTACCTCACCGCCGGCACTACACTAATGAGCAACCGCATGAATCCGCTGTTGGAGATTGTTGCCGACACCTGCGGTCGTCATGACACCCTGGGCGGCGCCTGTGCCACGGAAAGCAACACTGTCCGCTACGACCTGGAAAAGCGCTGCATGCATGCCTGTCGCGACAGCTGGATGCTGGCCGTAAACGAACACCCGGAATTCCATCTGGCCAAGCAGGACATCACTCACAACATCAATTTCTTCATGAATGTGCCGGTGACTGCCGACGGAGGACTCACCTTTGAAGACGGCATTTCTGCACCGGGCAAGTATGTGGAACTGACCGCCCGTATGGATACGGTGATACTGATTTCCAACTGCCCGCAGCTGAACAACCCCTGCAACGGCTATAACCCGACACCCATTGAAGTCCTGATCTGGAACGACTGAGTACCGATCAATTTCCCCGGGGACGACCTCGGCGGCCAAGGTGTGAATCGACGGGACGACCCGTCGCCTGTCGAAGAGACAATGCCATGTTCAACAAGGTTCTGATTGCCAACCGCGGCGCCATCGCCACCCGTGTCACCCGCACCCTCAAGACCCTCGGCGTGAAAGCCGTTGCCGTCTTTGCCGAAGCGGATCGGGATTCCCTGCATGTGAGCCAGGCCGATGAGGCTTACTGTCTTGGCGAGGGAAACGCCCGCGAGACCTACCTGAACCAAGACAAACTGTTTGCGCTGATGGAACAGCACGGCGTGGATGCCGTCCACCCCGGCTATGGTTTCCTCAGTGAAAACCCAGATTTTGTGAAAGGCTGCGAGGCCCGTGGCATTGCCTTTATCGGCCCCACGCCGGAACAAATGGATACCTTTGGTCTCAAGCACACCGCCCGGACACTGGCACAAAAAACCGGCGTACCCCTGTTGCCCGGCACGGATCTGCTTACCGACAAGAATGCGGCCCTGAAAGCGGCTGAAGAGATTGGCTATCCGGTGATGTTGAAAAGCACCGCCGGCGGTGGCGGTATCGGTATGCAGATCTGCGAAAACGCCGACAGTCTCGACAAGGCCTGGGACAGCGTGCGCCGTCTCAGTGCCAACAACTTTTCCAATGACGGCGTCTTTATCGAAAAATACATCGCCCGCGCCCGCCATATCGAAGTGCAAGTGTTCGGCGATGGCAAGGGCCGGGCCATCACCCTGGGCGAGCGCGACTGTTCCGCCCAGCGCCGCCATCAGAAAGTGCTGGAAGAAACCCCCGCGCCCAATCTGCCGGATGAAGTCCGCAGCGAACTGCAGGACACCGCCCGGGCCCTGATGGAAGCGGTGCAGTACCGCAATGCCGGCACCGTGGAATTCATTCTCGACCAGGATTCCAACGCGTTTTATTTTCTGGAAGTAAACACCCGCCTGCAGGTGGAACACGGTGTCACCGAACAGGTCTTCGGCGTGGATCTGGTGGAATGGATGGTCAAGCTGGCCGCCGGTGATCTGCCACCACTGGATTCCCTCGGCCCCTTTCATCCTGACGGCCACTCGATTCAGGCACGGGTGTATGCGGAAGATCCCAACAAGGATTTCCAGCCCAGCGCCGGCCTGCTCACTGCCGTGGAGTTTCCGCAGGCGGATGGCAATGCACTGCGTATCGATCACTGGGTGGAAGCCGGCCTCACCGTCTCTCCCCTGTTCGATCCCATGCTGGCCAAGGTGATCATCCACGAAGGGGATCGTGACAGCGCCCTGGCCGCACTCAGCGACACGCTGGACAGCATCACCCTGGAAGGCATCGAAACCAACCGGGACTATGTCCGCGCCATCCTCACCGACCCGGTGTTCGCAGAAGGCCGCATGACCACCCGCTATCTGAATGCTTTCAGCTACGCCCCCTTTACCCTGGATGTACTGGCCGGCGGCACCATGACCACGGTGCAGGACTACCCGGGTCGCAGCGGCTACTGGCCGGTGGGCGTGCCGCCGTCCGGCCCCTTCGACAACCTCAGCTTCCGTCTCGCAAACCGTTTGCTGGGTAATGAGGAGAATGCGGCCGGACTGGAGTTCACACTCAACGGCCCGACCCTGAAATTCAACCAGGCCACCCGTATTGCCCTCACCGGTGCGGACATGCAGGCCACCCTGGATGGCATGTCGCTGAAAACTTACCAGGCCATTGCCGTAAAACCTGGCCAGGTACTGAAACTGGGCAAGGTCAGCGGCGAAGGCGCCCGGGCCTACCTGGCCATCGCCGGTGGCATCCAGTGCACTCCTTACCTGGACTCACGCAGCACCTTTACCCTGGGCCAGTTTGGCGGCCACGGCGGTCGTGCCCTGCGCACCGGAGATGTGCTGCACTTTTCTGAAGATAGCGGCACCGCCAGCAAGGTGACGATCCCGGAAAGTCTCAAACCCGCGCTGGGCAAACAGTGGACCCTGCGGGTGATCTACGGCCCCCATGGCGCGCCGGACTTTTTCACCGACGACGACATGGCCATGTTCTTCGCCACCGACTGGCAGGTGCACTACAACTCCAGCCGAACCGGTATTCGTCTGGTGGGCCCAAAACCCGAATGGGCGCGCAGTGACGGTGGTGAAGCGGGCATGCACCCGTCCAATATTCATGACAACGCCTACGCCGTGGGCACGGTGGATTTCACCGGCGACATGCCGGTGATCCTGGGCCCGGACGGACCGTCACTGGGGGGCTTTGTCTGCCCCGCCACGGTGGTCATGGCCGACCGCTGGAAGCTGGGTCAACTGAAAGCCGGCGACACCCTGCGCTTCCAGGCCATCAGCTTGGAGGATGCGGACGCCCTGGCGGCTGAACAGGACGCCTGCCTGTCTTCACTCAGTGAGCCGAACAAACAGGTAGAAAGTGCGCCCATCACCACGCCGGTTCTCAATACATTGTCAGAGCAGGAAGTGGGTGTGGATGTGATCTACCGCGCCGCCGGTGATCGCTACCTGCTGGTGGAATACGGCCCGCTGGTGCTGGACTTGCGTTTGCGCTTCCGGGCTGATGCGTTGATGTTGTGGCTGGAAGAACAGAACCTCGACGGCGTGATTGAGCTGACCCCGGGCATCCGTTCCTTGCAGGTGCATTTCGATCCGCAACGCTTGCCCCGTCACACCCTGCTGAAAACGCTGGCCGAAGCCGAACGGGCCCTGCAACAACAGGATGATCTGGAGGTTCCCTCCCGGATCGTGCATATCCCGCTGAGCTGGGATGACCAGGCCTGCCACCAGGCCATCGAGAAATACATGCAGTCAGTGCGCAAGGATGCCCCCTGGTGCCCCTCCAACCTGGAATTCATTCGCCGCATCAACGGCCTGGACAGCATCGATGAGGTAAAAGAGATCCTGTTCAGCGCCAGCTATGTGGTCATGGGGCTGGGCGATGTGTATCTGGGTGCGCCGGTGGCCACGCCCTACGATCCGCGTCACCGTCTGGTCACCACAAAGTACAACCCGGCCCGTACCTGGACCGCGGAAAACTCCGTGGGCATTGGCGGCGCCTACCTGTGCGTGTACGGCATGGAAGGTCCCGGGGGGTACCAGTTCGTGGGCCGCACCCTGCAGATGTGGAACCGTTACCGAAAAACCGGGGCCTTCGACAAACCCTGGCTGCTGCGCTTCTTCGACCAGATTCGCTTCTATGAAGTCAGCCACGAAGAACTCAACCAGATCCGCCGGGATTTCCCCAAAGGGGACTATCCCATCAAGGTGGAAGAAACCACCTTCAAGTTGAGCGAGTATCAGCGTTTTCTGGATGACAACCAGCAGGACATTACCCAATTCACCGAAGCACGTAACCGGGCCTTTGATGAAGAACTGCAACGCTGGGTGGAGAGCGGCCAGATCCACTTCCAGTCTGCACAGGATCTGGATGCAGACAACGTCACCGAAGAGGTGGCCGGCACCCCGGTGGAGTCCCCGGTGGCCGGCAACATCTGGAAACTGAACGTGAGCGAAGGGGACGCCGTGAACGAAGGCGACGTGGTAGCCGTACTGGAATCCATGAAAATGGAAATCGAGATCAGCGCCCCGGAAAGCGGCAAGGTGGTTGCCATCAACCGCCAGGAAGGTCAGCAGATCAATGCCGGCCAGGCGATCATGGTGCTGGACTGAACCGACAGGAACAAGGCTGGAGCGATGGGCCAGCCTTGGTGCCTCTCACCCTCTCCCTGTCCCTCTCCCCTCAAGGGAGAGGGGACCCTCCAGCCAGGCCTTTGCGCTTTTTCAGAGATTATCCAACCAGGTCGCTATGGTCTGCGTGACCGCTTCAGGTTTGCGCGCCCAGCGGAAGTGGTCCGCCTTGTCACCCAATACTTGGGCATTGAGGACACGATGTTCCACCTCGGCCTGAATGAATTTGTCGCTGACCGCGTGAACCGATTCCCGGGGCGCAAAGGCATCATCCTGCATGCGCAGGCAAAGCACCGGACCGGTATAGGCGGCGATGCCACTGTCCAGGTCCTTGCTCAGACCACTGGCCTGATAGCGGTTGGTTTTTGCCACGGCCAGCCAGTCCGTCATCAGCGTCCGGGCCTCACGGTCCCCAAAACCCAACTGCTTTCCGGGGTAATAGCCGAGCAACGCACAGGCCGGCGGAATCAGTCTGCAGAGCCATTTTAACTTCCGTGCAGTGTCACCGTTGAAGCCTCCCACCCAGGGACTGCCGCAGGCAGCCAGAATCACCCCATTCACCTGTTGGGGATAGAGCCCCGCCGCCATGGCGGCGTAGTGCCCGCCCAGGGAGTGGCCCATCAGATAAACCGGTTGATGCGGCGCGGTGGCCGTCAGCCATTCCAGGGCGGCGGGGATTTCATTGATCAGGGTCTCTCGAAACCCCCAGTCACAACGGCGCGATGCACGCCATGGACTGTCGCCGTGGCCGCGCTGTTCCAGCAGAGCCACATTAATGCCCTTGTCCTGCATCGCCAAAGCCAGGGGCTGATAGAACCGTGCCCCCATCCCCAACGCCGGCATCACCACCACCGTGGCAGCAGCAGCCTCGGCGGCAAACCACTGCAAGGGAAGCCTATAACCGGCACCGGCAGGCAGGGAGACGGATTCAGCCGCCCTCATTGCTGGCCTCCTGACGGCGGGGGCGACGCACCAGCTCCCCCTGACAATTGGGGCAACGGCTGGCATGGACGGTGCAACAGTCCACGCAGTAAGTGCATTCGTAGGAGCAGATATAGGCTTCTGCCTGGGCCGACAAAAGACGCTGGCAGGTCTCGCACTGTGTTTTCATCTTCAGCATGAAATGTCCTTGCAGGCTGTCGAAGTGCCCGTTGCATGCTCAGCGTGAAACGGGCTCTTCAACACGCAGCTAGTAGGCCTTCACTTTCTGTTTGCCGCAGCGCTCGCAGCGATACACCGTCACCAGCTTTCCCTGCTTCACATCGAACTGCTTGTCCTTGCACACCACCCATTTATGAAAGCCATGCTGACACATGCCTTTGCGCGGGGTTTTCTTTTCCGGTTTCTTGAACGGCAGAATATCGCCCATGACCACAGCACATCTTGATAACGATCCACCGAGGATAGCGTAATTTCCCGTTCAAAGCGTCAGCAGCCCATGGCGAGAGATGTCATTTCCTTGATAAAGAAACCGGAGCCCCTGCCAGGCCCCGGCACTCGCTCAGGCCAGTTGTTGACGTTGCAGGCCCCGCCGCTGGCATAGCGCACAAAACGCCACCAGTAACGCCACATCCAGCAGCAGGATCTGGCCCCAAAAGGACAGCCAGGGAGCGGCCACGATCATGGCCACCGGGGTGGCCACCACCCAGGCAGCATCCGCTGTAGTGATCATTTTGGCCAGGCGCTGAGAAATCGGCTTGCGGGTAGCCACCCAGGCCACATCGGCGGCAAACAGCAGCAGCCCGGCGCCAAGTACCATCAGGATCAGCGGATTGAACTCACCCATCAGCGCCGCCACGGCACTGGGGTAAAACAGCAGAATCACTCCCAAAATGGTAGAACACAGGGCATTGAACAGCAGAGCAGATTTAAGAGACGTCCAAGGCATGATGCACCTCCGATTTGATTAAGTGGTACATTCAGATTTCCCTGATCAGGGAAGAGGAACAATTACCTCAGAGGTAATGGTGAAGCCTGCCACGCTCTTTCATGCTTACCCGGCACTCGGACAACCCCGCTCCAGGAGAGCCCATGCAGACCGGACAGATACTCGCTGAACTGCGCAAGACACGGCGCCTGAGCCAACTGGATCTGGCTCTGCGTGCGGACGTTTCCAGTCGACATCTGAGTTTTATCGAGACCGGCCGTAGCCAGGCCAGCTCGCAGATGCTCAAACGTCTGGCCATGGAGCTGGAGTTGAGCTGCCGGGACACCAATCGGCTGCTGCTGTCCGCCGGTTATGCCCCGGCCTTCAGTGAAACCGATCTGGACAGCGAGTCCATGGCACCGGTGCGCCAGGCGCTGGAGGTCATGCTGGTCAATCACAATCCTTTCCCTGCCGTGGTGCTGGATGCCCAGTGGAACGTGTTGATGGCCAATCAGGCACAGCAACAGCTGATGGCCATGATGATGCAGGAGCGTGGCCCCTTCCCACAGACCACCAATGTGGTGGAACTGGTGTTTCACCCCCAGGGTTACCGGCCTTTCCTGGCCAACTGGGAGGAAGTGGCAAGCTTTCTGTTACGGCGCCTGCATCGGGACCAGCAAGCCCGTCCGACCCCGGCGCTGACCCGCCTGCTGGAACGCCTCGGAGCACTGGCGGATGTGGAGACCCTGCTCCACCGGGACCCGCCGAGCGACCGCAACGAGCCCATGCTGGCTCTGGATATCCACCTGGCCGGGCAACGCCTGCGCAGCTTCTCCACCCTGGCCAGTTTCGGCACCGCTCTGGATGTGGTGATGGAAGAGCTGTGTATCGAGCACTTTTTCCCCGCCGATGACGCCACCCGCCGCTGGTTTCGCAAGCAGATTCAATAACCCCATCGAAGGGGCAGGCGCAAACCCGTATAATTCGCCCCCCGAGAATCAACCGGCAGTGATAATGACTGATTTTACCCCCGGCCAGCGCTGGCTGAGCGAATCCGAAACCGAACTGGGCCTCGGCATCATCAAGGAATTGGATTACCGACTGGTCACCGTGGGCTACCCGGCGGTAGAAGAGGAGCGTACCTACGCCATCAACAACGCTCCCTTGTCGCGGGTCATCTTCAGCACCGGCGATACCATCCGCACCGCCGACGAGCTGGAGCTGGTGGTGACCGAGGTCAACGAACTCAACGGCCTCAAGGTCTACATGGCTCACCCACTGGGCCAACCAGAAGACGTGCAGCCGGTGCCGGAAACCCATCTGGGCCACAAACTGCGCCTGACCACCGCCCTGGATCGCCTGCTGTCCAACCAGTTGTCCTCCAATCGCTGGTTCGAACTGCGGGTGGATGCGCTGAACGCTCACTGCCAGCAACAGCAGTCCACCATCAAGGGACTGCGTGGCCCGCGCATCGACCTGATCGGCCACCAGCTCTACATTGCCGACCAGGTGGCCAACCGCTTCGCTCCCCGGGTACTGCTCGCCGATGAAGTGGGCCTGGGCAAGACCATCGAAGCCGGTCTGATTCTCCATCAGCAATTGCTCAGCGGCCGTGCCAAGCGGGTGCTGGTGGTGGTGCCTTCACCGCTGGTGCACCAGTGGTTTGTGGAAATGGTGCGTCGTTTCAATCTGCATTTTTCCATTTTCGATGCGGAGCGGCTTAACGCGCTGCAGCCGCAAACCAGCATCAAGGATATGCTGGCGCAGATTATCGAAGAGGAAAAAGCCGCCGCGGAGAACGACGGGGGCGATGACGCCGACGAGGCCGCAGAGCAGACCTGGGACAACCCCTTTCTCAGTGAACAGCTGATCCTGTGCAGCACTGATTTTCTTGCCGAGTGCGATATCGACCAGCTGGCGGCTGCCGACTGGGATCTGCTGGTGGTGGACGAAGCCCACCACCTGGAATGGGCGCCAGACACCCCCAGCGACGATTACCAGCGGGTAGAGACCAT
Source organism: Alcanivorax sp. NBRC 102024 (assembly GCF_001602235.1). Classification (NCBI taxonomy): domain Bacteria; kingdom Pseudomonadati; phylum Pseudomonadota; class Gammaproteobacteria; order Oceanospirillales; family Alcanivoracaceae; genus Alcanivorax; species Alcanivorax sp. NBRC 102024. The sequence goes on from NZ_BDAS01000009.1 coordinate 91,539, forward strand.
TGCCCGCCAGGCCCGTGGTCTGCTGCTGCTCACCGCCACCCCGGAACAGCTCGGTCTGGAAAGCCACTATGCGCGCCTGCGTCTGCTGGACCCGGACCGCTATCCCAGCCTGGAGGCCTTCCGCGAGGAACAGACCCACTACCAGGAAATCGCCAGCCTGGCCGGCAAGCTCCATGACGAGGACAGCTGGTCCGCTGACCTGAAGGCCGAGGCAGCCCGCCTGCTGCCGGACATGACTATCAGCGAAGACCAGCGCGAGGCAATTCTGGCCGAACTGCTGGACCGCTCGGGCCCCGGCCGGGTCATGTTCCGCAACACCCGTCATAACATTGCCGGCTTCCCGACCCGCCACGTGCACGGCATTCCGTTACCGCTGCCGGAGGAATACCAGTACGACAGCGACGAGGAACGGGAAGGCCATCTGCACCCGGAAACCCTGTTCCACGACGACCGCTGGTGCACCCTGGACCCTCGGGTCAGTTGGCTGGAAAAGTTCTTCAAGGAACACCGCAAAGACAAGGTGCTGGTGATCTGTGCCAACCGCCATACCGCCACCGATCTGCATGCCCACTGCAACTACAAGCTGGGCATGAACGTGGCCATGTTCCATGAGGACATGGACCTGATCGAGCGGGACCGGGCTGCCGCCTTCTTCGCCGATGATGTGGATGGTGCCCAGGCGCTGATCTGTTCCGAGATCGGCTCCGAAGGCCGGAACTTCCAGTTTGCCCACCATCTGGTGCTGCTGGACCTGCCGCTGAATCCGGACCTGCTGGAACAGCGCATCGGCCGGCTGGACCGTATCGGCCAGACTGAAGACATCCAGATCCATGTGCCCTACTTTGAGGCCCACGCCCAGGAAGTGCTGTTCCGCTGGTACCACGAAGGCATGAATGCCTTCGAGCACACCAACCCGGCCGGCCACGACATCTACCTGCGTAGCCGCGATGCCCTGGAACCGCTGCTGTGTGGCGACCCGGAATACACCGCCATTGATGCCCTGGTGTCGGAGACCCGCACCATTGCCGATGAACTGCATACCCTGATGGAAACCGGCCGCGACCGGTTGCTGGAGCTGAGTTCCTTCGACAACGATCGGGCCGAACAACTGAAACAGGCCCTCGCCGACTCCGATAACGACAGCCCCCTGCCCTTCATGCAGCGGGTCTTCGATCGCTACGGTGTGGATCAGGAAGACCATTCCGACACCGCCGTGATCCTCAAACCCGGCCCGCATATGCGCGATGCCTTCCCGGGGCTGCCGGAGGAAGGCGTGACCATGACCGACAACCGGGCCACCGCACTGGCCCGGGATGACATGCAGTTCCTTACCTGGGAGCATCCCATGGTCACCGGCAGCCTGGACATGCTGCTTACCGAACACCGTGGCAAGGCTGCCGTGAGTCTGCTCAAAAACCCCAAGATCAATGCCGGCACCCTGCTGATTGAGGCCATCTACACCATCGATGCGGTGGCCCCCAAATACCTGCAGGCGGACCGCTTCCTGCCCACCACGGTGATTCGCCACTTGCTGGATGCCAACGGCAAGAACATCAGCCAGGCGATCAGCCACGAGGGCCTGAGCCAGCAATGCCACAAGATGGACAAGCCACTGAGCCGCAAGATTGTCGGCAGCCAGAAGCCGCTGCTGGACAAACTGCTCAAGGCCGATGAAGCCCGCGCCGCCGAAGAGGCCCGCGGCACCATCGACGATGCCCTGGAAAAAATGCGCCGGGAACAGGCCCATGAACTGGCCCGTCTGAAAGCCCTGCAAGCCAAGAACCCGGCGGTGCGCGATGAGGAGATCCAGGCGCTGGAAGCCCAGACTGAGGCGCTGGAAAAAGTACTCGGCGAAGCCCGCTGTCAGCTGGAAGCCGTGCGCGTGATTGTGGCCGGCGGGGCGTGAAATCGAGGTACGAGGAGCAGCAGCCCCCAAACCTCGCCGTTGGAGCTTTGCTCGCAAAGCGAAGGTTTCATAGGCGCCTGGCTTGACCAACCCTTCGCCTTGCGAGCAAGGCTCCAACGAGGAAGGGCAGCCCCATGACAGACAAGGACAAAGCATGAGCGAACTGTTGAAGTGTGTGGAAATCGAGCCGGCCGGCGACGCCACGGCTACCGTGATCTGGCTGCATGGCCTTGGGGCCAGTGGCCACGATTTCGAGCCCATCGTACCGGAGTTGCAGTTGCCCGCTGCATTGCCGGTACGCTTTGTCTTTCCCCATGCGCCGGACATTCCCGTCACTGTTAACGGCGGCATGGTAATGCCTGCCTGGTACGACATTCTGGCCATGGATATCGACCGCAAGGTGGACGAGGCCGGCGTGTTGGCGTCCGCAGATGCCGTAGACGCTCTGATCGAACGGGAAATCCAGCGCGGCATTCCCGCCCATCGGATCGTCATCGCCGGTTTCTCCCAGGGCGGTGCCGTTGCCTACCAGGCTGCACTGCGCTACCCGCAGAAGCTGGCCGGGCTGCTGACCCTGTCCACCTATATGGCCATGCCGGTCACACCGTCTGCTGCCAATGCGTCCCTGCCCGTCATGATCTGCCACGGCAGCCAGGACCCGATGGTCCCGGAAGTGCTGGGTCGTCGCGCCGCAGACACCTTGACCACTATGGGCTTCGCGCCGGAATACCTGACCTATCCCATGGAGCACATGGTCTGCCTGGAACAGATCCGCGATATCGGGCAGTGGCTGAGCCGCGTACTCTCAGACTGATCTTCCCTTTCTGTTGGAGCCTTGCTTGCAAGGCGAGGCCTGGCTAGCTTTGTGAAAAAGGATAGCCTTTCGCCTTGCAAGCAAGGCTCCAACGCGGTCATCTCTACTCTCTTTCCAACGCCATTCACAATGGCGCCTCGATAACGGCCCTTCGCCGGGGCGTTACTCACACCATTCAGATCGAAACAAAAAAGCCGCGATCCTCTCGGAGCGCGGCTTTTTTGGTGTTGCCTGCAGCGTGAAGCGTGCTGCCGCCTGCTTACAACCAGTAAACGGTCACGAACAGGAACAGCCAGACCACGTCCACAAAGTGCCAATACCAGGCACCCGCTTCCCAGGCAAAGCAGTTATCCGGGCTGAAGTGACCCTTGATCACACGGATCAGAGTGATAAACAGGAAGATGGTCCCGATGGTCACGTGGGCACCGTGGAAGCCGGTGAGCAGGAAGAACAGGCTGCCGTAGATGCCTGCATCCAGCGTCAGACCCATGTCATAGGCGTGCACATATTCCAGGCCCTGCAGACCCAGGAAGATGACACCCAGTACCACCGTAATGGCCTGGAAGATGATCAGCTTGCCACGCTGGTTTTCCAGCAGAGCGTGGTGGGCAATGGTCAGGGTAATGGAGCTAACCAGCAGGATGGCGGTGTTGATGGCCGGCAGACCCCAGGCCCCCATGGGCGTGGTGGTGGTACCGTCCGGGGTCACAGTCAGCGGCCACATGGCCTGGAAACCCGGCCACAGCAGTTCGTGGGTCATGGCGTTGGAGCCTTCACCGGACAGCCACGGAATGATCAACCAGCGGGTGTAGAACATGGCGCCAAAGAAGGCGGCAAAGAACATCACCTCGGAAAAGATGAACCACAGCATGCCCTGGCGATAGGACCCGCCCAGCTGGTTGCTGTGCAGACCGCCCACGGATTCCTTGATGGTGTCGCGCCACCAGGCGGCAATCACCAGCAGCAACCAGGCCAGACCAATGAAGAACAGCGGCTTGCCGAAGAAGTTCGGCTCCATGGTATCCATGGTGCTCTGCTGAATGAACTTGGCACCGCCAATGGCGGTCATGAACAGGCCGATGGACGCGGTCAGCGGCCACGGGCTGCTCTCGGGAACGTAATACTTTTCAGTAGCCATTCGAAAATCTCCTCTACAACCGGCTGTTATCAGTTCACAGCCACGCTGTTATTTTTACCGGCGACCCGCTCTGTCACATCGAAGATCGTATAGGACAGAGTGAATTGATTAATGTGACCGGGAATTTCCGGGTCCAGATAGAAAATCATCGGCATGTCCTTGCGCTCTCCAGCCGCCAGGGTCTGCTGATCAAAGCAGAAACACTGGGTCTTGTGCAGGTAGCGCGCAGCTTCCCCCGGTGACACGGAAGGGATGCTCTGGGTAATCATGTCCTTTGATGTCGGGTTGCTGGCGTAAAAATGCACCAGGGTGATTTCCCCCGGATGTACCTTGACCCGCTTGGTCTCGGAGGTGAATTCTCCTGTGAGACCATCGCCTTTCTGGGTAATGAATTCCACGGTCACGGTACGGTCAGCCACCACCTGTTCGGGAACATCGGTGGCTGCCGTACTGGATGTTTTGCCGTTGAGACCGGTGATGTCACAGATAACGTTATAGAACGGCACCATGAGAAAGGCGAAGCCGAACATGGCTACCGCCCAGATCAACAGCTTCTTCAGCGTACGCTGGTTGCGTTCTTCCACGCTGAGCTGTTTTTCACTCATGGTGCCCGCTCCTGTCCGTTATCCGGGACTTACTTGACCACCGGCGGGGTGTCGTAGGTGTGGAACGGCGCCGGAGACGGCACTTCCCATTCCAGACCCTCGGCCCCATCCCACGGCTTGGCCGGGGCTTTCTCGCCTTTCTTCATGGCGCACAGCACGGCGACCGCAAGGAACAGCAGCTGGGACAGACCGAACCAGAAGCCACCAATGGAAATCCAGAAGTTGTAGTCCGCAAACTGCAGCGCGTAGTCAGCGTAACGACGCGGCATGCCGGCCAGACCCACGAAGTGCATGGGGAAGAACAGCAGGTTGGCGGAAATCAGGGAGTTCCAGAAGTGCAGCTCACCCAGGGTCTTGTTGGGCATCACGCCGGACCACTTCGGCAGCCAGTAGTAGGCGGCGGCGAAGATGGAGAAGATCGCGCCGGTCACCAGTACGTAGTGGAAGTGAGCCACCACGAAGTAGGTGTCGTGGTACTGGAAGTCCACCGGAGTGATCGCCAGCATCAGGCCGGACAGACCGCCACAGGTAAACAGCACCACGAAGGCGATGGCCCACTTCATCGGCAGCTCGAAGCTCATGGAGCCGCGCCACATGGTAGCCACCCAGTTGAACACCTTCACACCGGTGGGAACGGAGATCAGCATGGTCATGTACATGAAGAACAGGGTACCGGCCAGCGGCATGCCCACGGTGAACATATGGTGGGCCCAGACCACGAAGGACAGCAGCGCAATGGACGCGGTCGCATACACCATGGAGGCATAACCAAACAGCGGCTTGCGGGCAAAGGCCGGGATGATCGCTGACACGATACCGAAGCTCGGCAGGATCATGATGTACACCTCGGGGTGCCCGAAGAACCAGAAGATGTGCTGGAACAGGACCGGATCACCACCACCGGCGGCATCGAAGAAGCTGGTGCCGAAGTGACGGTCAGTCAGCATCATGGTGACTGCACCGGCCAGTACCGGGATAACCGCGATCAGCAGGAAGGCGGTGATCAGCCAGGTCCAGACGAACAGCGGCATCTTCATCAGGGTCATGCCTGGGGCACGCATGTTGAAGACGGTAACGACCACGTTGATGGCACCCATGATGGAAGAAATACCCATCATATGGACGGACAGGATGAACAGGTCCGTGGAGTCCGGGCCATATTTGGTGGACAGCGGAGCGTAGAAAGTCCAACCGAAGTTCGGCGCACTGGGGTTGCCATCACCGAAGGCACTCATGATCACGGAACCGATCAGGATCGCGAAGGCGAAAGGCAGAATCCAGAAGGACCAGTTATTCATCCGCGGCAGCGCCATATCCGGCGCACCAATCATCAAGGGAATCATCCAGTTGGCCAGGCCAACCGTGGCGGGCATTACCGCACCAAACACCATGACCAGGCCGTGTACGGTGGTCATCTGGTTGAAGAATTCCGGATCGACAAACTGCATGCCGGGCTCGAGGAGCTCGGCACGAATCACCATGGCCATGAAGCCGCCAGCGAGGAACATGGCGAAGCTGAACCACAGGTACAGAGTACCGATATCTTTGTGGTTGGTGCTGAACAGCCAACGTTTCAGGCCGGTCGGGGCGTGGTGATGATCGTGGTGATCATCATGGGTTGCAGCTGCAGTAGACATTGCTATCCCCTCCCTTATTCGTGGTCGTTAACGTCGGCGGGCTGGATCAGGTCGCCGGTGTCGTTGCCGAATGCGTTACGCTCGTAGGTCACTACCGCGGCAATCTGGCGCGGAGTCAGCTGAGCCTTGAATGCAGGCATGGCAGCACGGCCATTAACCAGCACATCGATGTGTTCGTTCAGGTACTCCGGCTTGGTGGAGAAATCGGTACCCGCAAACGGCAGACCGATACCACCTTCACCATTGGCGCCGTGGCACAGTGCACAGGCGCTGGCATAGACCTGCTTGCCTTCTTCCATCGCCTGATCCAGACCACTGAACGGGGTCAGGTCAGGTCCGGAGGCGGCTTTCTCTTTCTCTTCGGCAATCCAGGTCTTGAATTCGTCCTGGCTGACCACTTCCACTGCGATCGGCATGAAAGCGTGGTTCTTGCCGCAAAGCTCGGCGCACTGACCGTAGTAAGTGCCTTCCTTGCCTTCCGGAACCTTGGCCCACATTTCATTGACGAAACCGGGGATAGCGTCTTTCTTGCCACCGAAATCGGGGATCCAGAAAGAGTGGATCACGTCGTCGGAGGTTACCAGGAAGCGAACTTTCTGGCCGGACGGAATGACCAGCTTGTTATCCACTTCCAGCTGGTAGTTGTGATCTTTCTCGGGAGCTTCCTTGCCGACCAGCTCTTTGGCGGTGCCATAGGGGAACAGACCACCGGACAGCACCGGGTTGTTGTACTGCTCCGGGGGAGTCGCCAGGTTGGAGAAGAAAGACACACCAATGTCGTTGTCGTCTTCGTAGGTCAGGTACTCGTAGCTCCACTTCCAGCGGTAGCCGGTCACCTTCACCGTCAGTTCCGATTCTGCGCTGTCGTCGATCTGCACCAGAACCCGGGTGGCAGGCACCGCCATGGCGATCAGAATCACGAAGGGAATCACGGTCCAGAGGACTTCCAGAAAGACATTCTCATGGAAGGTGGCCGGATTGGGGTTCTTGGCGCGGCGATGGCGGATCATGGAATACACGATCAGGCCAAACACCAGCAGACCAATAACGGTCACAATCCAGAGCACGGTGGTGTGAAGATCTTGAATATCCTGACTGACCTGGGTCACCCCCGGTCGCAGGTCGAGGTCGGAACGTTCGGTCCAGTCGCTGGCGAAGGTCATACCACTGATCATCAGTGACGTCAGACCCGCCGCCGCGCGGTGGAACAGAGTTGACTGCATGCGTTTGCTCCCTGTTTTCCCCAGCATGGCCTCGTAGGGCACGCTTGTTCTTTGCCGTCACCGGCACCTGGAAAGCGAAGTTTCAGGATGATGCGGTGGAGCCGCAGCCAACGCCTTGACCCGCAGACCTCAGCGACCAAGGGGGCGGCCACCAATAGGGATCATACGGGTGGCAAAATCCAATAAAATCAAACAGCTAGAAATCAGCATGATCAATTTCGCCGGATAGCCACAGGTGCGGCAAATTGCCCCACTGCATATATGGGCGCCAACTCTAGTCATTCGGATGGCCAAAGTCCAGCCGAAAGGTAGGGTTTATCAAGCCTTTCAGGCAGATACGAGCCCTCCCTCATCGTGCTAGACTCCGCTCCCCTTTACCACACACAGCTTGTACCACATCCATGTCAAAACGACGTCAAATCTATCGGGTGATATTCCACAATCAAGGTCATGTGTACGAGATCTATGCCTCACAGATATACCAAAGCGACCTTTACGGCTTTGTCGAGGTGGAAGACTTTCTGTTCGGAGAGCGGGCCAGCCTGGTAGTGGACCCGGGGGAGGAAAAGCTGAAACGGGAATTCAACGATGTGATGCGTTCCTTTATTCCCCTGCACGCGGTGATCCGTATCGATGAGGTGGAAAAGGAAGGCGTCGGCAAGATCATCGAGTCCAGCGGCAACAATATCACCGCTTTTCCCATGCCGCCGGGGCCGGCACCCAAGAAGTAACCCTTCTCGCCGGACACCAGACAAAAAAGAAGGGCGCCAGTCTTACTGAACGCCCCGAGGGTTGCCTGATGTTACAAGAGGAGAAAACGTATCTTGCTTACCTGATTGGTCCACCGGCGGGGAAAAAGGTTCCACCCACCGGAAAAAAATGTGATCGGGTTCAAACCCGGGGTTTCGTCGAATCGCGCAGCGGGTCGCCGGTATTGAGCGCCACCTGCTCGGCCCGGGCCAGCAACCGCACGAACAGAACCACCATCACTCGGGTTATCCATTCCATAACGCAGCCTCCAGACAATTCGGGGATGGGGTGAAGTGCATCCTGCTCCCTGGCCATCCATTTCCTGGCCCTTCACCACACTGTGCCCGCACCCGGCGGGCTCGTCAGGTGAGAGGCCGGCACTCAGGAGAAGTTCGGGGACCCGGCCCGTTTTTACCTGACTTTTACAAGCCGCTTCTTCTTATATAGACAGGGAGCGTTACTGGGCCGGGGCGCTCTGCTCGATGGGCTGACCGTAACGTTTGGTGGGATTCACATCGTGAGGCTGAATCCAGCCCATCATCATGCTCAGCAGAATGAACAGGAAGATCACCGCCGAAAACCCTACCCGCCAGGCCAGGGCACGCATGGTCTTGCCGGACTTGCCATCATCCTTGACCAGGGAGAACAGCGCCCGGCCCAGGGAAACCACCGCCGCAATCAACAGCACGATGACTATCAGTTTCACCCACCACATACATACACTCCGTCTCGATGGCCCTCGGTCTTGACACGCGCTTGGCGTCAAGCGGGCTTTACTATACTGTGCCGCCATTGTAATGGCCGCACCTGCCAGTGCACGCACTATCCGCTGCAGCCCATTCATCATGGATGCTGCAATCGCGAGAGCAAAGATCATGTCAAACACCGAGAACCGGCGCCCGGTTCTGTCCTGGATCGCCTTTCTGGCTACCCTTGCGGTGGTAGCCATCTGCCTGCGGCTGAGCTGGTGGCAGCTGGAACGGGCCGAGGAAAAACGTCTGTGGCTGGCGACACAGGAAGAAAAGGCTCGCCAACCGGCAGCAGGCCTGCCCGCCCTGCTGGCTGATCCTGCCCCCCTTCACAGACAAGCCGCGCTCTCCGGCAGACTGGATAACACCCACAACGTGCTGCTGGACAACCGCATCCGCGATGGAATCGCCGGTTACTATCTTCTTACCCCCCTGCAGACCCCGGAGAATCATTGGGTGTTGATCAACCGGGGCTGGCTGCCTCGCGGCGCCAGCCGGGAGCAGTTGCCGGAGATAGCCGCCATCAGCGGGACAATTACGGTGGAGGGCACGGTGTATCGCCCCTCCCGGGAGACATTTGTCCTGCAGAATGCCCCATTGCCCGACAATCAGTGGCCTTTGCGTGTACAGAAAGTGGATTTTGACGCCATTGGCGAAAAACTTGGGGTAGAATTGGCGCCCTTCGAAATCCGGGTGCGCCCGGATCTGGCTCTGGGCGGCCAGGTGCCCTTGCCTCGCCCCTGGCAGGACATCGCCCCCATGGGCCCGGACAAACACAAGGCGTATGCGCTGCAGTGGTTTGCACTGGCATTGGCCGCACTGCTGATATATGTTGCCGCCGCCGTGCGCAACCGGCGCAGAACCCGAGAGGACACCTAATGTCTCCACGGATCAAGAACATTGCCACTCTGGTGGCAATCGTTGCCCCTTTTATCCTGTTTTTTCTGGCGGGTCGCTTTCTGATAGACCCCTGGGAACTGCCAAGGGAAAACAAGGGCCAACTGCTGATTCCCCATATCGACATGGCCACCCTGAATGCCGTCGATGAAGAGGGTGAAAACTATAACGGCGACGACATGGCCGGCCTGTGGACCATCCTGTATGTGGCAGGCAGCGACTGTGACACCCGCTGCAAGAATGGTCTCTACTACCAGATTCGCCAGGTACGCCTGACCCTGGGTGCCGATGTGGACAGGGTGCGCCGCGTAATCCTGCATACGGCCCCGCCCAGCGAAGCCCTGAACGACTTCCTCAACAATAACGTGGACGGCATGGTCTCCATTCATGCCGATCCGCAAACCGTGAATACCGCCCTGGCACCGGTTTACGACACGACCACCGGTGAACCGATTGGCGATATTTTCCTGGTCAGCCCGGACGGCCAGATCTTCATGCGTTATCCCACGCACGAAAACATGGATGCCACCCTGGAAGAGGCGGAAAACATCCGCGTCGATCTCAAACGCACCCTGAAAGGGTCTCTGATCGGTTAACGGAACGCTAACTATGCAAGCGCTTACTCGCTCTCAAATCTGGCTGCGCCGTTTTTGCGTACTGGCTGTGCTTATGGTGTCAGTCGTCATTATCCTTGGTGCCTGGACACGTCTGTCGGATGCCGGCCTGGGTTGTCCGGACTGGCCCGGTTGCTATGGACACCTGGATGTTCGAAAAGCCATCGATCATGTCAACACGACCAACAGCGCCATGCCGGGCAGCCTTCGCGAAGCGCACAAAACCGTACCGGAGATGGTCCACCGCTATTTTGCCTCCAAGCTGGGCCTGGTGATCCTGATCATCGCCGCACTCTCATTACTCAATCGCAAAAAAGAGAAACAACCGGTCAAACTGCCCCTGTTCCTGCTGGCTCTGGTGATCTTCCAGGGGATTCTCGGCAAATGGACCGTCACCATGGGGCTGCAACCCACCATCGTGATGCTGCACTTGCTGGGGGGATTCACCACATTCACGTTGTTGGTACTTCTGACGGCGCGGCTTTACCGGTGGCCCAGCTTCCTCAATGATTGCGACGTGCGCATGCTGAAACCGCTTGCCTCGATCACCCTGGTAGCCGTGATCCTGCAGATTGCGCTGGGCGGCTGGACCGCCAGCAACTATGCGGCGGTCGCCTGTACCGAACTGCCGGTGTGCGAAGAAGGCTGGCAGGACCGTCTGGACTTCGAGGAGGCCTTTATTTTCTGGGGGCACGAGCATGACAAACCGGACTACGAATTTGGCGTGCTGGATAACGACGCCCGCACCACGATTCATGTGATGCATCGCTTCGGCGCCTTGCTGGTGACCCTGCTGGTACTGGCACTGGTGGGTAAAATCTTGCTGCGGGCCCGCAGCGTCTTTTTCCGCAATTTTGCCCTGGTGATCCTTGGCCTGCTGGTGGTGCAAATCGGCCTGGGGCTGAGTAATGTGATGTTTGCCGTTCCCCTGGATGTGGCCGTGGCCCATAACTTCGTGGCCGTATTGCTGCTTGCCAGCCTGGTGCTGTTTATCCGTGCCATCAACGTGAAATGCGGCCTGCGCAAACCATCTGCGTCAACATCGTCCAAAGCGCAAGGAGCGTGACCATGAGCCAACCCGCCACCTGGCGCGACTATCTGGCCCTGACCAAGCCCGGGGTTGTCATGCTGCTGATGGTGACTGCCGTGGCCGGCATGTTTCTGGCCACCGAGCCAGCCGGCATGGTGCCCATGGATATCTTCATTCCGGCGTTCCTGGGACTGACCCTGGCCATGATGTCGTCCGCGGCCATCAACCAGATCATGGACCAGAAAATCGATGCGATAATGAAACGCACCGAAAAACGCCCGCTGGTGGCCGGCAAGCTGAGCCCAAAAGCCGCCATTGCCTTCGCGGTGCTGCTGGCGGCCGCATCCATGGTCATGCTGTATTTTCTGGTCAATCCGATCACCGCCTGGCTGACCCTGTTCGGCTTCGTCGGCTACGCCTTCGTCTATACCCTCTATCTGAAGCGTGCCACCCCGCAGAATATCGTTATCGGCGGTATTGCCGGGGCGATTCCCCCGCTACTGGGCTGGGTGGCGGTCACCGGGGAAGTGCATCCCTACGCCTGGCTGCTGGTGCTGATCATCTTCGTCTGGACGCCACCGCATTTCTGGGCCCTGGCCATTCACCGCCGGGACGAATACGCCAAGGCAGATATCCCCATGCTGCCGGTGACCCACGGCATCCCCTTTACCCGGGAATCGGTGCTCTACTACACCATCCTGCTGTTTATCTGCACCCTGCTGCCCTATCTCACCGGCATGAGCGGCCTGATCTACCTGCTCAGCGCCCTGATTCTCGGGCTGGTGTTTCTCTACCACGCGGTGCGACTGCGGTTCTCCACCGACCCCAAGCTGCCGATGAAAACCTTCGGCTATTCCATTACCTATCTGTTCGCGCTGTTCACCGCGCTGCTGGTGGACCACTATCTGCCGGTGACGCCGCAGGCTGTGGCCGGGTGGCTTGGCGCGTAAGCAAGGCATTTCCCGATACGAGTTTCGAGTCGCGAAAAGCAAGCCCCAGGCCCGACCAGGCCTTTCGCAACTCGCTTCTCGTCGCTCGCAGCCGAACTTTCCGAGCTGCATTTTGGGTGCGATACTCCTGATAACGCCAAACACACCGAGGGAGTAAATCATGACTACCCGCAGCATGGATGAGTGGCTGGACGCCTACGGCGAGAGCCACCAGAACCCAACGAACAAGAAAGTACACTTTATCTGTGTCCCGGTGATCTTCTTCAGCATAGTGGGGTTCCTGTGGGCACTGCCTGCACCCTTCTTCGCCGGCTTCTGGGCCTTTCTCACCCTGGTTGGCGTCACCCTCTATTACGCGCGTCTTTCCCGCCCCATTGCCCTAGGAATGCTGATTTTCAGTCTGGCCTGCCTGTTCGTTCTCTCCCTGATTGCCGCCAGCGGTGCCAGCGTCTTCTGGGTTTCCCTGGTTCTGTTCGTGGTCGCCTGGATCGGCCAGTTCTGGGGCCACAAAGTGGAAGGCAAGAAACCGTCCTTCTTCGAGGATATCCAGTACCTGATGATCGGTCCGGCCTGGATCATGGGATTTCTGTATCGCAAGTGGGGGATCAAATACTGACAGCCTCTCTACGAAACCACTGTAGGAGCACCTCTCGAGGTGCGAACCGAGCGATAGCGAGGGAGGCGTTAGAGGTGAGCGCCAAAAGCATTTTATTGATAAAGCATTGAAGCAAGGATCACCGCTACTCCTTCGCCAGGGCTCAGATTCGCACCTCAAGAGGTGTACTGGCTACGCTCACCCTTCGGGCCGCACGGAACTGCGTGCGTTACTCCGCTACGCTCCGTTCCTACAGGCGCCTACTAGTGCCGCCTTTCCCCATTAACACTTTTGCAGTAGTTTATAGCCACAATAAAACTGCACGGGGAAGGCTGTCGTCATGGGGACTCTTATCTTTATCGGTGTGATCGTCGCCGTCATCATCTACATCATCGCCGTCTACAACCGTTTGATTGCACTCAAGAACCGTTTCAAGAACGGCTTCGCCCAGATTGATGTGCAACTGCAGCGCCGTCATGACCTGATCCCCAATCTGGTGGAAACCGCCAAGGCCTACATGAGCCATGAAAAAGATACCCTGACCCAGGTGATTGAGGCCCGTAATCAGGCAGTGAACGCCAAAAAAACCGCTGCAGACCATCCTGACGATGCTGGCGCGGTCCGCAATCTGGGCAAGGCCGAATCCCTGCTCTCCGGCTCCCTGGCCAACTTCTTCGCCCTCAGCGAAAACTACCCGGATCTGAAGGCCAACGAGACCATGGCCCAATTAATGGAAGAGCTCAGCAGCACGGAAAACCGCATCGGTTTTGCCCGCCAGGCGTTCAATGATGCGGTGATGAACTACAACACCTACCGTGAACAGTTCCCGCAGAATTTTATCGGCGGCCTGTTCGGCAGCTTCAAGGAAGCCCAACTGCTCAAGATTGAAACCGAGGAAGCACGTCAGGCGGTGAAAGTCACCTTCTGAGTCGGCCACCATGGATTTCTTTCAGCATCAGGAGCGGGCCCGCCGCAAGACCGGACTGCTGGTCCTGTATTTTATTCTCGCGGTGGCGGCGGTGGTCCTCTGCGTCAATCTGGCATTGCTGCTGGCCTTCGTGTGGATGGATGTACAACTGGTCCCCCCCAGCCAGTGGTTTAGTCACCCTCTGACGCTCTGGATCACCCTCTTCACCCTGTTGGTGATGGTGTGTGGCTGCCTGTTCAAGACCTGGCAATTGCGGCGGGGAGGCAAGGGACTTGCTGCCATGCTCGGCGCTCGCCCGATTGATCCGGATACCCGGCACGGCGACGAAAAGAAACTGATCAATGTGGTGGAGGAAATGAGTATCGCCTCCGGCATCCCCGCCCCTCAGCTTTATGTTCTGGACAAGGAAGAGGCGATTAACGCCTTTGTGGCCGGCTTCCGCCCCTCGGAAACCGTGCTGGTGGTCACCCATGGTACCTTGAAAAAACTGGACCGGGACGAACTCCAGGGCGTGATCGCCCATGAATTCAGTCATATTTTTAACGCTGACATGCGCCTGAATCTGCGATTGATCGCCGTGCTTGCGGGCATTCTGGCAGTGGGCAAGATCGGCGAATTCATGCTGCGCGGCTCCTCCCGTCGCAGCACCTCCAACCGCAAGGGCAACAGCCTGATACTGGTAGCGCTGGCTCTGGTAGTGGTGGGCTATCTGGGCCTGTTTTTCGGTCGGCTGATCAAGGCCGCCATTTCCCGGCAGCGAGAGTTGCTGGCCGACGCCTCCGCGGTACAGTTCACCCGTAACCCGGCCGGCCTGGCCGGTGCATTGATCAAGATCCGTAACGGCGACGGCTCCCACCTGGATTCGGTACACGCCGAAGACATGAGCCATATGTGTTTCGGCGAAACCCTGGGGTTTCGTTTTCGCAATCTGCTCGCCACCCACCCCCCACTGGATGACCGTCTTGGCGCCCTGGGCAGCGACTGGGTTGCCCGGGCCCGCACCCGCGCACGTTCGGCGACCCAGGCCGCCACGCCATCCACCGCATCCGTACCGGAAGGTGTGTCAGCATTCCAGGGAGACAGTGGCGCCAGCGTCGAGCCGACTGTGGCCGAGCCGGCAACGTCCCGGCGGGTGGGGACAGTCAGCGACGCGGACCTGGGCTATGCCCGCACCCTGCTGGAGACCCTTCCTGCCGATCTGCACAAAAAGCTTCACAACCCGCACCAGGCCGAACTGGCCCTGTATGCGCTGATACTCAGCAGCTCGGACAGCGATCCACAACGCCTTCTGCAGAGCGCCGGCCTGGGCGAACACCTGTCTGATCTGCTGCCCTTGCGCCAGCAACTGTCCGAGCTGGGCAGCCGACTGCGCCTGCCCATCATCGATCTGGCACTTCCTACCCTCAAGGGGCAACCTTCAGCCCAGCGCAAGGCTATTCTGGAGCGGCTGACAAGCCTGACCCAGGCCGACCAGCGCACCACCCTGTTTGAGTGGGCACTGGTCGCCCTGGCTCGACAGCAACTCGACGATCACGCCAGGCGCAACCGTCACACCCGCTTCAATCGCTACCGCTCAGTGGCAGGTGAGCTGCAACTGGCATTCTCGGTGATGACCTGGACCAGTGGCGCTCGCGACGAGCAGGCCCGGGCCCTGTTCCGACAAGCCAGTCATGGACTGCTGCCGGAGGCTCGCACCCTATTGCCTCTGTCCCAGTGCAGCAGTCAACGACTGGGACAGGCGCTGGATCGGCTTGCCGACCTGTCTCCCCTGCTCAAGGGCCCGGTGATCGACGGGCTGGCGGACCTGGTGTTGGTGGACGGCAAAGTGCAGGTGAGCGAAGCCGAAATGCTGCGCGCCATATCCGCCTTGATGGAGTGCCCCTTGCCGCCCCTTTTCGCAGGCCGACAACACGGCTAAATGCGCACATCAAAAAAATGAATAATGTTCATTTGTCCGATATCTCTTACACTTTTTGCGGCAAATCGCCGCTGTACCGGCTTTTGATTGCAGGCACAATGCAGTCATCGCCATAACGCTGCCACCGGTCGCAAGCCGTGTGATAAGCCAGCCGCATTCAAGGACGATCCGGAAGCAAGGTCGAGGAAGACGCCATGGAACCGAACAAAGCCAGCACTCGCAATGCCTGGGATGCTGTGGCCAGCATCACCACACAAATCCGCGACGGCAGCCTGGACCCGGCGCTGACTGACTGGATCACCGCCCGCGGCTTTGCTCTCACCAGCACCGTATTTTCCAGCGTTTGCCGTTTTGATGATGGCGTCTACACCGGCACCCTGGTGGATCATCAGGGCCACGCCTGGGAGTTCCTGGCCGACCTGAATGACCCCTATGGCAGCGAGCTGGAAGATGTCACCGCCAACCTGGGGCCGAAATCCCCGGACCACCCCAACGCCGATCTCTGCGATCTGGTTACCATGGCGATTTACTACCAGCGCGAACAGCAAGTGGCTGCTTAACACCAAATACGAAACCGAAGATCGGGAATTCCGGCAAGGTATTCAGCTTGCCGCTGGTGCGTCGCTGGCGGCGCGATTCCTTCCATGCCACCCACCAACCCCGTTGGAGCCCATGCTCGCATGGCGAATGGGAGATGGCATCAGGGGGGGATTTGGATAGACCTGTCGAGCGCTGGCATTCCTGATCTCCCTGCGACCGATTTCCGCGCAAGCGCGGTTCGCGGCTCAAGCGGGGTTATTCCCTTCGCTCACCCTTCGGGCCGCACGGAACAACGTGCGTTACTTCGCTACGCTCCGTTCCCACAGCGACTTCGTCGAAGCGCCAATATTCCGGGAATTTTCCAACCTTTGCCTACCCAACAAGCGTAGCTTGTAGCTAGTCTCCGCCCCCTTTTCTGAACGGCAACAGCGTCATGGCCTCTTCCCGGTAACGCTGCACGTGCACCGCCTCTTCCCGGCAAAAATCCGCAATGGCGCGGTGAAAAGCCGGCTCACGCAAATGGTGCATGGACCAGGTAATCACCGGCTCGAAGCCACGGAGAATCTTGTGCTCCCCCTGGACTCCCGGATCAAACGCCGCCAACTGCTGCTCAATGGCAAACTCGATGCCCTGGTAGTAACACAGCTCGAAATGCAGGGCGTCCCGCTCTTCCAGACACCCCCAGTACCGTCCGTACAGACACTCTGCATCGAAAAAATATAATGCGGCCGCCACGGGACGCTCTCCGTCCCGTGCCAGTACCAGCATCAGTTGTTCCGACAACCGCTCGCCCACAGCCGAAAAGAAGGCCTCGTTCAGGTAGGGCAACTGGCCTCGCTTCAGGTACGCGCTGGCATAGCACTGGTAGAAGAACGCCCAATCGCTGGCGCTGATCCGGTCACCATGATGACGGGTAATAGTCAGCCCCTGCTCCTGGACGCGTCGCCGCTCCTTGCGCAGATTCTTGCGTTTGCGGGACTGGAACTGGCCAAGAAAATCCTCAAAGTCCCGGTAGTCCCGGTTCAGCCAGCGAAAATGGCAGGCCTGCCGGGATACCAATGGCAGTTCCTGCAACTGTTCCCGCGCAGCGGCATCGGGAAACAGCAGGTGCCAGCCGCTGGCCTGATGTTCAGCCATCCTGTCCTTTACCCCGGACCAGAGCGACGCTGCAGACAGTTCACCACGCCAACGGGGCCCGGTAACCGGCGTAAAAGGAATCGAGGTGACCAGTTTCGGATAGTAAGCCAGGCCATGGCGGTGATAGGCCTCCGCCCAGCTGTAATCGAATACATACTCGCCCCGGGAATGGCTGCGCAGATAGAGAGGCATCCAGCCCTGCTCTGTCTCCAGGTGGCAGGGTTGCCAGCCGGTTTTCGGGGCAACGGCCCCACAGCCCTGCAGGGCATCGAAAAAATCCTTGCCTAGGAAGGGGTATACAGACACAGCCTCTCCAGAATGCCGCATGAGTTTCGTCGCCGGCTTGGGTACAATGCGCAAATTGTACGGTTCAATAACCTGTGTCGACGGCTGGGATCCCGTCGCAAACAGTGACACCGTGCAATACCGCCTCGTTTCCCGGCGGTTTACAGAGACTGTTTCAGGCCGGCGCCACCCATTGTGACCGCATATTCTCCGCGGAACAGCGGCGTTTTGGCCAGAATCAGCTACTTTTATCACTCATCGCTCAACAAGGTAACGTCAATTTCATGAATGTCTCTAAACCCCTGACCGTTTTTTATGTGGTTGCAGCCCTGTTACTGGCCATTCCCGGCGCCTGGCTGCTTTTTGCTCCGGAAATGGCACTGGTCACCCTCCACGAGAATCTTGCCGTGGTGAAAATCTCCAATATCCACAGTCAGCAAACCGGCCTGGGCCTGCTGCTGGCGGCGGTGGTAAATCTGGTTTGTCTGCTGGGTGGCGGACAACGCCTGCCTCTGCACGTGGCGGTGTTCTTCTATCTGGCCGGCCTGGTGGCCAGCCATGGCAGTGTGGTCTTTGCGGACCAGTGGTGGCTGTGGCTGCCGGTGCTGGTCTACCTGCTGCCGCTGTTGCCACTGGGCAAACTGGTACCGTCCAAACTGCCGCTGGTGGGCGGGAATGGCCAGCAGCGTGGCGAAGTGAAGTGGTTCAACCCCAACAAGGGCTTCGGCTTCATCCTCACCGATAGTGGCGAAGAACTGTTCGTACATTTCAAGGCGGTACAGAACGGCGGTCGTCGCAGCCTGCGCACCGGCACCCGGGTCAGCTTTGACACCCGCATGTCCGACCGCGGCGAGCAGGCCGATAACGTTTACATCGAACAATAACGCTGCTCGCGACCGGCAACACGCCAGCAGGCGCGCTGCCGGTCGCCGGTTGCCTGTATCGAGAGAACAATAATGACATTGGCAACGGCTGACTGGGTGGTCCTGGCGGGCTACCTGTGTGTGGTGCTGGGCATCGGCATCTACTTTTCCCGACGCAACACCAGTACCGAGGAATACTTTGTGGGTGGCCGCCGCTTTCGCGGCTGGGTCATCGGGTTGTCTCTGGTAGGCACCTCCATCAGCTCCATCACCTTCCTGGCCTACCCGGCCGACGCGTTCAAGACCGACTGGCTTCGCTACCTGCCCAACCTGGCCCTGTTGCCGGCCATGCTGGTGGCGGCGTTTGTTTTCCTGCCGTATTTTCGACGCGGCAATATGACCAGCGCCTATGAATTTCTGGAACAACGTTACGGCCCCTCCATCCGTGTCTACGGAGCCGTTGCCTTCCTCGTCGCCCAGATAGTGCGCCTGGCGATGATCCTGTGGCTGCTGTCCCTGCTGATCCAGCAGGTCACCGACCTGTCCCCTGCCACGGCCATCGTCCTCGGCGGGCTTTTTGTGGGCCTGTATACGGTAATTGGTGGCATTGATGCGGTGATCTGGACCGATGTGCTGCAGACCGTGGTGCTGTTGCTGGGCGGGCTGCTCTGCCTGTGGGTGGTACTGGAGGCCCTGCCCGGCGGGCTCGGACAAATTTTTGATCAGGCAGGCAAGGCCGGAAAATTTGCCCTTGCCCCCTGGGAGGACGGCGCTCCCGGCGAGACCTCCTGGTCACTATCGCTGAGCGAAAAAACCGCCACCATGATGTTGCTGATCGGCCTGACAAACTGGCTCACCGAATACTCCAGCAACCAGAATACCGTACAGCGGTATTGTGCCTCCCAGTCTACCGCGGAAGCCCGCAAGGGGCTGTGGGTGTACCTGTTCACTGCGCTGCCCATCTGGGCGTTCTACATGTTTCTGGGCACGGCCCTGTGGGTGTTCTTTCAGGTCTATCCGGATGTCCAGGCCGGCGCCATTCTCAGTGGCGAAGCTCGCGCTGAAACCTTGATGCCCTATTTCATCACTAACTACCTGCCCGCCGGCGTGGCGGGCCTGGTGATTGCTGCGGCCCTGGCGGCGGCCATGAGTTCGCTGGATTCCAGCATCAATTCGGTGACGACCGTGAGCGTGGTGGACCTCTACCGCCGCCATTTTCACCCCGGCCAGGATGACCGCCACTATCTGAAAGTGGCCTGGGGCATCGCGGTGGCCGTTACCGGCCTGATGATTGCCGGAGCCCTGTGGCTGAATGAGGCAGACACCAAAACGCTGCAGGACACGTCCACCATTCTGGTGTCGTTACTGGGCGGGGGCATGCTGGGATTGTACTTGCTGGGGTTCTTCAGCCGCCGGGGGGATGCCCGGGCAGCCTGGTGCGGGATCATCTGCACCCTGCTATTCACTGGCTGGACGATCCTGACCAACAAGGGGCTGCTGCCGGAAGCACTGAGCGCCCCTTTCGATCTCTACTACACCGGCCTGATTGGTAATCTGCTGATGTTTGCGGTGGGATATCTGTCCGCCAGTTACTGGCCAGCGGACAGGTCCTCAGCCTTGGCGGCGGACGAAGACTGACTGCTTGCTGCCGGAGTTTCGGGCGCGGGCATGGCCCGCGCCTGCAACAGGCGATCACGGATCAACCAGCCCGCTGCCCAAAGTACCAGCCAGGGATCAATCAGATAGTCCCAGAGATTGTCACTGACCAGTAGATCCGCACCGAATGCCAATTGCGCGGACACCAGAATCAGACAGGTGGCATAGGCGCGCAACACCCAGGCCAGCAACCCCAGTAACAACAGCGCGGTACTGAACTGGAAATTGCCGAAGCCCAGGGCGTACGGGTCCGTATAACTGGACCCCATGCTCATCGGGTAGAACCACAGCGCCATCAACACCAGCATCATGCAGGCTCCGCGCAACTGTTTCAGGGGCAGCCAGTAGTGGCCGACAATGCGATGCTGAATGGCCAGCACCGCCAGCAGGCCTGAGGAAATGCTGAAGCCGGCAAGATAACTGTTCACCCAGGGGGCCAGGCCCCAGGGAAATGGCAACACCGCCCAAACGAACACCAGCACAGACAGCATTATTCGCCCGCGCACGGAGAGCAGCGAGGCACTGATGCGCAACTGTACTGCCACCAGCACCAGGGCGCAGACCAGAATATCAAGCGTCATTATTCTACTCCTCGTTGCTGTTTGGGGCCGCGGAATCCGCTTTCAGCCAAAGGTGGCGGATGGCGGTTTTGTTCCAGGTGTACACCATGTGCAGATCGCCGCTGCGGGTCCGAATCATGTAGGGGTAGTCGTACTGGAATTCGCAGCCGAGACGACCATCACACTTGTTGTGGCGAGCCCGATCCAGAAGCCGGGAGGGATCTTCCGGCGGCACATCACTGTTCAACTCCGGATGGATCAGGGTAGAGAATTGCTGCTCGGTCATTTCCTCCCCGCGCCAGCGCTCCCGATCGTGAAAGGTCCAGCGTTCCTGCCAGCTACGCCCCCCATCACGGGTTTCGCGGATGCACAGATCATCCCGTTCAATGCGGTTACAGTTGGCAGCGATCAGCCAGTGACCTTCTGCCATGGCCAGACCGCTCAAGGCCGCACTGGGGTTTTCCAGGGAAGAGTACGCCAGCTCGTCCCACTGCCAGCCCCCGTCATGGCTTTCTGATTGATAGAGAAAGCCGTTGTTGGGCTCGTTTTCATTACGCAGGAAAGCCACCGCATGGGAGGGGCTGTCTACCAGCACCAAGGGCTGGATCGCCTTGCGTCCATGGCCAATACGGGCCTTGCCGAGAATCTGGTTGTCCTTGTCCAGCCGCAGTATTTCACCGAATTTACCGGCCATTTCATGATAGACCGGCAGGCCGATGGTGCCATCGCTGTAACGAATAGGGGCGGTTTTAACCAGAGTACTGATATTCAGGAAGGGCGTGGTGACCAGGACACCGTCGAAGCGCCAGTTTTTACCCTGGTCAAAAGACTCCATCACCACCACACGACTGCCTGCCCAGCCACCAAAACTGACCGCCACCACAAACAGGCGCATCCGACCATCATCATCCAGCACAGGCACCACATTACCGAGCTTGCGCACATGGCGGCCCCAGCCTTCTGCAATCTGTTGCCGGGTAATCACCGGCTCTTCATTGGACCAGGTACCGGACTGCGGATCGAACACCGAAGAATGAATAGCCACATCCGCCGCGCCCTCACGGCTGCCAGCAAACCAGAATGTCCTCACCGAGCCATTCGGCAACTCCACCATGGATGCGGCATGCACCAACGGAGTGTCGCCATCGGAGACGAACGCACTTCGCCATTCACCGTTATCCGGCACCTTGGCCTGTGGCTCTTCAATCATGGCGGGAACCGGTTCCCAAAGGTGGGAGGGGGAAGCGGCAAAGTATCCCGCCACCAACATGGCCCCAACAAAAAGGTGAAATGCACGTTTACGCATAGGTAGTTGGCCAGAAAAACCGAATTATCGTGTCGTCGGCCAGAGACCGCCGACCTGCGGCAGGCAAGTCTAGCAAAACCGCATAAAATTGCCTGCCATCGAAGCATCGAATGACAACCGATCATCCGAAGCGGACAGCAGAGCAATCCGCCAACGGTCAAAATATGTTCAGCGGGATCGCAATAATGGCATAATGCCGCCGCGTTCAAGGAGTTATCCAGAGGCTCCTAAATTCCAATAACAGGCACGCAAGGATCCGGTTTTTCCATGGACAGACTCATCGCTCTCTTTGTGGCACTCATTGTTGCCTCTTTCAGCCAGGCTGCCCTCAGTAATGATCTGGAGGACTGGAAGCTGGTTAGCGACCGGAATGATATCCAGGTCTACATGAAGCACCGGGACGAATCCCGTCTCAAGACATTCCGCGGCGTCACCCGTTTTACGCTGTCCGACGAATACTCACTGGTCGCCTTGCTCAATGATTACCCGTCCTACCCCAAGTGGCTGCACTTTGTGGACAGTGCGGAAGAATTCAACCGGGTCAGCCCGCTTGATCGCTCGCTGCGTTTTACCACCCAGCTTCCCTGGCCACTGGCCGACCGGGAAGCCGTTTTGCGTGCCAAGGTCACGCAGACCCTGACCGAAGACGAAGAATCGGTGATGGTGGACCTGATCAACCGACCGGACGCCCTGCCGCCCAATAATGAATATATCCGCTTCCCGGAAATGACCGGCAAGCTGGGCTTTGTGCGCCTGGGCAATCAAAGAGTGGAAATGACCTACGAGCTGATTCTGGATCCCGGCGGCTACATTCCCGCCTGGATCGCCAATATCCTGCTCCGTGACGCACCTTACTTCACCCTGGAACGATTGCGCCGCATCGTTAGCAAGCCGGAATACCAGAATCATTATTATGATTATCTGGATCTTCGTGGCCCTGGCCGCCCCTCGGCAGCAATGGGCAGCGCAAATAATGAAAACGTAACAAAGTAATTATCCATCTGTCATATTCGGCCAGCTCTCCATTACCATAAGGAAAAACCTGAACAGGTACGGAGAGCTCGATCCATGCGGCTGTTTTTCTTCCTCTATAGCTGGCTTGTCTTTGTTCCGCTAATGGCAGCCACGACTCTGGTACTGGGGGCACTGTGCCTGTTACTGGTGCCCTTCCTGCCCGCGGATCGGGTAGCCCGTCTTACCGCTGTGCCATGGGCAAAACTCTGCCTGCTCTATAGCGGTGTCCGCGTGGATGTGCATGGTCGCGAGAATCTGCGCCCGGGGCAGAGCTATGTGATCGTTGCCAACCATCTCAGTCAGTTCGACATTTTCGTGCTGTACGGTTATCTGGGAGTGGATTTTCGCTGGGTCATGAAACATGAGTTGCGGCAGATGCCAGTGATTGGCATCTGCTGCGACAAACTCGGCCATATTTTTATCAACCGGGCCGATACCCAGGCCGCCATTGCCAGCCTCAACCAGGCCCGCACCCGACTGGCCAACGGTGCCAGCGTGCTGTTCTTTCCGGAAGGCACCCGCAGCCGCAGTGGCCAGCTCAAGCCCTTCAAGAAAGGCGCCTTCAAGATGGCCCAGGACCTGCAACTGCCGGTGCTGCCGGTCACTCTCACCGGAACCTTCGAGATACTGCCACCGGGCACCGCACGGTTGCGCCCCGGTCAGCATGCCCAGATCACGCTGCACCCTGCCATTTCCCCATTGGGCCACAGCGAGGCGGAGCTGGTGCGGCTCATGCACCAGAGCCATACCGCCATTGCCGCCCCCCTTGGCGAAGCCTGCCCCCAACCGGGCTAGCCCCGTCTTCCCTGGCCACAGATTATCCTCAGCGCCGCTGGCCAGCGGCGCCATCGTCACGGTAATACTTCCTTGTTAGACAAGATTGGCCCATTCTGCAGTGACAAAGTGTCTACACTCGATCGCCGAATTGAGTTGAGAGTTCAAAGTTGAAAGTTTCAAGGCGCGAGCCAGCTTGTTTGAAACTGACATGCCCTGCCCGCGCAGCAACCTTGTAACGGCGCAGATCAGGGATTTTCCGTTGGCACTGTCAGCGCCTGCGTGTTTCAACTTTGAACTTGCAACTTGCGACTGAATTAAGCGGATACAGGAGTCATCATGAAGAATTTCAAAGACAAAGTTGCCGTTATCACCGGTGCCGGTTCCGGCATTGGCCGTGCTCTGGCTCAGGAACTGGCGTCCGCTGGTGCCAAGCTGGCCCTGTCTGACATCAATGAAGCCGGCCTGAAAGAAACCGCCGATCTGCTGGGTCTGGCTGAAGACCGCCTGATGACCCGCAAACTGGACGTGGCAGACCGTCAGGCGTTTTATGATTTTGCCGATGACGTGGTCAACCATTTCGGCTATGCCAACATGATCTTCAACAATGCCGGTGTTGCCCTGGGTGCCACCGTTGAGAAGATGAACTACGATGACTTCGAGTGGTTGATGAACATCAACTTCTGGGGCGTGGTTTACGGCACCAAAGCCTTCCTGCCTTACCTGAAGGAAGCAGGCGAAGGCCATATCATCAACGTGTCTTCCGTGTTTGGACTGATCGGCATTCCCACTCAGTCTGCCTACAATGCGGCAAAATTCGCCGTGCGCGGTTTTACCGAATCCCTGCGCCTGGAGCTGGAAATGGAACAATGCGGTGTCTCCGCCACGTCCATTCATCCCGGCGGCATCAAGACCAACATCGCCAAGGCCGCTCGCATTAGCGATGATGTGGCCGCCATCACCGGATCCGATCCCGCGCAATCCAAAGCGGATTTCGAGAAGATGTTCCGCACCACACCGGAAGAAGCCGCCAGCACCATCCTCAAGGGGGTTCGCCAGAACAAGCGTCGGGTTCTGATTGGTTCTGACGCCCTGGCGATCGACACCATGCAGCGGCTGTTGCCTACCAGCTACCAGCGTCTGATGGTGATGGGCCAGAAGTTCATGAACAAGAAGTAATGACAGAACGCCCCTACTCCCAGGCTTGCGAAAACAACAAGACTCCGATCCTGGCCGTGCTGAAGCAGCACTGCCAGGCGCCGGGTACCTTGTTGGAAATTGGTGCCGGTACCGGCCAGCATGCGGCCTGGTTGTCCGGGCAACTGCCTCATCTGCAATGGCAGCCTTCCGATGTGACCGCCAACCTGCCCTATATCCAGCAGTGGCAGAGTGATCCGTGCAACCGGGCCCTGCCACCGCTGGCGCTGGACGTTGCCGGCGAATGGCCTACCGGCCACTTCGATTACCTGTTTACTGCCAACACCTTCCACATCATGGCCGAGCCACTGGTGGAATCCTGTATCCGCAAGGGCTGTGAGCATTTAACCGAGGGCGGCAAATTCCTGGTCTACGGCCCGTTCAACTACCAGGGCCAATTCACCAGCGATTCCAACCGCCAGTTCGACCAGAGGCTGCGAGAGGGTGACGGTGACCGCGGCATTCGCGATCAGGAGTGGGTGGTAGAACAGTTCGCCCGCCAGCAACGCCACCTGCTGGCCGACCATGAAATGCCCGCCAACAACCGGCTACTGGTATTTGGCTAAACCGTGTGCCGCAGGGTCCGCATTCTCGGCTTGAGATAGGCCACCCCGAAGATCATGATCATCAAGGCGTCGCGCCAGTGAAACAGCCCACGCCGCCGAATCCATACCATAAAGCCGATGCATTCCAGGGCATGCAGGACCGCAACAACCAGCCCGGCCCCCAACAGCAAACGGTCGAAGGGCGACGGCAGATCCAGGAAAATGGCTAACCCTACTGCCACCCAAAACACTACAATAACCCCGCGAAGCAACCCCATAAGAAACATCCTCTGACAGCGCTGGCTATTTTTTCTACAATACCCCGTTTTCAGCAGGAACGGGTGGACTGATTTCCGCCCCGCGGCTGTGTGCCGCCAGTGCCAATATCGGCACAGACTCTTGCATTCAGACTGAGCGAATACATGCAAAAAGACAAGACAAGCACCTGGACCCTGGATCAGTTCCCGGTGCCGGAAAAAGACGGTGAAACCCGCTTCCATGACTTTGATCTGGACCTGAACCTGATGCGCGGCATCGCCGACCAGGGCTTCCAGTATTGCACGCCCATCCAGGCGGAAGTCCTGGGTCATACCCTGGCCGGCGCCGACGCCATTGGCCGGGCCCAGACCGGCACCGGCAAGACCGCCGCCTTCCTGATCACGGTGATCAACGACCTGCTGCGCCACCCCATTCAGGTAAAGCGCTACGCCGGCGAGCCCCGGGCCCTGATCGTTGCCCCGACCCGGGAACTGGCCATGCAGATCGAAAAGGACGCCAGGGCGCTGGCCAAGTACACCGACTTGCAGGTGATGAGCGTGGTTGGCGGAATGAATTTCAACCGCCAGCAGGAGCGCCTGCAGAACGAGTTGATCGACATTCTTGTGGCAACCCCCGGTCGCCTGCTGGATTTCGCCAAACGCCGTGATCTGTGGCTGGACCGGGTGGAATTCCTGGTGCTGGATGAAGCGGACCGCATGCTGGATATGGGCTTTATTCCCGATGTGAAACGTATCGTCGGCATGACCCCGAAAACCCGATACCGGCAGACCCAGCTGTTCTCTGCCACGTTCAGCGATGATGTGATGAATCTGGCCCGCCGCTGGACCGAGGATGCCGAGGTGGTGGAAATCGAGCCCGCCCAGGTCACCACCGACACCGTGGAGCAGAAGGTCTACATCACCAATGCCGATGACAAATTCACCCTGCTCTATAACCTGATCACCGGCATGAACATGGACAAGGTGATCGTCTTTGCCAACCGCCGGGATATTACCCGCCGGGTCAGCGACCGCCTGCAGAAGAAAGGTCTGAAAGTGTCGCTGATCTCCGGTGACGTGCCCCAGACCCAACGCATGAAGACCCTGGAACGCTTCCGCGCCGGCGATCTGCAAGTGCTGATCGCCACCGACGTGGCCGGCCGGGGCATCCATATCGACGGCGTCTCCCATGTGGTGAATTACAACCTGCCGGAAGACCCGGAGGACTACGTTCACCGTATCGGCCGCACCGGTCGGGCTGGCGCCAGCGGCATGTCCATCAGCTTTGCCTGTGAAGACGATGCCTTCCTGCTGCCGGAACTGGAAAATGCCATCGGCATGAAACTGGAATGCGAGTATCCGCCGTCGGATCTGCTCGCCGAGAAGGACTCAGAAAATGGCAAAACGCATCAGCCCGGATGAGGGCAAAACCCGTTTCGACCAGGGCGACGCCCTGTTCGTGGATATCCGTGACCCGGCCAGTTTTGCCGCTGGCCATTTACGCGGCGCCGTCCACCTGACCCAGGCCAATGTGGAGCCGTTTCTGGCTGATACCGCCCCGGAAAAACCCCTGGTGATCTACTGCTACCACGGCAACAGCAGCCAGGGCGCCGCCGACTGGCTGAGCGAGCAGGGATTCAGTGATGTGGTCAGCTTGGATGGTGGCTATGAAGTTCTCCGCCAGCGCTTCCCGGAACTGCTGGAAGAAATGGCCTGACCCGTGACCATGAGCCGCACAGCGGAGCCTGCTCATGGTCATCGGGCTTTCCCCCAACGTCATAGGCCATGCCTGCAACCCGCTACCGGGAGCAGGCGTGCCCCTGACGCATAGTGCCTCAGAACCGGTAACCCAGCCCTACCATGTACACCCAGGGATCGATTTCCACATCGATCTTGTCCACGCGGGCGTCATTGACATACAGGCGCGCCTCGGTATCGATATCGATGTTCCAGACGCTGACGTTGAACAACCAGTTCTCGTTCAGGGAAAAGTCAGCACCCACTTCCCAGGCAAAGCCCATGGAATTACTGAGCTTCACATCCGCATCAGCCCCCCCCAGCAGCGGACTGACCACTGCATCGTCGATGCTGTCCTCGAAAAACAGGGTGTAGTTCAACCCTGCGCCCAGATAAGCCCGCATGGGCCCGACCTGAGGGGCATAGTATTGTGCCAGCAGCGTGGGCGGCAGGTGCCCGGTTTCGCCGATAACCACCCCGCCGCCACCGGTATCCAGAAGGATGTCATGGGTAAAAGGGGTCGCACCGACCAGCTCAACACCGATCGAGTCAGTGACCATATACGCCAGGGTCAACCCCAACTGGGTATCGTCATCCACATCGACGCCCAGGCCACCCACCGCAGGCAGCGCCGGATTGAAGACCTCGCTGCTGGCGTCCGGATCCACCTTGATCCCCCCCAGGCGCACAATCACATCCCCCGCCTTGTGGGCCAGGGCCGGCCCGGCCATCAGCACTCCGGTTAGCAGCAGCGCCGCTTTTCCTTGTCCTCGCAGTTGCATACAGTTCCCCTTTGTTCCAGCAAGATAGAGACAGTGACCCGATACCCGGCACAGGCTGTAATGGCCACCCCACCGGTACTATTGAAAGGCCGTTGGAGAACGGGGGTATTGTTCTGAATCAATAAAAAGAGGTTTTACGACCATGTCATCCGCCGAATTGATTTCCGCCCTGCGCGATGCGCACCAGGCACACCTTTGTGCACAACTGCAGAACGAGGACCACTGGCAGGCCCTGATGGCTCAGGCCAGTGTCAGCCTGGGCGCCGTTCCCCTGGGCAAACTGGTAGACAGCGATTCCCTGACCACGGTAGTGGATCAATGGCTGCAACAGGCGCTCAGCGCCCAGGGACTGCAGACGGTGGTCAGCGATGTGAGCAAGGCGGTGTGGGAAGCCGCTGAAAAGGATCCGGCTACCGTGGGCGAGCTGCTCAGTGAAGACCATTTCGAGGCGATCCTGGAGCAGGTGCTGAAGCTGCAAACCCTCCGCGAGAAAGCCATCCACGCGGCCATGAGCCATCCGCTGGTCAGCGAAATGGTCAGTGAGATGCTCTATACCGGGATCAAGAATTTTCTGCTGGAAGAAAATGCCCTGGCCAAACTTCCCGGCGTCAGCAGCGTGATGAAAATGGGTCGCAAGAGCATGGTGGGCAAGGCCATGGGTGGCATGGAAGAGTCCATCCGTGATTATCTGAGAAAGAATATCCGTGTCACCCTGAGAACCGGCGAGCAATGGTTGAACAAGCAGCTCACCAATGAGCGCATCGAGCAACTGGCCAGAGACGGTTACCAGCGTGTGGCGCCGCTCAAACCCGCCAACTATCTGAAGCTGGTACCCGCCGGCACTATCGATGAAGTGGTCAGCCAGGGCTGTGCCATCGGCGATGAAACTGCCCGCCTGGACTACACCCGCCGTCTGGTCAGCGTGGGCATCCACGCCGCCGTTCAGTCCCTCAGCGACATACCCCTGCAAACCCTGCTGGACGGCATGAAGATCAGCGAAGATCAGGTCCGCCAGATCACCGCTCCCGCCCTGGCACGCGGTGCCACAGTCCTGATTGAGCAGGGCGTACTGGAACCGTTTATTCAGTGGGTGCTGGATGATTTTTATCAGTCGGAAGCGTGCAAGGCAGCCATAGAGAAGATTAACGGCTGATAGGAAACTGCTGTAGGAGCGCCTCTCGAGGCGCGAAGAGGATTTTCAGGATCCTGATTCCTCTGCGAGGAATTTCCGCGCTGACGCGCGGATCGCGCCTCGAGAGGCGCTCCTACAGGTTAACCGCTACGCGTTAAAGAAACTGCTCCGCATATTCCGCCAGCAACGACCTCGGCACCCCGTTCAGCTGCACCGAACCACCATGAACAAACCGCTTGAAGCGTTCGGTCATGTAGGTCAGGCCGGAGCTGGTGGGTGACAGATAGGGGGTGTCGATCTGGGCCAGGTTGCCCAGGCACACCACCTTGGAGCCTTCCCCGGCCCGCGTGATGATCGCCTTCATCTGATGGGGAGTCAGGTTCTGGCTTTCGTCAATCAGGATCAGGGATTTCTGGAAGCTGCGGCCGCGGATATAGTTCATGGCCTTGAACTGGATGTTGGCCTTTTCCTTCACGTACTGAATGCTCCCGGAAGGATTTTCATCGTTCAGGTGCAACGCCTCGATATTGTCGTTGATAGCCCCCAGCCAGGGGTCCATTTTTTCCTCTTCGGTACCGGGAAGGAAACCATGCTCTTCCGCCAATGGCGGCGTAGACCGGGTGGCGATGATCTTGTTGAAACGCTTCTGTTCCACCGTCATTTCGATGGCGGCCGCCAGCGCCAGAATGGTTTTCCCGGACCCCGCGGCCCCGGTGAGGGTGACCAGGTGCACATCCGGATCCATTAACAGTTGCAGCGCCATGGCCTGCTGCAGGTTTTTCGGGCGTAACCCCCAAACCTCCTGATCCAGCAGACTGTCGGCCTTGTAATGCCGCAGGGTCACGACGCCGTTGTTCACATCCATGACCCGCCCGACAAATCCCTGTTCATCAATCACGTACTGATTGGGATAGACCTCTTCGCCAAGGATCTCACTCACCAGCAGACCGTGGGACAGATGATGCAGGGTATCGGCGCCCACCTGCTCGGTTTCCACCTGGGTGACCTGATCCCAGAAGGAACCGGGCACTTCGAAATAGCCCCGGGTCAATTGCTTGATGTCCGATACCAGCTGATCGTTGTGGTAATCCTCCGACTCGATGCCACAGGCCCGCGCCTTGAGGCGCATGTTGATGTCCTTGGTCACCAGAATAAAACGTCGCTCCGGCTGACTGGCCTGCATGGCCACCACATCGTTGATGATGCGGTTATCGTTCAGGTTATCAGGCAGTGGCGCCCTATCGTTGTCCGGCTTGGACATCAGCACCGTCAGCGTGCCCTGGGTGACCGTCTCCGGCCCCCGGGGGATAGGGATACCCGCTTCCACCTCTGCCGGGGTGGCACTGCCCAGCACCCGGTCGATCTGGCGAATGGCCGCACGGCAGTCTGCCGCCGTATGGGATTTGCCGCTCTTCAGCTTGTCCAGCTCCTCCAGCACCGTCATGGGAATCACCACCCGGTGTTCCTCAAAATTGAGTAACGAATTCGGGTCGTGGATCAGTACGTTGGTATCGATGACGTAGGTTTTTTGCTGTTCTTGTTCGAGGGTTGAATCGTTCTGGTTGGCGCTTGCGTGGTTGACGGAGAGGGTGTGAAGTCTGGCCGCGCGCTCTTCCATGCGTATCCCCTGTGACGGTTGCGTCGTGGGCGGCTACGGCTCGGGCGTCAGATCTGGCTCATACTGTGACAAAGCGAGAGTGACGCCTGCGCCTGCCGCCGTTGGTTTAAGCCTTTTGGCGGTTCAGTTGCAGCAGCTGTAACAGCTTATGATCGCGATCACTCCCGCAAGGGCGGGATTGGAATTACCATAACCCAGCTTTTTCGAAATGATCAATAGAAAACCTCGCAAAGTTTGCCAGCGGACAGGCAGCTGGCTGTCATAGTGTTTAGAATAGCCGCGTATTTTTCCTCTTCGTTTTCTGTCACCAGGTGATTGCCATGTCCCTCGAGCACCCGCAAGTTATGATGCCGCCACCGGCCCTGTATCTGGGGGGGCTGCTGATGGGTTATGGCATCGATCAGGCCCTGCCGCTCCCCGCCCCGGCATTCCCGGGTGATCACTGGGTGATTCTGGCGCTGGCCGTGATTGGCACCACCCTGGTGCTGGCTGCAGCGATCCAGTTGCGCCTGGCACGCACGACCCTGGTTCCCCATCGCCCCGCCAGTCAGCTGCTTACCACAGGCGTATTCCGGCTGAGCCGCAATCCCATCTACCTGGGCTTTACCGCGCTCTACCTGGCCATGGCCCTGAGTCAGCACAGCCCGGGCATGCTGATCATGCTGGTCCCGGTGGTCTGGGTTATCCAGCAGCATGTGATTGTTGCGGAAGAAGCGTTTCATGCCCAACAGTTCGGGAAGCAATGGCAGGCCTATCAGCAACGTGTTCGGCGCTGGCTGTAACCCGGGCCCGGATGGCGGTGGCTTGCGGGCCACTCTTGAGAAACTCCACGGCCCCCAGCTTGCCGTGTTGCAAACGCATGTGACGGGAACCGAAATGCCCCGGCACCAGCGTACTGGCGCGGGTCTGGCGGGGTAACCAGCCCAACCGCCGGTACACTTCCGCCACCAGTTCCGAACAGAACCAGCCGCGCTGGTCCGGCTTGCGGGTAAAACCTGTCAGCACATCCAGGGCATTGCACAGCACGTAATTCTTGTAGGGACGATGGAGCAACCGTTTGACCAGGCGCGTCAGCAGTTGCTGTTGGCGATCACTCAATGGCGGCCCATGCCGTCGACGCAACGCCACCGTGCCCGGGTAATCACGTAGCTTGTCTGCCAGTGGAACCAGCGCCACACCGGCCACCGGACAGCCCAGGGTCACATCCGATGATTCACTCAAGGTGGTAGATTCCAGAACCAGCGGATCGGGATTACCGGGCAGGTGCACGACCATGCCGATATGACTCCAGGGACTACGGGTAAAGACCCGGATCACCTCACTGGTAAAACCGCGGCCGGAAAACAACAGCAGATCCCCGGTTCGCAGTGAGCAAGCAGAATCAAGAGGCATTGTCATGGGCACGGCCACAGGCTCTTATCCGTTGCAGGACTATCCTGTGGCCACACTAGAAATTCGGCGTGACAGTTCGCTGACAGTGGCATCACGGTTTGGTGAAGAAAAACTGCCCATCTCGCTACAGCGCCGCGGTAGGAACGGAGCGCAGGGGAGTAACGCCCGCAGGGCGGCCCCGTAGGGGTGAGCGCAGCGAATAACACCTCTTGAGGTGCGAATCCGAGCGACAGCGAAGGAAATGTACCAGGTAACCACCGGCTCCTTCTAAAGACACCTGTCGAGCCCGGAAATCCCTGATCGCCCTTCGGTCGATTTCCTCGCTTCGCGAGGTTCGCGGCTCAAGATCCGCTCCTACAGCGGCTCCGTAGCGTAGATACCCAGGTGATAACATGCAGGCAAGGCATCGTCACATTCCTGTTATCTGCCGTCGTTACCCTGTGTAATTCTCTTTGCCTGTCCCCACCCCCGCCTATGGAAGACACCCTCTACCTGCTGCAACGCCATCTGCCCGAGCTTCTGCATCTGGATGCCCTGATTCGTCATGGTGAACGCCATCTGCGGGTGTCCACGGTTCATGAGGTGCCCATGGGTGAGCTGTCCTTGCCGGTGCGGGTGATCGAAATGGGCAGCACCTCTCCCGGCGTGCCGGTGATCGGTTTTTTTGGCGGCGTGCATGGGGTGGAGCGGATCGGCAGCCAGGTGCTGATGTCCTGGCTGCACAGCCTGATTCATCGTTTGCAGTGGGACGACCAGCTCCATCGCCGGCTGGAGCAGGTGCGTCTGGTATTCATGCCCATGATCAACCCGGGTGGCATCTGGAAGCGCACCCGCAGCAACCCCAATGGCGTGGACCTGATGCGCAACGCGCCCATCGATGCCATGGGCCGGGTGCCTTTTCTGGTGGGCGGCCACCGCATCAGTCGACACCTGCCCTGGTATCGGGGAAAAAGTGGTGCCCCCATGGAAGCGGAAGCCCAGGCGTTGGTGCGCGTGGTTCGGGAAAAACTGATGCCAGCTCCCTTTGCCATGAGCGTGGATTGCCACAGCGGCTTTGGTCGTCGGGACCGTATCTGGTGCTGCTACGCCCGCAGTCATCGCCCTATTCCCCACATCGGTGAGGTGTACCGGCTCAAACAACACTTCGAAGACACCTATCCCCATCATCACCCCTACCTGATCGAGCCCCAGTCGGTGAACTACACCACCCATGGCGATCTCTGGGATTATCTCTACGACGATGCCCAGGATCGGGCACCGCAACACACCTTCCTGCCCTTTACCCTGGAAATGGGCTCCTGGCTCTGGGTGCGCAAGAATCCCCGGCAGATGCTGGATTTCTTTGGCTATTTCAACCCGGTCATCGGCCACCGGCACCACCGGGTATTGCGCCAGCACCTGCCCCTGTTCGAGTTTCTCACCGCCATGACCGCCAACGCCGGCAACTGGTTACCCTCCAACCGGGAAAAACCTGCACTGACCCGGGAGGCGATCAGCCACTGGTTCGGTGACACACACTGATCCCATCGTTACTGTTGCCCCCTCGCTGGGCTCGCTGGCAATTCATGGCCCCGACCTTGCAACAGAAACCCCATTGGGTCTGCCGTCCGGCTGACATACACTTTGCCAAACGCCCTGATAAGGACACATCATGAAAGCCCTGATTTTCGCCCCTCTGGCCCTGCTGGCCGGTTGTCAGCATCTCAATTACCAGGAACCCACCGCTGGCGAGACCGCCCAGGTTACCTTCACCAGCAACGATACCGCCGCCCAGCCCGTCGTCTGTGTGCCCGGCAAGGGCTTCCAATCCACCGACTATGCCCTGTCGCAAAGCCCGATCAGCGGTGGTGCACTGGACGAACTGCTGGAAACCATGAAGAAAAGCCCGGAGGTCACAACAACGGTCGAGGCGGCCCCCGCCACCCGCATTGGCGTGATCTACAATCGACGCCAGGCGGACAACAGCCGGGACCGCTGTCGTGTCGCCCTGCAGTTTTCTCCCCAGGCCGGTGGCGAGTACCAGGCGCACTTTGTCTACGACAAGGGTCAGTGCGGTCTGTCATTAAAGGATGCCGCTGGCAACAGCGTCGATGCGGTGCAAACTGACTGGCAGTGCCCATAACGGGCGCACCAATGCGGTGCGCGGCACCAATTTCGCGCACCGCATTCTCTGTTTCCCCTTTGTGAAACCCGCTTTTTTCCCCCCAACAATCATCAAGCCACTGTTTTTTATCAACAAAAAATAGTTGGCACGCTCTCTGCAATATCTAATGCGAGCCGAAAAGGCGGTGCGTCACCAGCGCACATTGAACGAATTAGACTTGTTAAGAGGGTTGCACATGAAAAACGTATTTGGTCTGAAGAAAACCGTTTTGGCCGCTTCCATCGTCGCTGCCAGCCTGGCTCCGGCCATCGCTGCTGCTGAAGTCAGTGGTACCCTGGGTGCGTCCAGCCAGTACTTGTGGCGTGGTCAGCAGCTGACTGACGGTGCTGCGGTATACGGTAGCGTTGACTACTCCCACACGTCCGGTCTGTACGCTGGTGCCTGGGCCTCTTCTGAAACCGACGACACCGAGTACGACCTGTACGCCGGTTTCGGTGGTGAGTTCGAAGGTCTGAGCTACGACATCAGCTACATCGACTACAACTACACCGCTGGCGGCACCGCAGGTGACAACCCTGCATCCGGTGCTGACTTCCAGGAAGTTCACCTGGGCGTTGGCTTTGCCGGCCTGAGCGCTGATGCTTACATCGGTGTGGGTAATTCCGGCAAGGGTGGCGATGAAGACTACGAAAGCGACTACTTCGCTGTGGGTTACGGCTACGACAAGTACTCCGCCACCGTGGGCTTCTATGACTTTGAAGCTGACGACAGTGACTACACTCACTTGGATCTGAGCTACGCCGTTACCGATCAGTTCACCTTCACCCTGTCCAAGATCGTTGATCAGGAAGAAGACGACACCTACGACGACGATCTGGTGATGAGCGTTTCCTACGAGTTCGCACTGTAAGCACCAAGAACACGGGCGGCGCATGCCGCCCACTGTTTAACGCCGCGGGGCTCTCCCTGGTCCTCGCAAACACGCAAGCAACCCCGCGGCGTCTTTTTCGTTTCCACGGAACATCCGTTACGCTCCAGGCAACACGCCAGACCTGCCGTTTTATCTCCCCCCAGTAAAGTACACGACCACCGCATCATGATCAGACACTGGCGTCACGCCCTGACTGCCGTACAAGCTGTGATAGCGACCCGCATTACCCCGGGTTACCGCCGTTCTGGAGACTGCCTTTTTCGCCTCCCGTGACACCCAGATATGGTCCAGCGCCTGTGGCTGGCAACGATAACGAAAGCTGTAGCGCTCCGGTTCCGGCATAAGCTGCCACAGATTGAACAGACCGGATTCCGCAAAACGCGCATAGCTGGCAGAGAGCCGCCCGGCATCCCAGGTGCTGTTGAAGTCACCGGCGACAATGAGCGGTCCATCCTGCTTAGTGACCCAGTTGGCCAGCAACGCCGCCTGGCTCTGCCTTTTTTCCTGGACCTGCGCTTTTTGCAGACCTCGCGCACTGCGCAGGTGCACCACAACCAGCTGCAACTGCCGAGGCGCATGCACCGTCACGTGCAAGGGCGGACGGGAAAACAGTGCGTGGTTGTGAAAGTCCTGCTCCGCAAACAGGCTTTTCGCCGAGGCAATCTGCACCGGCTGACGATAGAGCAGGCCCACATCCATGCCGGAGGGATCATTGCCCTCTTTCAGAACGACGCGGTATCGCCAACCGTACCGGGCAAGTCGCTCTACCAGCGCCGCCAGTAATTGACGGTTTTCCACTTCCTGAACAGCCAGCATATGGGGCGCCCGCAAGGGGCCGGCGATGAAATCTGCCAGCGCCTCTAATCGCCTCTCCAGCACAGCAGAAGAAAGCGGTTTATCCAGATGGCTGTCTTTGCGGATATCACGAAGCCGCCACAGGTTCAGCGTCGCCAGATTCCATTCATTTTCTGCCGGAGCGGGTACACCACGGGCGGGAGCCAGGCCTCGACAATCCGCCCACAGGCTCACAGGAACAAGAAGCAGGTAGACGATCAGTAAATAGCGCATTGACGCAGTTTATGAGGTGTCGACAAAGCACAGCAGAGGCGAAGTCTCAAACATGGGTAGGAAAGAGGACCGACCGCTGCAGGGGGATCTCTGTCATTTTGGCGCTGGCTTGCCCCGGAGTTTCTTCCGGATAACAGGGCCCCGACTGTAAACCCCTGACCGCCGCCAATAGCGTAGGGTGCCACTGAGCCCGGGGCGGATACGACCATAAAAAAAGCCCGCCGATGAGGCGGGCAAGGGGTCTGTGAACAACAACAGAAAACGTCAGGGCCGGAACACCACCTTCAGGTCCGGGGTTACCTGTGAGGCATCCAGGTAGCCAACAAAATTCCGGTTACTGCCTACCAGCATAACCATCTCCTGTTCACTGGAGACTTCCCTGGGCGGCATGCCCCGGCCGGTAAAAATCATTCGTGCCCAGTAGCTTTTCATCTGCTCCGCACTCTTGCCGAGCACCTGCTGGTAAAACGCCTCCCGGGCGTCGCCTCGCGATGGCAAATCCAGCGGCTTCACCGAGACACCGGAAACCCGACGGGCCTGGCCATTGAAGATCTGCCGGACTTCATCCTGTGTCAGCGCCCCAAGACTGCTGTTGGCAGACACCACCACCACCGGGTCCGCCTGAACGGTGGTTGCCAGCATCAGGAGCAATGAGAACATTATTCTTTTCATGATCATTCCTCCTTAAAAAACCAGATCGGCACTGAGACGAATCACTGTGGCGTGGTCATCCTCAAGCGGTGCACCCTCGGTAACAAAGAAACCGGAAGTGCTTACCTCACTATCGGAAAAATCGTAGTAGTAGCTGACTTCCCCTTTCAGGGCGATGGCCTCACTGAGGGAGTAGCGCAAACCGCCAGTCCAGCTTTTCTGCTGCTCTGCCAGACCGTTATTCAGGGCAGCGGGAAGGCTGCGATCCAGATCACGGGGATTCACTTCGGCCCAGGTCACCATGGGCATCCATTTGCCGAGATATTTGCCGACGGTGACGTAGCCGCTCTCGCTGCTGGGATACCAGTTGCCAAAATCCAGTCGCGCTTTTTCTGCGGAAAAGAACCAGCTGCCATCATCGTATTGCAGGCCCAGGCCGGCAAAATAGGTGTACACCTCATCAAAGGACAGGCCCAGGACCGGGGGGACACCGGCGGCTGCCAGATCATCCTGGCTGACTGACACATCCGCGGCACTGTAGGCCGCTCTCAGCGTCCAGTTACGCCAGTAGCTGGTGAAGTTCAGGCCGCTCAGATCGTCGGCCTGAAACTGGGCGTTGGCCACACGGTCTCCCCCGTCCACGGTACTGGATCCCCAGAACCCGGAAAGGCGATGCGAAACCGGCCCGGTGGTAAAACGCCAGGAAGCCTCCACCGCCTCCATGGTTTTTACCGGTGCCAGCTGATACACCTCCGCGGGCAGGCTGACCCACGGGTAGGCATAGCCCACATCGATGTATTGGGAGTGCATGTAGAACGGCGCCACGATGCGCCCGGCTTTCACGCTGACAGCGTCACTGAACTGGTAATCCAGATAGGCCCACTGCAATTCCGCATTGAATTCGTCAGCGCCGGACGCAAACAGCTGAACCACGGCCTCTGCCCGGTCGCTGAGCCTGGCGTTGAACTGGACCCCGGCACGGGTCAGGGAATCATGGCTCCAGGTGTCATCGGCGCCATCGATATAGCTGGCAGAGCCCGAGGTCGTCTCCAGCTCCGCCCGGGACACGCCGGCGGACAGGAAGCCGTTGATGCGGATCCGGTCTGCGGCATCGTCCAGGGTATTGTCGAATTGTTGTTTTTCGAGCTGTTCCAGGCGCTGCTCATAATCCAGCAGCCGCTGCTGGAGATCACTTTCCGGAGTCTGGGCCCAGAGTGGGCTTGCACTCAGGGTGGCACCCAGCATCGCGGATAATGCCTTTTTCATAGGTTCCCCATGCTTTTATAGTCGTTCCGGTTATGCAAAAACTACGAATAAAGCATGGGATTATCCGCAAAACGGAACCCGGTTCAACCGTCAGTTTGGGACTGGCGTATAACCGGGAAGCCAGTGCAGGCATCTTTCCCGCCTTTCAGGTGAAAACAGATCTCCACCGTTTCTCCGGGGGCCGGCACCTCGGTGAGCTTCATCAGCATCAGGTGCTTGCCTCCCGGCGCCAGGCTGACACTCTCTCTCGCCGGGATTTCCAGGTGGTGTAGATGCACCATCCGGCGACTGCCATCACCGGTACTTTCCATGTCATGCAGCATGGTGTGACCGGCGGCCGGGGTACTCACGCCGGTGATGGTCACGGGCTCCTCCCCGTCATTGTTCAGGGTCACATACCCCGCCATGGCCGGCGAAACCGGGGGCACTGCACGCAGCCAGGGGTCGCTGAAGGTCAGCTCCGCGTGGGCAGGCACCGCAAGGGCAAGCACCGCTGCCACCAGGGCGAATTTAAAGCAGGCTCTTGGCATCTTTTACCACCTCATCAATCGTGAAATCCGCCGGGTACAGTTTGCGCACCCGACCCTGGTCGTCCAGCAGGTAAATATAGTCACTGTGGGTGAACAGATAATCCTGTTCTTGCTGATCCTTGATGAACACCACGCCGTACTGTTTGGCCACCTGGCGGATCTCCTCCAGACTGCCGGTGAGGCCGATGATGTTCGCCTTGAACCAGGGCAGGTATTCCTTAAGATGCGCTGCCGTATCACGCTCTGGATCAAAAGTGATGAAGACCGGCTGGACCTGATCCGCCTCCCCGGCTTCTTGCAGCTGCCGGTACACCTGGGCGACCCGGGCCAATACCGCCGGGCAGATATCCGGACAGTGGGTGTAGCCAAAAAACAGGATCGTTACCTTACCGTTGAGCGCTGCCTGACTGAAAGGCTCGCCGTTCTGGTCAGTCAGTGTAAACTCACCCCCCAGCCGGGTATTCACAGGCAAGTCACTTTCCTGCTTGCCACAGCCGGCCAGCAGAAAGGCCAGTAGCAGAGGCAGGAGATACGGTAGAAGGTACGGCAGTTTTCGCATGATCTCTCCGGTTGGTATAATCCGCGCCCATTTTGACGCTATTCGAGGGTTAGGCAAGCCAAAGCGGCTGACAACCCAATGATGGAGGTGCCCCTTGGCACGCAAGCTTTTTATTCAGACCCACGGCTGCCAGATGAACGAGTACGACTCCACCCGCATGGTGGACCTGCTCGAATCCAGCCATGGCCTGGAGCCCACCGACAATCCGGAAGAAGCGGACGTATTGCTGCTCAACACCTGTTCGATCCGGGAAAAAGCCCAGGAAAAGGTGTTTCACCAGCTGGGTCGCTGGAAAAAGCTCAAGGATGCCAAGCCGGACATGGTGATCGCGGTCGGTGGCTGCGTCGCCAGTCAGGAAGGCGATGCCATCCGTGACCGGGCCCCCTACGTGGACGTGGTATTCGGTCCACAGACCCTGCATCGTCTGCCCGGCCTCATTACCCAGGCCGCCACCACCCGAAAACTGGCCAT
The DNA here is from genome assembly GCF_001602235.1 of Alcanivorax sp. NBRC 102024. Lineage (NCBI taxonomy): Bacteria > Pseudomonadati > Pseudomonadota > Gammaproteobacteria > Oceanospirillales > Alcanivoracaceae > Alcanivorax > Alcanivorax sp. NBRC 102024. The sequence continues at coordinate 131,668 of NZ_BDAS01000009.1, forward strand.
CGATGTGACCTTTCCGGAAGTGGAAAAGTTCGACAACCTGCCAGAACCCAGCGTGGATGGCCCCAGCGCCTTTGTATCCATCATGGAAGGCTGCTCCAAGTACTGTACCTTCTGCGTGGTGCCCTATACCCGTGGCGAGGAAGTGAGCCGCCCGGTGCAGCCGGTGCTCCAGGAGATCGAGCATCTGGCGGAAATGGGGGTCCGCGAGGTCAACCTGCTGGGCCAGAATGTGAATGCCTACCGGGGGGTCGGCGCTGATGGTGACACCCTGGACCTGGCTGACCTGATCCGGCTGATCCGCGACATCGACGGCATCGATCGCATCCGCTACACCACCAGCCACCCGGTGGAGTTTTCCGATTCGCTGATCCAGGTCTATGAGGACGTGCCGGAACTGGTCAGCCACCTGCACCTGCCGGTGCAGTCCGGCTCCGACCGTATCCTGGCCATGATGAAACGCAACCACATGGTGCTGGAATACAAGAGCAAGCTGCGCAAGCTCAAGCGTATCCGCCCGGACATCTCGTTCAGCTCCGATTTCATCATCGGCTTCCCGGGAGAAACCGACCGGGACTTCGAGGACACCATGAATCTGATCCACGACATCGGCTTCGATATGTCTTTCAGCTTCATCTACAGCGCCCGTCCGGGTACCCCGGCGGCAGACCTGCCTGATGACGTGCCCCTGGACGTGAAAAAACAGCGCCTGGCCATCCTGCAGCAGCGCATCAACCAGAACGTGCAGGACATTTCCCGCAAGATGGTGGGCAGTACCCAGCGCATTCTGGTTGACGGTTTTTCCAAGAAAGACCCGGGCCAGTTGAAAGGGCGTACCGAAAACAATCGAGTGGTGAACTTCCGCAGCGATGACACCGATCTGATCGGCAAATTCGTGGACATCACCATCGCCCAGGCCTACAGCAACTCCCTGCTGGGCAGCGACCCGCGCAACCCGGGCTGAGGCCGGGTTGCCCCTCACGCCGCGCTAAAGCGCCACCGCTCGGCCGATAAACAGAACCGGGCCGGTGGGTCGATCAGCAGGGGAACCACCCGGCGGTTCCAGCGTCAGTTCGAACAGCTGACCGCTTTCCACGTCCCCCACCCGGCTGGCAGGCAGGACCAGAGGCTGGCCAGGATTCACCAGACCCAGAGAGCGAGGCCCTTGAGCGGGATCCGCCAGGGTCCAGAACTGAACACTGCGATCCACCGGGTACTCGCTGTCTGCCAGCGGCGTCAGCTGCAAGTCACCCCGGTCAGAAACGGTGATTCGCCAACCCGGACTCGCCGCCTCCCCCGGAGCCTGTAACACCACGGTATACACCGGTGCCGGAACCCGTAGCGGCCCCAGCAACAGAACCACTGCCACCAACAGGCCGGCACTGACCGTTCGCCACAGCGACGGGCTTTGCCAGAGCGCCTGCCAGACCGGACGACGGCGTGTGGCCACTTCAGCGGTTTGTCGTTCGATACGCTGCCATAATCCAGGGGGCAGCGGTTCCGGCTCCAGCAACTCGGCTGCGCCCAGCCAGTGGGCCTGCCAGTGGCTGGCCAGCTGGGCGGCGTCGTCATCCTGCTCCAGCCAGCGCTCCACCTCGGCGGCCTGCTCGGGGGAAAGCAGCCCGAGAACATGCTCGGCAATCAACAATTGCCGCTCCTGGGAATCGCGGGGAATCATAATCGCAGGCACTCCTGCAATCCTTTCAGCCCGGAGCGAACACGGCTCTTGATCGTGCCCAGGGGGACGGCCAGGGTGTCGGCAATTTGCTCGTAGGTGAACCCCTGATAAAACGCCATCAGAATGGGACGCCGGCGATCCATTTGCAGGGTCTGCAAACAATCGATGATGGCACGGCGTTGGTCATTCTCCAGGGAGCATTGCTCCGGAGACGGGCCCGGGTCCGGCCACTGGTCACCCGGCAGGGGCTCGAAGGCTTCCCGGCGGGACCGGTGATGCTGATTGATCAAACGATAACGCAACAGCCCGAACAGCCAGGTCCGCGCGCTGCCACGTTGACTACGGAAACGTCCGGCATTTTTCCAGACCTGGACAAAGGTATCCTGAAGCGCATCTTCTGCCAGGGACGCATCCCCGGTAAATCGACGGGCCAGCGCCAGCATGCGCGGTGCCTCGTTGACGTAAAGCTGATGGAAAGCTCGACGATCGCCCCGGGCACAGGCCTGCACCAGGGCATCTCCCTGCTCCAACTCAGCGCGCGAATCGTCCATGAAGCAACATCCCTGATGAAAGACTAGGTGAAGATCATTCACCAGAGTGCGAGAAAAATGTGTCAAGAAGAAGACCGGGCCGCCGAAGCGGCCCGGGACAAGGGGACCGGAATACGGTCCCCAGACGTTACTCCGGAGCGCGACCAAGAGAATCCGTAATCAGGGACACCGATTCCGGTGACGACTGATTCCAGGTTTGCGACGGTGCCACGTCGCCACTGGCAGCACTGAGGATATTATCGAAGCGCAGCACCACACTCTGGGATTTCTCCGCCACGTACAGGTGCTGGCCATCAAAGGCGATATCCACCGGGTTACCCAGCAGGGTACTACCCACGGAATTGTTGTCGCCGTTATCGATATTCACGGTGACATCGGTGATACCGTCAGCGGTTGAACCGTTATCCAGCACATACAACTTGCCATCGGTGGGATTGGCACCGCTGCCCACATCCGACAGGATCAGCTGGTCGGTCTCTGCCACATGGATGATGCCATGCAGGTTGGTCGGAGCAGCAAATGCCACGCCCCCTTCTGCAGGCGTAATCAGCCGATCCGGGCCGGCACTGCCACGGGCCGTGCTGTAACTGTCGAATACCGCCACCGTACCGTCGGTGAGCGCCACGTACAGCCGGTCAGCCTCCGGGTCATAATCCAGATCCCAGGGCGCCACGCTGAGCGTGGTGGTAAACAGGGGCGCCACATCGCCGTCGGCCTGGGCACCGAACACTCTGACAGACGGGTTGCCATTGTCAGTCACCAGCACCCAGCCAAGGGCATCGGCCACATCAAATCCTTTCGGCGCCATCAGCCCGGTGCCGGCCCCCTCAATCAGCCGGTCACGGCTGAGCGTGAAGGTCTCGCCATCGCGACCCGTGGCCAGACGATTGATCACGGCAAGTCCGGAATCATAGGTAATGTAGGCGTCGCCCATCTGGTTGAATGCCAGGCTTTCACGATCCTGCGTGGTGGAAAAGCCTCGCTGCATGGCGCCAAGGTCCAGATCCAGTACCACCACATCCGGGTCACCCGGGGCGGCCGGGGGATTGCTGGTCACCGCAACCCCGGTGAAGGTCGTGCCGGTGCTATCGATATCGGACAGGTCCGGTTGCAAGGCCGGTTCAACAATAATGGCCAGGGATTCGGGCTTGATGCTGTCGACCACCCTGGTCGGCGCGATATCGCCGGAGTCACCGGAAAACACATTCCGGTAAACCAGAATGGCGTCGTTGGATTTTTCCGCGATGTACACCGTGCTGTCATCCAGCACCAGATCCACCGGATTGCCCAGCTTGGTTGCCGGGCCGGCCAGGGTCCGTGCAGGCGTCACCGTGCCCTCGGCCGTGGAGGCCTCTTCAATCACGTACAGGCGGCCATCATCCGCTACCGCCGCATCACCCACATCGCTGACCACCAGGGTGTCCGAGTCAGCCTGGTAGGCGATCCCGTGCAGATTGGAAACCATACCGGCCGAATCCGGCGTGATCACACGGGCCGGCGTCGCCATAAAGCCCCCTGCCACATAATCATCCACCACGATGACAGTGCCATTGGTCATGGCCAGGAAGAGACGATCCGCCGCCTCATCATAGGCGAGATCCCAGGTATTGCCCGACAGGGCCGTGGAGGCAAGCGGCGCGGCATTGCCACCGGCAGCGGTGCCGTAGACTTCAACGCTGTTACCGCCGATATTGGCAGCCATGACCAGGCCGGCCTGATGGGCAATGGCGATCCCTTTCAGTGTCATGGAACCCGGTGCCGGGACACTGCGATCCAGAGTGGCAACCGGGGCCGAGCCGTCGGTCCGTTCTGCCAGTTGATGAAGGACCTGCAGGGTACTGGGCGCCCCACTACTGTCGTTGGCGGCATAGAGATTGCCCAACAGATCCAGCGCGATACCTTCATTGGCGTCCGCATTGAAGGTGGCCTGCACTTCCAGATCCGCATTCAGGCGGTCGATTTGACCGGCGTTGGCAGCACCATTGTGCATCACCAGCAATGCAGGCCCCTGGGCCACATCGGGGGAATTGATCAGGGAGCGATCACTGCCATTGCCCCCACAGGCTGCCAGCGTCACTGCAACGGCCAGTGGCGACAGCCACAGCAAACCTTTGCCTTTCACATTCATGTCATCTCTCCTTGGATAGCGATACCGGCGTGCCGCCGGCCAGTCAGGACAATCAGGTCCTGTTTCGGATACCGCCAACGCAGAGAGATGGATGTAACAGCAGGTAATGATTCTCGATTAAAGTGTATCCCGTTCAGAAAACACGGCGCGACCGGTTGTCCGACATGCCGCCATCAACCCTTGCGACCCGCCACCCTACAAGGCTAGGCTGCGCGGGTGATTTTTCTTCCCCGACAACGCGCTTCGGGGTATTCTGAAACTCTCTGCAACAGCCCAAGGGGCCACGTTTTCCATCTTGGACACACCACTCGCTTCCCAGCATATCAGCCTCGAACCCAACGATTCCCGTCGCCTGGCCAGTCTCTGCGGCCACCTGGACGAGCACATCAAGCAGATTGCCCAACGCCTGCATGTGGATATCCACAATCGTGGTAACCAGTTTCATCTGGCCGGACCGGCCACCTCCGTGGAAGCTGCCGGGGCGATTCTCAGTGAGCTGTATGCGCAGACCGGGGATGGCACCGAGCTGACTCCGGAGATGGTGCACCTGCATCTGCAGCAGTCCAATGTGGCCGACCATGCTTCCGGAAAACACACCGGCAACACCGTGGCGTTTCCCAGTGACGAGGTGGTGATCCGCACCAAGCGAGTGCGCATCAAGCCCCGCGGTGCCCACCAGCGCGAATACGTCAAACAGGTCCGCAAATACGACATCAATTTCGGCATCGGCCCGGCCGGTACCGGCAAGACCTGGCTGGCGGTGGCCTGCGCGGTGGACGCGCTGGAAAAAGCGGAAGTCCAGCGCATTCTCCTGGTACGCCCGGCGGTGGAAGCCGGTGAGAAACTGGGTTTTCTGCCCGGTGACCTGGCGGAAAAGATCGACCCCTATCTGCGTCCACTGTATGACGCCCTTTATGAAATGCTTGGCTTTGAAACCGTGGCCAAGTTGATGGACCGGATGGTGATCGAGGTGGCTCCGCTGGCCTACATGCGCGGGCGCACCCTGAACAACAGTTTCGTGATTCTTGACGAAGCACAGAACACCACCCCGGAACAAATGAAGATGTTCCTCACCCGAATCGGCTTTGGCACCCGCGCCGTCATCACCGGGGATGTGACCCAGGTGGACCTGCCCCGCCACCAGCGCTCCGGCCTGGTGAATACCCTGGAAGTCCTGGACGGGGTGAAAGGGATCGGCGTGACCCGTTTCGACAGCCGCGATGTGGTTCGCCACCCGCTGGTACAACGTATTGTAGAGGCCTACGACCGCCATGAACGGGATACCGACACCCAGCGTTGATATCCAGTGGGCCAGCGACGCCCCGGACGCCCCCGACGAATCCCGGTTATGCGACTGGGTGCGCCACGCTGCCCAGACAGCCGGCGGCGTGGTGGGCGACATCACCCTGCGCATCGTCGATGAGGACGAAATTCGCACCCTCAACCGGGAATACCGCGACAAGGACAAACCCACCAATGTGCTGTCCTTCCCGTTTGAAATGCCCGAAGGGCTGCCGGAAGATGCCATGGAGCCCCTGCTCGGCGACATCATTCTCTGTGCCCCGGTAGTGCGGCGGGAGGCCATGGAACAGAACAAGACACTGGAAGCCCACTGGGCCCACATGGTGACCCACGGTGTACTGCACCTGCTGGGCTACGATCATATTGACGACGACGACGCGCAGATCATGGAAGCCATGGAAATCCGCGCCCTGAATGAACAGGGTTTTGCCGACCCTTACCACCTTGAGAACAATACGGAGCTTCACCCCTGATGTCGGACGACTATTCGGATAACGGTACCAGCCGAAGTTGGTTGGAGCGTGTCGGCCAGTTTTTCTCCTCCACACCCGGAGACCGGAACGAACTGCTGGACCTGATGCGCTCCATGCGCGATTCCCACATTATTGACGGGGACACCCTGGGGATTATCGAAGGCGCAGTCTGTGTGGCGGACATGCAGGTGCGCGAAATCATGATTCCCCGCTCCCAGATGGTCAGCATCAAGGCCAGCTCCGACCCACGGGATTTCCTGCCCACCATTATCGACTGTGCCCACTCCCGTTTCCCGGTCCTGGGCGACGACCCGGACGAAGTGATCGGCATCCTGCTGGCCAAGGATTTGCTACCGCTGATCCTGGAACCGGCCCGTATGGACCGTTTCTCCATCAAGGACCACATCCGCTCTGCTATGGTAGTACCGGAATCCAAACGGCTCGATTCGCTGCTTCGTGAATTCCGTATCAGCCGCAATCACATGGCGATAGTGGTCAATGAATATGGCGGCGTGGCCGGGCTGGTGACCATTGAAGATGTCCTGGAACAGATCGTCGGAGAGATTGAAGACGAGCACGACGTGGAAGAAGAAGATTACCTGATCAAGGATCTCGACAACCACGAATACACCGTCAAGGCACTGACCCCCATCGATGATTTCAACGAGCACTTCCGCTGTCAGTTCAGCGATGAGGAATTCGATACCATCGGCGGGTTGGTGATGCAGAAATTCGGTCGACTACCGGGCCGCGATGAAAGCGTCGAACTGGATGGTTACCTCTTCACCGTGCTCAGCGCCGACGGCAGAACAATAAGATTGCTGCGGGTGACACCGCCGGGGGAAAACCACGATGCCACTACCACCGAGGTCGAAAGCTGACTCCATCGCCATGCTGGCAAACGCGCCCTGGGTGGTGGCTGCCATTGTGGTTGCCCTTCTGCTGGGCGCGCTGCTGAACCCGGCGAAAACGCCCCAGCCTGCCCTCGGCTGGTATCAACACAGTGGCCTGCAGACCCTGGAATGGAATAACTACCTGTCCTGGCTGCGCTTCAATGGCCAGGGCAAACTCGCCGGTCAACTGGAACAGCAGCTGGCCGCCGGTGATGTCCATGCATTCAGCGCCGCGATGCTCTCCCCCGCCTTCGTCACCGACAGTGAACAGCGTGCCCGGGATTTCTGGTCGCCGGCCCAGAGAGACACCTGGTCCGCCCTGCGCCAGCAGGTACCCGGTCAGCTCGCCGCCAGCAACCTGTATCGCTGGGGACTGGCAGACAGCAGCCCCCGTCCGGCCCGCTTCTTCACCGCCCCCTTCACCGGCGGCCCCCTGTGGCTGACCGCTCTGACCCTCCTCGCGCTGATGCCACTGGCATCCTCTCTGGAACGGACCCTGGGTCATGGCCGGGTGCTGACACTGTGGTTGCTGGGCTGCCTGCTGGCTGGAGCCGGCTACCTGATGCTGGCCCGGGCCGGGCAAACGCCGTTTCATGGCGCCACCCCTGCCCTGATGGTCTGGTATGGAGCCTTCCTCGGACTGCAGGGCTGGCGCACCCGATTATCCTTTCCGGTGCCCGGCAGGGCATGGCCCGCGATCGCCCTGCCCACCGCCGCACTGGCGATCATTCCACTGGCCTTGCTCGTCCTGCAGGCCTGGCAAAGCGAGCCCGCCACGGCCTACCTGGCCGCCGGCATGCTGGCTCTTGGCGGCGGCATTCTGTTGGTGCAGATCATGCGCCCGGCAGAACCGGCTCAAGACATCGAGATCGTCATGCCGGACCCGCAGGATCAGCAAACCCTGCAACGCGGCTGGGAGGCCCTGGGCAGCCTCCAGCCGGCGGCGGCCATTGACGCCTTTCAGCAGGTGATTGAGCGACACCCGGATCACTTTGACGCCCTCACCGGCCTGTTCACTGCCCACCGCATGGGCCAGCACAGCAACGACTGGCTCCACACGGCCCATCGCCTGTTTGCCCACCCGGCCACCGAAAAGGGCCAACCTCAACAGGTCGCCGGCCACTGGCAACAGTTCCGCCAGCAACAGGGACCGACGTTGCCCGCCGCCATCGGCTGGCCCCTGGTAACCACCCTGACCCGGGCCGGAGAATTTGCCCAGGCAGAAGCCCTGGCCGCCAGCCTGGATCACCACGACACTCGCAAACCGGCCCTGCAGGCATTGCGCGAGGCGTTACTTCGGGAAGGATTGGGGCACCGGGCCAAGGCGCTTGAGCCATAGCGGGAACGCGGGAAGCACCGCAACAGCGCCATACCCGCGACCAAAGGCTGTAGCAGCGTCGCTTGCGGCGCGATTCGAGCCTTGGCGAGGTTTTCTCCTTTATGTAGGAGCTATGCTTGCCCCCAAGGGGGATCTGCGACATGCGAACCGCGCGTAGCGAGTCGGCAAAGATTGAAATCGATCCTCCATTCCTTCTGAAACCTGTCGAACCCTGAGATTCCTGATCGCCCTGCGGTCGATTTCCGCGCACGCGCGGTTCGCACCTCAAGAGGTATTATTCGCTTCGCTCACCCTTCGGGCCGCACTGCACAACGTGCGTTACTCCGCTGCGCTCCGTTCCTACAGCGGCTTCGAAGAAGGCTCGGAGCTTGATCAACTCTCGGCCCTTTTTCTATCCAACGCGCGTCGCTCGTAGCCCTACGCCCACGCCGCGCGGTAGTCCGCCACCTGCTTGCGCAGCTTTGCATCCCGGCACTGGCTTTCCACAAAACGCAGATACTGTTCCGCCTTGCCGGCAAGCCCGAATTGCTCGGCCAGGATCTTCGCCAGTAACAGATAGGCGTCGCCCAACTCGCTGAAGTCAGGGTGTCGGTCGTGAAGATCCTTGAGTAACGCCACCGCCATTTTCGGCGCCTGCTCGTGAATACCCCGGGCCAGAGCCAGACGCAGGGACGGTGATGCGGGCAGCCAGCCGGGGGTAATTTCCCGCTCACGAGACAGTAACACCAGCGCCTCGGACCAGGCAGAAGCAAGCACCATTTTTTCCAGATAGGCCGGTGCCTGGCTGCGGCGTTCATCCTCCCGGCCGGTGATTTCCAGCAGGCGATCATAGCGTTGCCAGTCTGCCACCGTGGCGCCTTTATGCGTCAGGCTTTTGCCCGTACTCAATAGCACTTTGTCGAAGCGGCCGGCACAAAGCTGCACCCATTGACGCCGCTCTTCCAGCGGTGCACTGGCTTTCCTTACACCTTGATCCAGCCCCCAGAGGCGACCATGACGGGCCAGGATATCGCCGCACAGGCAAGCCAGCGCCAGCCACCAGAGGGCAGCCAGCGCACCCGCTACCCCCTGGGCCAACGACAGCGGCATCACATCCACGGCCACTGCCACCAACGCCACCCCCAGCAACCAACCCACAGAGGCCAACAACCCGGCGACCAGATAATCCCGGGGCGCCGAGAAGATGTAGGTCAACGCTGCCGCAAAGGATCCGGGCTGCGCCCCCTGGACCTGGATCGCCAGCCAGAAGGCCGGCACCAGAAACAAGCCCAGCGCACCGATCAGCAAGCCTGCAGACACCGATACCCACACCAGCATGAAGCCGGCGGGCACCATCACCATCAACGCCGGCAATGCCTGCAGCATTGCCGCCCTCCAGCCTGCCATATCAGACAGGCAGTCCCACCCCGGCACAGCGATTTTGCGTGCTTTGCCGGGGTGACTGCGCAATGCCATCACCGCCCGGCCAAATCCCCAGGCCGGCAAGCCCCCCAACAGAGCCACCGGGACCAGCACCGGCAAGGGTGGCACCAACGCGGCCAGCAACGCCCATACCAGCAGCACCGGCAACAGCAATGGGGCGAACGGGTAACGCAGGTACCGGTCCAGTTGTCGCCACAACGGCCCAGCCTGACCCTGCGCGGTGCTGTGCAGCTCCTGGTTGCAGAGCAGACAACGGGCCTCTGTCAGGCTACCTTCCCGGCTCTCCACACATTGCTGACACAAGTGCAGTCCATCATGGCTGCAATACCATAGCGCCTCCGTCCCCGGATGGTACTTGCAATAGTGTTTCACTATGATGCCCCCAAGCATTCACAAGGTGGCACAGCAACCATGGTTGCCCACCACTGGCGCCCCGCCTTGATCCGCAGGCAGGGCAAGATTGATTATAGGTTGTGATTGATACTTTATTCGTATTTTTGTAGGGACTCTAGCCGTATTGGCCAGACGGCCTGCTCGCCACCCTGAAACGAGGAATTCCATGCGTCACCGTCTGCTGGCCCTGATTGCCGGCCTGCTATTCCCGCTTGCCTTCGCCCCCTATGACCTGTGGCCACTGCTGTTTGTCAGTGTGGCCGCCGGCTTCTGGTGTCAGCAGCAGGCCGGCTCCGGCAAGGAAGCCTTCCTGCGCGGCTGGCTCTACGGCCTGGGCATGTTCGGCTTCGGTGTCTCCTGGGTGCATGTGTCCATGAACGACTATGGCTACATGCCGCTATGGATGGCGATTCCCTTTACGGCAATTTTCGCCGCCTTTCTGGCCCTCTTCTACGGCCTGACATTTTCCCTGAGCTGGCGTCTGGGGCGCTCGGCACTGGTATTCAGCGGCGTCTGGCTACTGCTGGACTGGCTGCGTGGCTGGCTGCTGACGGGCTTCCCCTGGCTGTATGCCGGCTATGCACTTATCGATACTCCCCTGGCCAGCCTGGCGCCGCTGGGCGGGGTCTGGCTGCTGACCCTGGCCACGGTGCTGATCAGTGCCACCCTGATCCAGCTCCGCCAGCCGGGCGCGCTCCGCTGGGTTGCCGCCGGCCTGTCCGCGCTGGTTCTGATCACCGCCACGGCCGCGCATTTTCTGACCTTTACCCATGCCGACGGCCCGGACCAGAAAGTGGCGCTGGTGCAGGGCAATATCCCCCAGGATCTGAAGTGGCAGATTTCCATGCGCGGCGAGACGCGACGTATCTACCATGAACTGACCCGGGAGATTCCCGGGGACACCCTGGTGTTATGGCCGGAATCGGCCATGACCGAGTTCTACCAGAGCATCACCGACTTTATTGAAGACGAGGGCGCACAACTGGCAGACCGCAATGGCGCCCTGATTACCGGCATTCCCTGGCGCACCGTCAGCGATACCGGCATTACCTACCGCAATAGTATTGCCGCCATCCCCTTGCATGATGGCAACACCGGCAGTGAACGGGTCTACCACAAACAGAAGCTGGTGCCCTTTGGCGAATACGTTCCCCTGCAATCGCTGATACGCGGCCTGATCCCCTTCTTCGATCTGCCCATGTCCGGCTTTACGCCGGGCGATCCGGCCCAGCCCAACCTGCAGGTGCTGGGCCATACCGTGGCGCCGTTTATCTGCTACGAAATTCTCTATCCGCAACTGGTGGCCAGCCGCAGCCACGATGCGGATGTGCTGGTGACCATCAGCAACGACGCCTGGTTCGGCACCTCCGCCGGGCCGCTCCAGCATTTCCAGATGGCCCGTCTGCGGGCCCTGGAAACCGGCCGCTGGCTGCTTCGTGGCACCAACAATGGCGTCACTGCCGTCATCGACCATCAGGGCCGGATTGTGGATGCCCTGCCCCAATTCGAGCGTGACGTGCTGTACAGCCACTACCAGCCACGCACCGGCATTACCCCCTTTATGGCGCTGGGTGTCTGGCCCTGGCTGGTGCTCTCGGTGCTGTTGTTATTGCCTGCCATTCTGGAAAGGAAGGAAAAAAAGACCACTATATAACCTTTTAATATAAGCTTATTCCAAATTTGACTTTTGCCTGCTTCCCTCCTATAACTGTGCCTGAATGCTACCCAGCCACAGGAGGGAACTGGCATGTCTCGCCCAACCGTCAAAGCCTTTTTCGATAACGACACCAACACCGTCAGCTACGTTGTCACGGACCCGCAGACCCGGCGCTGCGCCATTGTGGATTCCGTGCTGGACTACGACCCCAAAGCCGGGCGCACCCGCCATGACAGTGCCAGCCAGATCGTGGCCTACGTCAAACAGGAAGCGCTCACCGTGGAATGGCTGCTGGAAACCCATGTCCATGCGGATCATCTTTCCGCGGCACCCTGGATTCAGGAACAGGTCGGCGGCAAGCTGGCGATCGGTGAACATATCCGTACCGTGCAGGACACCTTCGGCAAGGTCTTCAACGCCGGCACCGAGTTCGCCCGAGACGGCCGCCAGTTCGATCACCTGTTTGCCGATGGGGACACCTACCAGGTCGGCAACATTGAGGCGCGGGCCATTCACACCCCTGGGCATACTCCGGCCTGCATGAGCCATGTGATCGGCGATGCAGTGTTTGTGGGCGACACCCTGTTCATGCCGGACTATGGCACCGCCCGCTGTGACTTCCCCGGCGGTGATGCCCGCACCCTGTACCAGTCCGTGCAGAAGCTGCTGGCCCTGCCGGACGACACCCGCATGTATCTCTGCCACGACTATCTGCCGGAAAACCGTAGCGAATATCAGTGGGAAACCACCGTGGGCGACCAGCGTCGCGACAATATCCACGTGCACGAAGGCGTTTCCGAGGAGGAGTTCGTCAGCATGCGCGAAAAACGCGATGCCACCCTGGATATGCCGCGGCTGATTCTGCCTTCGGTGCAGATCAATATGCGCGCCGGCCACCTGCCTCCCGAGGAAGACAATGGCGTTAGCTACCTGAAAATTCCGCTGAACGCACTGTAAGAGGCAATGACCATGACACCGACTCTGTGGGACGTAGTTGTGATCGGCGGCGGTGCTGCCGGCATTGCGGCGGCGGCCAGCCTCCTCAAGCGCAAGCCGCACCTGTCCGTGGCCATCGTGGAGCCCAATGACCGGCACTTTTACCAGCCCGCCTGGACCCTGGTGGGTGGCGGTTGTTTCAACCCGGCCAATACCTGCAAAGCCACCGGCAAATTGATTCCCAACGGAGCCAAGTGGTTGCGCACCCGTGTTACCAGCCTGCAGCCGGAACACAATCAGGTAACCCTGGAAGATGGCCAGTCCCTGAGCTACCAGTTTCTGGTAGTGGCACCGGGTCTGGAGCTGAATCTTGGCGCCATAGCGGGTCTGGAAAACAGCCTTGGCAAGCATGGTGTGACCAGCAACTATCTGTTTGAACTGGCGCCCTACACCTGGGAATGCGTGCAACAACTGAAACGTGGCCGGGCGCTTTTCACCCAGCCGCCCATGCCCATAAAGTGCGCCGGGGCGCCACAGAAGGCCATGTACCTGTCCTGTCATCACTGGGAAAACACCGGCACCCTGGGCAACATTGATGTGCAGTTCCACAATGCCGGCGCCGTACTGTTCGGCGTGGCGGATTTTGTGCCGCCGCTGATGGAATATGTGAAGCGCTACAAGGCCAACCTGAATTTCAGCAGCACCTTGATCGCGGTGGATGGCCCTGCCCGCGAAGCCACCTTCCGGCGCACCAATGGCGATGGCATCAGCACCGAGCACACCGAGGCCTTCGACATGCTGCATGTGGTCCCACCACAACGGGCCCCACGGTTTGTGCGCGACAGTGAGCTGGCCAACGAGACCGGCTGGGTCGCCGTGGACGAAGCCACCCTGCAGCACCCCCGTTTTGCCAATGTATTCAGCCTGGGCGATGCCTGCGGCGCCAGCAATGCCAAAACCGCTGCTGCCGTGCGCAAGCAGGCGCCGGTTGTCGCGGAAAATCTTTGCGCTGCGTTGGAGAATCGAGCGCCGACCGCCCGCTATGAAGGCTATGGCGCCTGCCCGCTGACCGTGGAAAAAGGCAAGGTCGTGCTGGCCGAATTTGGCTATCAGGGCAAACTGCAACCCAGCTTCCCGCTCGACCCCACAGTACCGCGCAGCAGTATGTGGTGGCTGAAACGTCATGCCATGCCAAAAATCTACTTCGAGCTGATGCTAAAGGGCCATGAGTGGCTGGCCAGGCCAGGGAAGCTCTGAGGCGTGACACAACAAGGGATGGCAAGATGAAACTGCCCACCTGGTTGGGCGCCGCCCAGTGGCTGCCCCACTACAACCGCGAGACCGCTGCCCGGGATAGCGTGGCAGCGGTGATCGTCACCATCATGCTCATTCCCCAGAGCCTGGCCTATGCCATGCTCGCCGGGCTGCCGCCGGAAGTCGGTCTCTACGCCAGCATCCTGCCACTGGTTGTCTATGCCCTGCTCGGTTCCAGCCGTACCCTGGCGGTGGGCCCGGTGGCGGTAGCCTCGCTGATGACCGTTGCTGCAGCCAGTCAGGTAGCCACGGCCGGCAGTCAACAATACCTGGCAGCCACTGTCATTCTGGCTTTTCTGTCCGGCACCATTCTTATGGTGATGGCCTTGCTTCGACTGGGCTGGATTGCCAATCTGTTATCGCACCCAGTGGTGAGCGGCTTTATCAGTGCCTCCGGCCTGCTGATTGCCGCCAGTCAGCTCAAGCATCTGCTGGGCATTCCCTTGTCGGGCCATAACCTGGTGGAGCTTGGCCGATCGCTAACACAGTATTTTCCCCAAACCCATTGGCCTACCGTGGTACTCGGTGCGCTGGTGACAGCCTTCCTGTTCTGGGTGCGCAAGGCGCTCAAGCCCTTGCTGCAAAAACTCGGTTTCAATGCCTTCTGGTCCGACCTGGTGAGCAAAGCAGGACCTGTCATCGCCGTACTCGGCTCCACACTGGCCGTGGCCATGCTGGAACTGGATAGCGGCGGCATGGCTATTGTCGGTCACATTCCCGAAGGCCTGCCCGCATTGTCATTACCTGTATTTGATGCCGGCCTCTGGCAGGCGTTATTGCTGCCCGCTCTGCTGATCAGCCTGATCGGCTTTGTGGAATCCATCTCCGTGGCACAGACCCTGGCAGCCAAGCGTCGCCAGCGCATCAACGCCAATCAGGAATTGATGGGACTGGGCGGCGCCAACCTGGCCAGCGCCTTCAGCGGGGGCTTCCCGGTGACCGGGGGCTTCTCCCGTTCCGTGGTAAATTTCGATGCTGGCGCCCGCACGCCCATGGCCGGCGTATTCACCGCCATGGGCATTGCCCTGACCGCCCTGTTCCTGACCGGCGCCTTCACTTATCTACCCAAGGCCACCCTGGCCGCCACTATCGTGGTGGCGGTGCTATCACTGGTGGACCTGCCGGCACTGAAACACACCTGGCATTTCTCCCGGCTGGATTTCACCGCCATGGCCATCACCATGGTGGGGGTACTGGGTTGGGGTGTGGAAGCCGGGGTGCTGGCCGGGGTGATCACCTCCCTGGCACTTTATCTGTGGCGAACCAATCAACCCCATGTGGCCGAAGTAGGCCAGGTGCCCGGCACCGAGCATTTCCGTAATGTGCAGCGCCACCAGGTGCGCGTTTCTCCCCGGGTGTTGAGCATACGTATCGACGAGTCCCTGTATTTTGCCAACGCCCGCGGCCTGGAAGACCGGATCTACGATGCCGCCCTGCTGCGTCCGCAAACGGAACACGTGGTACTGATAGGCACCGCCATCAATCACCTGGACGCCAGTGCCGTGGATAGCCTGTTGAGCCTCAATCAGCGGCTGGATGATGCCGGTATCCGTCTGCACCTTTCCGAAATCAAGGGGCCGGTCATGGACCAGTTGCAGCACACCACCCTGCCGGCATTACTGACCGGTCAGATCTTTCTCACCCAATATCAGGCCATGCGTACTCTGGCCCCGGAAAGCATCGAGGAAAATCCCGCTCCCCCTTGCAGCCCTGTCTGACAAGGTTAAGCTGAGCGTTCATTCGCAAGGAGTTTTCATGGCTACCATCAATCGCCTTACCGAGAGCCTGTCTGTGGCCCCGCAACTGCAGCCTGAAGACATGGCCGAGCTGGCCAGCGCCGGCTTCAAGACCATCCTCAACAACCGACCGGATGGCGAAAGTGAGGACCAGCCCAGCAGCGCCGAGCTGGCCGCCGCCGCAGAAGCCGCCGGCCTCGAGTACGCCCATCAGCCGGTGGTGGGCAATAACATCACCGACGTGGACATCGACGGCTTTGACGCCATCGTGTCCCTGGCAGAGCAACCGGTACTGGCCTTCTGCCGCACCGGCACCCGCTGCACCACCCTGTGGGCCCTGACCCAGGCGGACGAGCAGGACAACGCCAGCATCCTGGCCACCGCCGAACAGGCCGGCTATGACCTGAGCCAGCTTGCCGGCCGGCTCGACCAGCGCCGGGGCCAGTAGCTGTGGACGATGCCGGCCGCCGGTTCCGCTGGCTGCCGGCCAGTGACTGGCTCGCCACCTACAACCGCGAGCTGGCGGCCGGGGATGTACTGGCCGCCATCATTGTCACCATCCTGCTGGTTCCCCAGGGCCTGGCCTACGCCATGCTCGCCGGCATGCCGCCGCAAACCGGCCTCTATGCCAGCATCCTGCCGCTGATTCTCTACGCCCTGTTCGGCACCAGCCGCACCCTGTCCGTGGGCCCCGCCGCCCTTACCTCGCTGATCACCGCGTCCGCCGCCGGCACCCTGGCCCAGGGCGACCCGCAACTGTTTATCCAGGCGGCCATCGGCATGGGGCTGCTGTCCGGGCTGTTTCTGGTGGCCATGGCCATATTGCGGCTGGGCTGGCTCACCAACCTGCTCAGCCACCCGGTGATCACCGGTTTCATCAGCGGCTGCGCCATTCTCATCGCCGCCAGTCAGCTCAAGCACCTGTTGCGCATCGATGCCTCCGGGGAGGAGCTGTTGACCCTGGCGCAGACACTGGGGCAACAGCTGCCGCAGACCCACTGGCTGACACTGGGCATCAGCCTGATCGCCATTGCCTGCCTGCTGATCCCGAAATACCTGGCCGCCCCCCTCGAGGGCACCCGGCTGCCCGGCTGGCTGGTGGCCTTTATCAGCAAGTGCGGACCGATTGTGGCCGTGCTGGTCACCATGCTGCTCACCGCATCCCTGTCGCTGGATAGCCATGGTCTTGCCGTGGTCGGCTCCATCCCTGCAGGGCTCCCCCATTTTTCCCTGCCCGGGCTGGACCCCATGCACTGGCAGGACCTGATAACCCCGGCCGCATTGCTGGCGTTGATCGGCTTTGTGGAATCCATTTCCCTGGCCCAGGCCCTGGCCGCCAAACGTCGCGAACGGGTCGATGCCAACCGGGAATTGATGGGGCTGGGACTGGCCAACATCGGCAGCGGCCTCTCCGGTGCCTTTGCTGTGACCGGCAGTTTTTCTCGCACCACGGTGAATTACCAGGCCGGCGCCCGCACACCCATGGCCGGCCTGCTCACCGGTATCGGCATTGCCCTGGTGGCGCTGTTCTTTACCGGATGGTTCCAGCTGCTGCCACTGGCCTCCCTGGCGGCCATCATCGTGGTTGGCATTCTGCCACTGATCAATCTGTCGGAGCTGAGACACCTGTGGGCCTTCAGCCGACCGGATGCCCTGGCCATGGCCGCCACCCTGGTCGGGGTGCTGCTGATCAATGTGCAAAGCGGATTATTGCTGGGAGTGGTGCTGTCCGTGGCGCTGTTCATGTGGCGTACCAGTCAGCCCCACGTGGCCGAACTGGGCCGGATTCCCGGCACCCATCATTTTCGCAACATGGATCGGCACAGCGTCCAGCTCACCGAGGCCGTGCTCTCCATCCGGGTGGATGAATCCCTCTATTTTGGCAATGCCCGCACCCTGGAAGACCGTATCTACGACGAGGCCCAGGCCCACCCGCAGATTCAGCATGTGGTGCTGCATTGCTCCGGCATCAACCATCTGGATGCCAGCGCCGTGGAAAGTCTGGAAAGACTGAACGAACGATTGAAGGACGCCGGCGTGACCCTGAACCTCTCCAACGTAAAGGGTCCTGTGATGGACATGCTGATAAAAACTGACTTTCAGAAGGTGCTTACCGGCAGGGTATATCTGAGTCACTATCAGGCCATGGAAGTGCTGGCGCCGGAGAGTTTGCGGGAGGAGGAGCCCGACACCTCACCCTAGGACACACTGACAACAGACATTCAGCGAGTTGCGAGTTGCGAAATGCAAACCCGTATCGCCTTTCGCTCCTCGCAACTCGTACCTCGCAACTACCTCCGCAGCTTGCCGCCAATCGCCTGCGTCCCCCTAAAGATACCGCAGGTGATACCACACCAGCGCCAGCCACTCGTACCAGATCTCCGGCACCATGGATAAGGCCCCGGCGGAAGGCACCCATTCCTGTTTTGGCAGCCGCTTGCGCCAGGCGGCCTGAGCCATCACCCCCTGGCTCTGGAAACACAGCAATGCCCTGGGCAGATGGGACCGGTCACTGACCAGGATGATCTCGTCGATGCCGCGCTGCCCCAGTAACTCGCCGCAGTGCACGGCATTTTCCCAGGTATTACGGCTTTCCCCTTCCTCCAGCACTGTCATGGTTGGCCAGCGCCGGCGCACCAGCTCGGCCATCAGCTGGGCCTCAGTGGGTTCATCATCCGCATGGGGCGTGCCGCTGATGCCACCGCTGACCAGCAGCGGCAAGCCATGCTCGTGGGCCAGTTCCGCCGCCAACTGTAACCGTCTCAGACCACGGGTGGTCAGGGAAAACTGGCCATTGCGCTGGCGCCGCCCGGCACCCAGCACCACCACCGCCTGGGGAGTAATACCCGTAATGCGTCGTGGCAGCGGGGGCAGCAGACTGCGGACCACGGCCGGCAAGGTACCCCCCACCAGCACCAGCAGTACCAGGTAGGTCAGCGCCATGGGCACTCCCGCTCGCGATGATTACCCAGCCGACACGTTTCGGGTGCAGACCGGTGAGAAATCCGGGCTAAGCTCATGTATCCTATGTCCCCTTCGCAACCGCGATGTTCCCGTATTTTTTTGATCAGTAGAGAGCCGATGGACGCACAGTATCGCCCCGATCAAGTCGAAGCCCAAGCCCAGCAGTACTGGGAGGATAACCAAAGCTTCAAGGTCACCGAAGAGGCCGGCAAGGAAAAGTTCTATTGCCTGAGCATGTTCCCCTACCCGTCCGGGCGACTGCACATGGGCCACGTGCGCAATTACAGCATCGGCGATGTGATCAGCCGTTACCAGCGCATGCTGGGCAAGAATGTACTGCAGCCCATGGGCTGGGACGCCTTCGGCCTGCCCGCCGAGAACGCCGCCATCAAGAACAAGGTGGCGCCGGCCAAGTGGACCTTCGAGAACATCGACTACATGCGCGGCCAACTGCAGCGCCTGGGCTTCGGTTACGACTGGGATCGTGAGCTGGCCACCTGCACGCCGGAATACTATCGCTGGGAACAGTGGTTCTTCACCAGGCTCTACGAGAAGGGGCTGGTGTATCGCAAGATGTCCACCGTGAACTGGGACCCGATCGATCAGACCGTACTGGCCAACGAGCAGGTGATCGACGGCCGCGGCTGGCGCTCCGGCGCCCTGGTGGAACAGAAAGAGATTCCCCAGTGGTTCATCAAGATCACCGACTACGCCGATGAATTGCTGAAAGACCTGGACCAGCTGGATGGCTGGCCGGAACAGGTCAAGACCATGCAGCGCAACTGGATCGGCCGCTCGGAAGGCGTGGAAATGGAATTCGCCATTCAGGGCGAAGCGCCGCTGCGCGTCTACACCACCCGCCCGGACACCCTGATGGGGGTGAGCTACGTGGCCGTGGCGGCGGCGCACCCGCTGGCGAAGAAAGCGGCTGCCGCCAACCATGAAGTGGCAGACTTTGTGGAAGAGTGCCTGCACAACAAGGTGGCCGAAGCCGATATGGCCACCATGGAAAAGAAAGGCATCTACACCGGCCTCACCGCGACTCACCCGATCAGCGGCGAACAGGTCCCGGTCTGGGTAGCCAACTTCGTGCTGATGAGCTACGGCACCGGTGCGGTCATGGCCGTGCCCGCCCACGACCAGCGGGATTACGAATTTGCCAAAAAATACGGCCTGCCCATCAAGCAGGTGATTGAACCGGCCAAGGGTGAGTCCATCGATCTGGACAGCGAAGCCTTCACCGAAAAAGGCAAACTGGTGAACTCCGGGGAATTCACCGGCAAGACCTCCGCCGAGGCCTTCGACGCCATCGCCACCTGGCTGAGCGAGCGCAACCTGGGCGAGAAAAAAGTGAATTATCGCCTGCGCGACTGGGGTGTCTCCCGTCAGCGCTACTGGGGTGCCCCCATCCCCATGGTGGAAACCGAAGACGGCGAACTGCACCCCACCCCGGAAGACCAGTTGCCGGTGGTGCTGCCCACCGAGGTGGAGATGGACGGCGTGAAGAGCCCCATCAAGGCTGACCCGGAGTGGGCCAAGACCACGTTTGGCGGTCAACCCGCCCTGCGCGAAACCGACACCTTCGACACCTTCATGGAGTCCAGCTGGTACTACGCCCGTTACTGTTGCCCGCAGAACGACCAGGCCATGCTGGACCCGGCGGCCGCCAACTACTGGCTGCCCGTGGATCAATACGTGGGCGGCATTGAACACGCCATCCTGCACCTGCTCTATTCGCGCTTCTTCCACAAACTGCTGCGCGACACCGGCCTGGTGGAATCCGACGAGCCCTTCAAGCAACTGCTCTGTCAGGGCATGGTGCTCAAAGACGGCGCCAAGATGTCCAAGTCCAAGGGCAACACCGTGGACCCGCAGGAAATGATCGAGGAATACGGTGCCGACACCGTGCGCCTGTTCATGATGTTCGCGGCACCCCCGGAGCAGTCTCTGGAGTGGAACGACTCTGGCGTGGAAGGCGCTTTCCGCTTTCTCAAACGCCTGTGGCGTCTGGTGGCAGAACACGTGGAAGCCGGCCTGCCGGGTGCACTGAACGTGGACAGCCTGGACGACAATGCCAAGGCACTACGTCGCAAGACCCACGAAACCATTCAGAAAGTCAGCGACGACTTTGGCCGGCGTCACACCTTCAACACCGCCATTGCGGCAGTGATGGAGCTGATCAACGACGTCAGCAAATTCGATGGCGACGCCGCCGTGAAGCACGAAGCCCTGGAAGCCGCCGTACTGGTGCTGGCGCCCATCACCCCCCACGCCAGTCATGCATTGTGGCAGGCCCTGGGCCATGATGAAGCGGTACTCAATGCCGCCTGGCCGGACGTGGACGAAAGCGCGCTGGTGAAAGACAGCATCGAACTGGTGGTACAGGTGAACGGCAAGGTCCGCGCCAAGCTCGAGGTGCCCGCCAGCGCCGACAAGGACACCGTGGAAAACCTGGCCAAGGCCGAGCCCAATGTGCAGAAATTCACCGACGGCAAAACCATCCGCAAGGTGATCGTGGTACCGGGTAAACTGGTCAACATCGTTGCCAACTGAGAGGCGGTTATGACATCCACCCTGCGCGCCACAACGCGTGTGATCCTGCTGATGGTGCTGGGGCTTGCCCTCAGTGCCTGCGGCTGGCAACTGCGCGGCACCACCAGCACACCCTCCATGGAAACCCTGACGGTAAGCGGTGCCTCCACGGAACTGCGCTACACCCTGGAAGATGAACTGGAAGACCAGGGCGTGCTGGTACATAGCGAAGCCCCTTACATCCTGGTCATTGATGATGAGGACTGGATGCGTCGTACTTCCGCGGTGGATGCCCAGGGCCGTCAGGCGGAAATCGAACTTCGCTACACCCTGCGCTGGCATATCAAGGACCGCAAGAGTGGTGCCCTGCTAACCACGCCAACGCGCATGATGACCCTGCGTAACCTCCCCTGGTATCCGGAAAACGCCACCGCCTCCTCCGACGAGGAGCAACTGGTCCGTGACGACCTGTTTCTGGATATGGCTTATCGGCTGATCAACCAGATTGCCGCCGCCTCCGAGGGCTGGGAGACCTACTGATGCGCCTGCGCCCGGAGCAGCTTGGCAAACATCTGGCCGACCGGTTACTGCCCGCCTACCTGGTGGCCGGCGATGAGCCGCTGCAACAGGGCGAGCTGCTTGACGACCTGCGCCGCGCCGCCCGGGATCAGGGTTTTGACGAGCGTCACCGTTTCTCTTCCGACACCGGCATCGACTGGAATGCCCTGCTCAACGAATCCCAGAGCATGAGCCTGTTCGGTGGCCGCCGGATTCTGGAACTGGTGCTCAACGACAAGCGACCGGACAAGGCCGGCAGCCAGATTCTCCGCGATGTTCTGGCCAGCCCCGGCGATGACACCCTGCTGCTGATCCGCTGCTCAAAACTGGATCGCCGCAAGGACTGGAACAGCGCCTGGGTGAAAGCCCTGGACGAAGTGGGCGCAGTGATTGAAGTCTGGCCGGTGGAAGGTGCCGGCCTGCGCAACTGGCTGCAGGACCGCTTGGCCAGCCGCGGACTCAGCGCAACGGAGGATGCCCTGGCCCTGTTGATCGAACGCAGCGAAGGCAACCTGCTGGCCGCCGCCCAGGAAGTGGACAAACTGACTCTGCTGGTGGAAGACGGCCAGGTAGGCCCGGAAGACGTACAACAGGCGGTAGGCGATTCCAGCCGTTACTCGCCCTTCGATCTCACCGAAGCCACCGCCCAGGGCAACGCCCAGCGCGTGTTGCACATCATCCAGACCCTTCGCGCCGAAGGCGTGGAGCCGCCGGTGTTGCTATGGGCACTGAGCCGTGACATCCGCATCCTCGACGGCATGCTCAGCGGCGGCCCGCCACCGCGCCTGCCCCCCCAGCGGGTACGTGCCATGCAGGCCCAGGCCCAGCGCCTCAACCCGCAACACCTGAAGGCCGCCCAGTCCAGCGCCATTCGCGCCGACCAGTGCGTGAAAGGCATGGCCAAAGGCGATCCCTGGCAGTACATCACCTCCCTGGCGCTGCGACTTGCAGGGCATCCTCTCCCGCGTAGCATGGAACGGTAACAGCCGCTGCAAGCTGCAACGCGAAGAAGGCCCTGTGCCTCATGAATTTCCATAGTCTCTCGCGCAGCCAGGCTATGGGCCTGTCGGTAGGAGTTCCTCTTGAGGGACGAACCGAGCGCAGCGAGGCAAGAAAGGATTGTCGTCCGCCGTTCTTTCTGAAACCTGTCGAGCTCTGAGATTCCTGATCGCCCTGCGGGCGATTTCCGCGCAAGCGCGGTTCGCACCTCAAGAGGTACTCCTACAGCGGCTTCGTAGAAATTGCGGACTACGAGGAACTTTCCAGTCTTTCCTTATCCCACCAGTGTAGCTTGTAGCTTGTAGCTTGTAGCTTGTAGCTTGTAGCTTGTAGCTTGTAGCTTGTAGCTTGTAGCTTGTAGCTTGTAGCTTGTAGCTTGTAGCTTGTAGCTTGTAGCTTGTAGCTTGTAGCTTGTAGCTT